>NZ_POUC01000392.1 GCF_002891435.1 Streptomyces cahuitamycinicus
GCCGCCCCGCCTCCCGCGCCCAGCGGTACTTCGCGCCGAGCACGGCCACCGGCTTCTCGGTCGTGTACGGGTACGCCACGACCCCCCGCTCGAAGAGGTACTGGCAGGCCTCCTCGACCTCCACGTCCCCCGCGAGCGACGCCACCACGGGCTTCTCGATCCCGCGTTCCCGGAACTCGGCCACCACGCGCGCGGTGAGCTGCGCGAAGACCATCGGAGGAGTGACGATGGTGTGCCAGTAGCCGAGGACGAGCGCGTGGACGCGCGGGTCCTCCAGGCCCAGCCGGATCGTCGCCTCGTACGTCGACGGCGGCTCGCCCCCGGTGATGTCCACCGGGTTGCCCGCGGCCCCGAAGGGCGGGATGAACCTGCGGAACGCCTCGTCCAGGTCCGGCGGGATCTCCATCAGCGACAGGCCGTTGTCCGTCACCGCGTCGGAGAGCAGCACACCACTGCCGCCGGCGCCCGTGATGATCACGATGTTGTCGCCCTTGGGTGCGGGCAGCACCGGCAACGCGCGCGCGTACTCAAGCATCTCGTTCAGCCCCGGCGCCCGGATCACCCCGGCCTGCCGCAGGATGTCGTCGTACACGGCGTCATCGCCCGCCAGGGCGCCGGTGTGCGAGCCGGCCGCCTTGGCCCCCGCCGCCGTCCGCCCGGCCTTCAGCACGACCACGGGCTTCTTCGGCACGGTCGCCCGGGCGGCCTCCACGAAGGCGCGGCCGTCCTTGAGGTCCTCCAGGTGCATCGCGATGCAGTCGGTGTGTGGGTCCTCGCCGAACCAGGTCAGCAGGTCGTCCTCGTCCAGGTCCGACTTGTTGCCGAGCCCGACGATGGCCGACACGCCCGTCTTGGTGGTGCGGGCGAAGCCCAGGATGGCCATGCCGATGCCGCCCGACTGCGAGGTCAGCGCCACCCCGCCCTTGACGTCGTACGGTGTGCAGAACGTGGCGCACAGGTCGTGCCAGGTCGAGTAGTAGCCGTAGATGTTCGGGCCCAGCAGCCGGACGCCGTGCCGCTCGGCGATCGCCACGATCTCCGCCTGCAGTGCGTGTTCGCCGGTCTCCGCGAACCCGGAGGGGATCAGAACGGCGTTCGGGATCTTCTTGCGTCCCACCTCCTCCAGGGCCGAGGCCACGAACCGGGCGGGGATGGCGAAGACGGCCACATCCACCTCACCGGGAACGTCCGTGACACTCTTGTACGCCTTGCGGCCCAGAATGTCATCGGCCTTGGGATTCACCGGGTGGATCTCCCCGGCGAACCCTCCGTCGATGAGGTTGCGCATCACCGAATTGCCGATCTTGCCCTGCTCGTTGGAGGCACCGATCACGGCGACCGAGCCCGGCTGCATCAGCCGGCGCATCGACGCGAGGATCTCGTCGCGGGAGTACGTCCGGCGCGGCGCGGGCTGCGACTCGGCGAGGATCACCCGGATGTCGGCCGCGACCGCCCCCTCCGCCGTCGCGATCACCGGGTTGAGGTCCACCTCGGCGATCTCGGGGAAGTCCGCGACGAGTTCCGAGACCCGGCGGATCTGCTCGGCGACGGCCCACCGGTCCACGCCCGCCTGGCCGCGCACCCCGCGCAGGATCTCCGCCGACCGGATCGAGTCCAGCATCGACAGCGCCTCGTCGGCGTCCACCGGCGCGAGCCGGAAGGTGACGTCCTTGAGGACCTCGACGAGGACCCCGCCGAGCCCGAAGGCGACCACCTTCCCGAACGTCGGGTCCGTCACCGCGCCGACGATGACCTCCTGCCCCTTCGGCAGCAGTTCCTGCACCTGGACGCCCGAGATGCGGGCATCGGCGTCGTACGCGCGCGCGTTGTCGATGATGGTGTGGAAGGCAGCCCGCACGTCGGCCGCGCCCTCGACACCGACGATCACTCCGCCGGCGTCGGTCTTGTGCAGGATGTCCGGTGAGACGATCTTCATGACGACGGGCCCGCCGAAGCGCGCCGCGAACGCCACGGCCTCGTCGACGTCCGTCGCCAGTTCCTCGCCCGGCACGGCGATGCCGTACGCGTCGGCGATCACCTTGCCCTCGGGCGCGGTGAGCGCGGTCCGCCCCTCGGCCCGCACGGACTCAAGGAGGGACCGCACCCGCAGGACCCGGTCTTCCGCCATCACGTCAGATCACTCCGTTCGACTTGAGCAGGCGGACTTCCTCGTCACCGAGGCCGAGTTCGCCGACGTAGACCTCTTCGTTGTGCTCCCCCAGCAGCGGCGAACTGGTCACCTCGACGGGGGAGTCGGACAGCTTGAGCGGGCTGCCGACGGTCACGAAGTCGCCGCGCTCGGGATGGGGGACGGTGACGACCATCTCGTTGGCGGCGAGCGAACGGTCTTCGATGATCTCCCGGGTCGACAGGATCGGACCGCACGGGATGTTGCGCGCGTTGAGCCGCTCCAGCACCTGCCACTTGGGCAGCGTCGAAGACCACTCCTCGATCAGCTGAAACATCTTGCCGAGCTTGGGCAGCCGCGCCTCGGGCGTCGCCCACTCGGGGTCGTCGGCCAGCTCGGGCCGGCCGATGAGCTCGCTGATCGGCTGCCAGCCGACGGGCTGCACGATGACGTACACGTAGTCGTTCGGGCCGCCCGGCGCGCACTTGACCGCCCAGCCGGGCTGGCCGCCGCCGGACGCGTTTCCGGACCTGGGAACCTCGTCGCCGAAGTCGTCGTTGGGATATTCAGCGAGCGGCCCGTGTGCCAGACGCTGCTGGTCCCGCAGCTTCACCCGGCACAGGTTGAGTACGGCGTGCTGCATGGCCACGTTGACCCGCTGCCCGCGCCCGGTGCGCTCCCGTTGGTAGAGCGCGGCGAGGATGCCCGCCACGGCGTGCACACCCGTCCCCGAGTCCCCGATCTGGGCCCCCGTCGCCAGCGGCGGCCCGTCCTCGAAGCCGGTGGTCGACATCGACCCGCCCATGGCCTGCGCGACGACCTCGTACGCCTTGAAGTTGGTGTACGGGCCCTCGCCGAACCCCTTGATGGAGGCATAGACGATCCGTGGATTGATCTCCTGGATGCGGTCCCAGGTGAAGCCCATCCGGTCCACCGCGCCCGGGCCGAAATTCTCGACCATGACGTCGGAGCGCCGGATCAGCTCGGTGAGGATCTCCTTGCCGCGCTCGGTCTTGGTGTTGAGGGTGATGCTCCGCTTGTTGCAGTTGAGCATCGTGAAGTAGAGGGAGTCGACGTCCGGCAGGTCACGCAGCTGCTTGCGCGTGATGTCGCCGGTCGGCGCCTCCAGTTTGACGACGTCCGCGCCGAGCCAGGCGAGCAGCTGGGTCGCCGACGGCCCGGACTGGACGTGGGTCATGTCCAGGACGCGGATGCCTTCGAGGGCCTTGGTTCCTGTCATCGGGGGCACCTCACTTGTACATGGTCTGGTTCATGGTTCCGGGGGCGTACGCGTCCGGGTCGACCCAGACGTTGATCAGTGACGGCTTGCCGGACTCACGGGCACGTTGCAGGGCCGGGCCGATGTCGGCGGGGTCGCGGACCTCCTCGCCGTGGCCGCCCAGCATGCGGGCGAACTCGTCGTAGCGGACGTCGCCGAGGGTGTTGCCGACGCGCTCGCGTTCCTTGCCGTACTTGGCGGCCTGGCCGTAGCGGATCTGGTTCATGGAGGAGTTGTTGCCGACGATGCCGACGAACGGGAGGTTGTAGCGGACCAGGGTCTCGAAGTCCCAGCCGGTCAGGGAGAAAGCGCCGTCTCCGAAGAGCGCGACGACCTCCTTGTCGGGCCGTGCCTGCTTGGCCGCGAGCACGAAGGGGACGCCGACACCGAGGGTGCCGAGGGGCCCCGGGTCCATCCAGTGCCCGGGCGACTTGGGCTGTACGACCTGCCCGGAGAAGGTGACGATGTCGCCGCCGTCCCCGATGTAGATCGAGTCCTCGGTGAGGAAGTCGTTGATCTCGCTGACCAGGCGGTAGGGGTGGATGGGTGAGGCGTCGGACTTCAGGTTGGGCAGCCGCTTCTCCAGAGCGGTCTGCTCGGCCGCCCGCAGCTCGTCCAGCCACTCCTTGCGCTTGGACGCCCCTCCGTTGATCCGCCCGGAAGCCGCCTCGGTCACCGACTTCAGCACCAGGCCGGCATCGCCCACGACGCCGAGGTCGATGTCGCGGTTCCTGCCGACCGTGCGGTAGTCGAGGTCGATCTGCACGACGGTCGCGTCCGGGGAGAGCCGCTTGCCGTAGCCCATGCGGAAGTCGAAGGGGGTTCCGACGATGACGATGACGTCGGCGTTGGAGAAGGCGTACCGGCGGGAGAGCTGGAAGTGGTGCGGGTCGCCGGGCGGGAGGGTGCCGCGTCCCGCGCCATTCATATAGGCGGGGATGTTGAGGGTCCGCACGAGTTCGATGGCGGACTCGGTGCCACGGGTGGTCCACACCTGGCTGCCGAGCAGAATGGCCGGCTTCTCGGCGTGCACCAGCAGGTCGGCGAGCTTCTCTATCGCCTCGGGGTCGCCGGCCGAGCGGGTCGAGGCGCGGTAGGCGCCGCCCTTCGGTAGACGCGCCTTGGCGGCCGGGACCTTGGCGTCCAGCACGTCGCGCGGGATCTCCAGGAAGGAGGGGCCGGGCGCGCCGTGGAAGCACTCGCGGAAGGCCATGGACACCATGTCCGCGGCGCGGGCCGTGTCGGGCACGGTCGCCGCGAACTTGGTGATGGGGTTCATCATGTCGACGTGCGGCAGGTCCTGAAGGGATCCCATCTTGTGCTGGGTCAGGGCCCCCTGACCGCCGATCAGCAGCATCGGGGACTCGGCGCGGAAGGCGTTGGCGACACCGGTCACGGCGTCGGTCGTCCCGGGTCCCGCGGTGACCACCGCGCAGCCGGGCTTGCCGGTGATGCGCGCGTAACCGTCGGCGGCGTGTGCGGCGACCTGCTCGTGGCGTACGTCGACGACCTCGATGCCCTCGTCGACGCAGCCGTCGTAGATGTCGATGATGTGGCCGCCGCACAGCGTGTAGATGCGGTCTACTCCCTCGGCCTTCAGCGCCTTGGCTACGAGATGACCACCGGAGATCAAGTCCTGGGTGTCGTCGGGCATGGCGAAGTCCTGTCCCTTCGTAGGGGGTTGGAGCGGTTCGCGTACATTGCATACAGTCGACGAATACTGTATGAAACTTGTTATCCCGCATCCGGTGGGTGGTGTCCAGGGGGCGTGCGGCATTTTCGGGTGTCGGGGGTCGCTCCCCACAAGACACGGCAGTCAGGAGCCGGAATGGACCTGTACGAACACCAGGCAAGGGAACTCTTCGAGAGACACGGCATCTTGGTGCCGCGCGCCGAGGTGACGGACTCACCCAAGGAGGCCCGTGAGATCGCACGCCGGCTGGGCGGCCGCGTCGTGGTCAAGGCCCAGGTGAAAACCGGAGGCCGCGGCAAGGCAGGCGGGGTGAAACTCGCCGCAGACCCGGCCGCCGCCGAGCTCACCGCCCGTCAGATCCTCGGCATGGACATCAAAGGCCACACGGTCGGCAAGGTGATGCTGGCCCAGCCTGTCGACATCGAGAGCGAGTTCTACGTGTCCTACGTACTCGACCGGGCGGCCGGCCGCTTCCTCGCGATCGCCTCGGCGGAAGGCGGCATGGAGATAGAGGAGGTGGCGGCCGGTCGTCCGGAGGCCGTGGCCCGTATCCCCGTCGACCCGGCCGAGGGTCTGACGTCGGCCAGGGCCACCGAGATCGCCGACGCGGCCGGGCTGCCGCCCCAGACCGTCGACGTCCTCGTACGTCTCTGGGAAGTCCTGGTCCGCGAGGACGCCCTCCTCGTCGAGGTGAACCCGCTCGTCCGCACCCGGCAGGGGCAGATCCTCGCCCTCGACGGCAAGGTCACCCTCGACGACAACGCCCGCTTCCGGCAGGCACGATGGGGCGCCGGGGAAACAGGGTACGACGGCGCACTCGAAGCCGCCGCTGCCGCCAAAGGCCTCAACTACGTCAAGCTGGACGGCGAGGTCGGCGTCATCGGCAACGGCGCCGGCCTCGTCATGTCGACCCTGGACGTGGTCGACGGGTGTGGCGCGCGGCCCGCCAACTTCCTCGACATCGGCGGCGGAGCGAGCGCCCAGGTGATGGCGGACGGGCTGTCGGTCGTCCTCTCCGACCCGGACGTGAAATCCGTCTTCGTCAACGTGTTCGGCGGGATCACCGCCTGCGACGCGGTCGCCGACGGCATCGTGCGGGCCCTGGAAACCGTCCGGCTGACCAAGCCGCTGGTCGTCCGCCTGGACGGCAACAACGCGGCCCGGGGCCGGGCCGTTCTCGAGGAGCATGCGCATCCGTTGGTCCAGCAGGTCACCACCATGGACGGCGCCGCCGCCCGTGCCGCCGAACTCGCCACCACGGCCTGAGGAGACGGAACGCCATGGCCATCTACCTCACCAAGGAGAGCAAGGTCCTCGTCCAGGGCATGACCGGCGGCGAGGGCATGAAGCACACGCGGCGGATGCTCGCGGCCGGCACGAACGTCGTCGGCGGGGTCAACCCGCGCAAGGCGGGCCGCACCGTCGACTTCGACGACCGGGCGGTCCCCGTCTTCGGCTCGGTCGCCGACGGGATGGCTTCGACCGGAGCGGACGTCTCCGTCGTCTTCGTGCCGCCCGCCTTCGCCAAGGCGGCCGTCGTGGAGGCCGCCGACGCGGGCATCGGCCTGGCGGTCGTCATCACCGAGGGCATCCCGGTCCACGACTCCGTCGCCTTCACCGCGTACGCGAAGGACCAGGGCACCCGCATCGTCGGCCCCAACTGCCCGGGCATCATCACGCCAGGCCAGTCCAACGCGGGCATCATCCCGGCCGACATCACCAAGCCGGGCCGTATCGGGCTGGTCTCCAAGTCGGGCACCCTGACGTACCAGCTCATGTACGAGCTGCGCGACGCCGGCTTCTCCACCTGCGTCGGCATCGGCGGCGACCCCGTCGTCGGCACCACCCACATCGACTGCCTCGCCGCCTTCCAGGACGACCCCGACACCGAACTGATCGTCCTCATCGGCGAGATCGGCGGTGACGCGGAGGAACGCGCGGCGGCGTACGTCAGCGAGCACGTCACCAAGCCGGTCGTCGGCTACATCGCCGGTTTCACCGCGCCCGAGGGCAAGACCATGGGCCACGCGGGCGCGATCGTCTCCGGGTCCTCCGGCACGGCCGCCGCGAAGAAGGAGGCGCTGGAGGCGGCCGGGGTGAGCGTGGGCAGCACACCGACCGAGACGGCGAAGCTGGCGCTCGCACGGCTCGAAGGCCGGTAGCCGGGCGGTCACTGTGCTTGCGCGTGGGTGGAGGCCGGTTGCCGGGTGGTCACTGTGCTTGCGCGTGGGTGGAGGCCGGTTGCCGGGTGGTCACTGTGTTCGGGCGTGGGCGGAGGCCTGTTGCCGGGCGGCCGACCGTGCTCGGGCGTGGTGGGGCCGGTTGCCGGGCGGTCACTGTGCTCGCGCATGGCGAAGGCCGACAGCCAGGCCACCCCCGGTCTCTTATACACACTGACGCTGCCGACGAACACTA
>NZ_POUC01000393.1 GCF_002891435.1 Streptomyces cahuitamycinicus
CCCATACCCGGCGGCCCCCGGCGTGACGAGCGTTACCCCGACCACCCCGGCTCCACCCTGGACGTGTCTCGATACTCGCCGGTATCTTTTGCTGAGCAAGCGCTTAGACATGCGAAGTCGTGGAGGTGGCGGCGTGCGCCGTACGGTGTTCAACGAGGATCACGAGGCGTTCCGGGAGACCCTTCGCGCCTTCATCGAGGCCGAGGTCGTACCCGTGTACGACGAGTGGTTCGCAGCGGGCCAGGCGCCCCGTGACTTCTACTACAAGCTCGGTGAGCTGGGCATCTTCGGCATCAACGTCCCCGAGGAGTTCGGCGGCGCCGGTCTGGACAGTCACAAGTTCGAGGCCGTCCTCTACGAGGAGACCGCTCGCGCGGGCGTCGCCTTCGGCGGCTCCGGCGTGCACGTGCTGCTCGCCCTGCCGTACATCAAGATGCTCGCCACCGACGAGCAGAAGAAGCGCTTCCTCCCGAAGTTCGTCAGCGGCGAGGAGATGTGGGCCATCGCGATGACGGAGCCGGGCACCGGCTCCGACCTCGCGGGCATGAAGTCCACCGCCAAGCTGAGCGAGGACGGGACCCACTACGTCCTCAACGGCGCCAAGACCTTCATCACCGGCGGCGTGCACGCCGACCGCATGATCGTCTGCGCCCGCACCTCCGCCCCGACCGCCGAGGACCGCCGCCACGGCATCTCCCTCTTCGCCGTGGACACCAAGTCCGAGGGCTACTCCGTCGGCCGCAAGCTCGACAAGCTCGGCCTAAAGACCTCCGACACCGCGGAGCTGGCGTTCGTCGACGTCAAGGTGCCCGTCGAGGACCTGCTCGGCGAGGAGAACAAGGGCTTCTACTACCTCGGCCACAACCTGGCCTCCGAGCGCTGGGGCATCGCCTTCGGCGCCTACGCCCAGGCCAAGGCCGCCGTCCGGTTCGCCAAGCAGTACGTCCAGGACCGCACGGTCTTCGGCAAGACGGTCGCGTCCTTCCAGAACACCAAGTTCGAGCTGGCCGCCTGCCAGGCCGAGGTGGACGCCGCCGAGGCCGTCGCCGACCGCGCGACCGAGGCCCTGGACGCCGGCGAGCTCACCCCCGCCGAGGCCGCCTCCGCGAAGCTGTTCTGCACCGAGGTCGCCCACCGCGTCATCGACCGCTGCCTCCAGCTGCACGGCGGCTACGGCTTCATGAACGAGTACCCCATCGCCCGCCTGTACGCGGACAACCGCGTCAACCGCATCTACGGCGGCACCAGCGAGATCATGAAGTCGATCATCGCGAAGAACATGGGGCTGTGAACCGGCCGTAGTCATTGGCCGGTACAACAGTTGCCATGAGCAATGCACTCCAGGACCTCCTCGATCTGCTCGACCTCGAGCAGATCGAGGAGGACATCTTCCGCGGCCGGTCCCGGTCCGCCGTCGTCCCGCGGGTCTTCGGCGGGCAGGTCGCCGCCCAGGCGCTCGTCGCCGCCGGGCGCACGGTCCCCGAGGACCGGCCCGCGCACTCGCTGCACGCGTACTTCCTGCGCCCCGGCGACCCCGGCGCGCCCATCGTCTACACCGTCGACCGGATCCGCGACGGCCGCTCCTTCACCACCCGCCGCATCGTCGCCGTCCAGCACGGCAAGCCGATCTTCCACCTCTCGGCGTCCTTCCAGACGCATGAGGACGGGCTGGACCACCAGGAGCCCATGCCGGCCGCGCCCGATCCCGTGACCCTCCCGACCAGCGAGGAGCGGCTGCGCGGGTACGGGCATCTCGATCCCGTCGTGGTGGAGAAGTTCGCCGAGGCCCGTTCCGCCGTCGACCTCCGGTACGTCGACGAGCCGCCCTACGGGAAGTTCGGCGAGCCGCGCGAGCCGCACTCGCAGGTGTGGTTCCGCACCAACGGCAAACTGGGCGGCGCGGTCGACGAGCCGCTGCTGCACGTCGTCCTCGCCACATACGTCTCCGACATGACGCTGCTCGACTCCGTGCTGCTCGCGCACGGGCGCGGCGGCTGGGCCGTCGGGGACGTCGTCGGGGCCTCGCTCGACCACGCGATGTGGTTCCACCGGCCGTTCCGCGCGGACGAGTGGCTGCTGTACGACCAGGAGTCCCCGTCCGCGTACGGCGGCCGGGGACTGGGGCAGGCGCGGATCTACACGCAGGACGGGCGGCTGGCCATCACCGTGATACAGGAGGGCGTGGTCCGCGTCCCGCGCGAGCCGGGCCCTAGCTGAGGCCCGCCTCCGACAGCAGGTACGCCGTCATCGGGTCGTAGTGGCGCGGGCTGACCACGTGGTCGTCGAGGGGGACCGTCACCTGCACGGTGCCCTCGGCCTCGGCGATGAAGAGGGCCGGGTCGTTGCAGTCGGCGTAGCCGACGGAGTCCACGCCGTGCTGCCCCGCGTAGCCCGCCCAGCCGTGGTCGGCGACCACCAGGTCGGGCAGCGGGCGGCCCTCGCGCTCCATGGCCGTCAGGATCGCCTTCATCGGTTCGCCGGAGTGGGTGTGCCACAGGGTGGCGCCGTGCTCCAGCACCGCCACGTCCGCGAACTGCATGACATAGCCCTCCTCCGTCGTCAGCCCGTCCGGGATGACGACGATCTCGCAGCCGGCCGCGCGCAGCGCCGACGCGGTCGCACGGTGCACGTCGAGGAGGCCGCCGGGGTGGCCGGTGGCGAAGAGGACGCGCTGCTGCCCGTCCGCCGCCTTGCGCAGCCGCCCGGCCATCCGCTCCAGGCCGTCGACGGTCAGCTCCGGGTCGATGGTGTCCTGGCCGTACCGGTACTCGGGGTCGTCGTTCACGCCGACGCGCTCCGCCATCACAGCGAGGACGTCCTGCTCGTCGCTCCAGCGGTCGCCGAGTTCCAGCCCGAACCAGTAGTGGCGGTCGCTGTTCGCCAGCTTGCGGTAGTGGGAAAGGTTGTTCTCGCGGGGAGTGGCGACGTCGCCCGCGATGCGCGTTCTGACGAGGTGCTCGACGAGTTCGGCGCGGCTGGGTGTCCCGGATATCGGCATGACATCCATTGTGAGGCAGCCGACTGCGGGCGTCCCCGGCGTATCGAGCGCTGGGACGTGCGTCACGTGCTCAGAGGGACGCCGCTCACGTACTCAGATCCGCACCCCGCAGCTCCCGCTCATCCACGCCGATCCTTCCATACCTTCGCGCTGCGGTGTACGAAATGTACATGTCGCAGTCGTTGGCGGGTGCCTAGTGTCGACTGGAGTGGTCGCCCCAGATTCTGGCGGATGTGCTGGGACTGAATGTCGTCGCTCGGGGGCTACGGCGCCGTCGGCTTGATGGCGTGGCCGACCGGCGTGGCCGTCCTCGCCGCCTGGCGCGAACGCGTCGCCGGGCAGGCATTCGACCCGCGTCCGAGCCGGTCCCGGCTGCCCGGTAAAGTCGTACGACAAGCAGTACATACGCGATGAAGCGTAGGAAAGAAGGCATTCCTCCATGAGCAGCAACGAGACTCCGCGCGGGCCCGTCGACTCCTCCCGCGTTCCGCGGTACGCGGGACCGGCGACCTTCGCCCGGCTGCCCCGGCTGGACGAGGTCGGCCGGGCCGATGTCGCGGTGGTGGGCGTGCCGTTCGACTCGGGCGTCTCGTACCGGCCGGGCGCCCGTTTCGGCGGCAACGCCATCCGTGAGGCGTCCCGGCTGCTGCGCCCGTACAACCCCGCACAGGACGCCTCCCCGTTCGCCCTCGCCCAGGTCGCGGACGGCGGCGACATCGCCGTGAACCCGTTCGACATCAACGAGGCCGTCGAGACCGTCGAGGCCGCCGCGGACGACCTGCTCGGTACCGGCGCCCGTCTGATGACCCTCGGCGGCGACCACACCATCGCCCTGCCCCTGCTGCGCTCGGTGGCGAAGAAGCACGGCCCGGTGGCCCTGCTGCACTTCGACGCCCACCTCGACACCTGGGACACCTACTTCGGCGCCGAGTACACCCACGGCACCCCGTTCCGCCGCGCGGTCGAGGAGGGCATCCTCGACACCTCCGCCCTGTCCCACGTCGGCACCCGCGGCCCGCTCTACGGCAAGCAGGACCTGACCGACGACGAGAAGATGGGCTTCGGCATCGTCACCTCGGCCGACGTCTACCGGCGCGGCGCCGACGAGGTCGCCGACCAGCTCCGCCAGCGCATCGGCGACCGCCCGCTGTACATCTCCATCGACATCGACTGCCTCGACCCGGCCCACGCCCCCGGCACCGGCACGCCCGAGGCCGGCGGCATGACCTCACGCGAGTTGCTGGAGATCCTGCGGGGCCTGGCATCCTGCAACCTGGTGTCGGCCGATGTCGTCGAGGTGGCTCCCGCGTACGACCACGCGGAGATCACGTCGGTCGCGGCCTCCCACACCGCGTACGAACTCACCACGATCATGTCGCGCCAGATCGCCGCGGCCCGGAAGGACTCGGAAGCCACGTGACCCACGACCACGACCTGGTACTGCGCCCCACGCCCGCCCAGACGGAGGCCGCCCTGAACCCTCCTCCCGGCCGCAGCGGCGGAGACCTGGTCGTGGAGACGCTGGCCGGGCTGGGCGCCACGACGGTGTTCGGGCTGCCCGGCCAGCACGCCCTCGGCATGTTCGACGCGCTGCGCCGCTCGGACCTGAGGTACATCGGCCTGCGGGTCGAGAACAACGCCGGGTTCGCGGCGGACGCGTACGGCCGGATCACCGGGGAGGCGGCGCCCCTGCTGCTGTCGACGGGGCCGGGCGCCCTGACCTCCCTGGCCGCCCTCCAGGAGGCGGCGGCGGCCTCCGCGCCCGTGCTGGCGATCAGCAGCCAGGTCCCGACGGCGGGCCTGGGCGGCGGCCGGCACGGCTACCTCCACGAACTCCCGGACCAGGCCGCCTCGTTCCGGGGCGTGGTCAAGTCCGTGCACACCGTCCGCGCCCAGTCCCAGATCCCCTCGGCGATCGAGGCGGCCTGGAAGTCCGCGCTGAGCGCCCCGCACGGCCCGGTGTGGGTGGAGATCCCGCAGGACGTGCTGCTCGCCGAGACGGCGATTCCGGTCGTCACGGGCGGCGACGCCTTCCCCGAGGAGCTGCCGCCGCGTCCCGAACTGACCGCCGTGGCCGCCGACCTGCTGTCCAGGGCCGCCCGTCCGGCGATCATCGCGGGCGGGGGAGTGGTCCGGGCGGACGCCTCCGGCAAGCTGAGGCAGCTGGCGGAGCGGCTCCGGGCGCCGGTCGTCACGACACCGGGCGGCAAGGGCGCGTTCCCCTGGAAGCACCCGCTGTCGCTCCAGTCGTGGATCGAGGACCGGCACACCACCGACTTCCTGGAGGACGCCGACGTCCTGCTGGTAGTCGGCTCGGGCCTCGGTGAACTCTCCTCGAACTACCACACGTTCAAGCCCCGCGGCCGGGTCGTCCAGATCGAGGCCGACCTCGGCAAGCTGGAGTCCAACCACCCGGCCCTCGGCATCCACGCGGACGCCCGCCTCGCGTTGCAGGCGCTGCTGGAGACGGTGACGCCCCGCGAGGACGCGACGGCCGCGGACCGGGTCCGGGAGGTGCTCGCGAAGGTCGGCGACCGCATCGCCGCCCAGGAACTCACCCTGGAACAGGACGTGCTGGCGTCCGTCCGCAAGGCGCTCCCGGCCGACTCCCCGTCCTTCTGGGACATGACGATCCTCGCCTACTGGGCCTGGTCGGCCTTCGACGCCAAGGGCCCCAACCACATGCACTCCGCCCAGGGGGCCGGCGGCCTCGGCTACGCCTTCCCCGCGGCCCTCGGCGCGGCGGCGGCCGACCCGACCCGCCCGGTCCTCGCCGTCTCCGGCGACGGCGGGGCCCTGTACTCGATCGCCGAGCTGGCGACGGCCCGCCAGTACGACCTGGACGTCACCTGGCTGATCGTCGACGACGGCGGCTACGGCATCCTGCGCGAGTACATGACCGACGCGTTCGGCGAGGCGACCGCGACGGAACTGACCCGGCCCGACTACGTGGCCCTCGCGGAGTCCTTCGGCGTGCCCGGGGTACGGACGACCCCGGAGAACCTGGAGCAGGACCTCGCGAAGGCGCTACAGGCGAGCGGGCCCTCGGTGGTCCTGCTCCCGGCCGTGCTGCGGATGTTCGCCCCGACGCACCTGGGCTCGGACTGATCACCCGATCGGCCGGGGCGACAACCTCCAGGGGATATGTTCCGTGAGGCCGCAGGCGTCCCGGCGGGGCCGATGTCAGACGCGGCCATTACTCTGAGCCCGGAGAGGAGGACAGTGTGCTGCTACGGTTCCGCGTCGCGAACGTACGGTCCCTGCGAGACGAGCAGGAGCTGTCCTTCGTCGCGCCTGGCGACGAACAGGGCGGGTCGGCGAAGCCGGTGGATCTCGCAGGCGGCGGATCCGTCTCCGTTTTCCCGCTGATCGGCATTTTCGGGGCCAACGCCTCCGGCAAGTCGAACGTGCTGACCGCGATGACGGACATGCGCAATGCGGTCCTCAACTCCTACGCGCACTGGGCCTCATACGACGGCATTCCGCGCCAGATCTTCTCCCTGGACCCCAAGAGCGAGAGCGAACCCTCCTTCTTCGAGGTCGACGTCATCATCGACGCGGTCCGCTGGACGTACGGCTTTGAGCTCGGCGCCACCCGAGTCGAGTCCGAATGGCTGCACAGCTACCCGCGCGGACGCCGCCAGGAATGGCTCGACCGCGACGCCTCCCGGCCGGATGTCTTCAAGTGGCCCGGTGGACGGGTCAAGGACCGTTCCCAGCTCGTACGGCGTACGCGGCCGAACGCACTGTTGCTCTCCACGGCCGGCACGGACAACCACCCGCAGCTCTCCCCGCTGTTCCACTGGTTCCGCCGCAACTTCTGGATGATCAGCCCGGAGGTCGAGCGGGACGAGCGCGCGCGGTACACCACGAAGGAACTGTCCGGTCCGAGGGCCGCCAGGATCCAGGAGTTGCTGAGGGTCGCCGACCTCGGCATCACCGGAGCGACGGTCGTCCAGGAGGGCTCGGGCCAGGACACGGTGAAGCTGACGCACCACTCGGCTGCCGGGGACGTGTCCTTCGACTGGCGGGAGGAGTCCTACGGCACCCGGTCCTGGTTCGCCCTCCTGGGCCCACTGCTCCTCGCCCTGGACGAAGGCGCGGTCCTCCTCGTCGACGAACTCGACGCCAGCTTGCACTCCCGCTTCGCGGCCGAGGTCGTCCGGCTCTTCCACGACCCGTACGCGAACCCCAAGGGCGCCCAGCTGATCTTCACGTCGCACGACGCGACGGTGCTCACCACCCCGAGCGGCGAGCGGCTCCTCGACCCGGCTCAGGTGTGGCTGACGGAGAAGGACAAGGACGGGGCGACCGAGCTGTATCCGCTCACCGATGCGGAGCCGGGCGAGGGCGAGGACCTCACGCAGTCCTATCTCGCGGGGGCCTTCGGCGGGGTTCCGGCTCTTCTGGAGGGGCAGATCGCGCGGCGGCTGCTGGTGGCGCGCGAATCCGGTATGTACGACGAGACAGGCGAGCGAGCGGACGGGGCGGGGCGCGACTGATGGGG
>NZ_POUC01000394.1 GCF_002891435.1 Streptomyces cahuitamycinicus
GACCGGTCTTCCAGCGCCTGGTGCATCCCGACCCGGTCCCGACCCGACCCGTACACCACCGCCACGCCGATCTGACACAGCGTCAGGAGCCTTCACAAGTGCCGGGGCCTCGGCTATACAGAGGGCGCGGGACTGGAACGCGTTTCAGTTCGCGTCCCGGCCCGGCCCCAGACGGCCTCGGTGCGGCCGACGGTGCGGACGGCCGTACCGAGGTCATTCCTCCGGCGATCAGGAGCCCCATGCCCATCGACGCAGCCAAGGCGCTCGCCGCCGGACCCCGGACCGTCGAGCTCTCCTGGGACCACAAGGACGTGCAGCTCTACCACCTCGGCATCGGCGCGGGCAGCCCCGCCACCGACCCCGACGAACTGCGCTACACCCTGGAGTCCCGGCTGCACGTCCTGCCGAGCTTCGCCACCGTCGCGGGCGCCGGAAGGCCCGGGGTGACCGGTGGTCTCTCCATGCCCGGCATCGAGGTCGAGCTGGCCCGCGTCCTGCACGGCGGCCAGAGCCTCCTCGTCCACCGCCCCATCCCGGCGACCGGCACCGCAACCGCCACCCACCGGATCGCCGCCGTGTACGACAAGGGCACGGCGGCCGTCCTCGTGCTGCGCACCGAAGTCGCCGACACCGAGGGCCCGTTGTGGACCAACGACGCCCAGATCTTCATCCGCGGCGAGGGCGGCTGGGGCGGCGACCGCGGCCCCTCCGCCCGCCTCGAACCCCCCACCGGCGAACCCGACCGGACCGTGGAGCGGCCGGTCCGAGACGACCAGGCCCTGCTCTACCGCCTCTCCGGCGACTGGAACCCCCTGCACGCCGACCCGGAGTTCGCCAAGGTCGCCGGATTCGAACGGCCCATCCTGCACGGCCTGTGCACCTACGGCATCACGCTCAAGGCCGTCGTCGACACGCTGCTCGGCGGGGACGTGACCCGGGTGCGGTCCTACGCCACCCGGTTCGCCGGGGTCGTCTACCCGGGGGAGACGCTGCGGATCCGCATGTGGCACACACCCGGATCCACCCGGGTCGCCGTCAGCGCGGCCGAGAGAGCCGACGCGCCCGTCCTCGCCGACACCGTCGTCGAACACACCTGAGACCAGAACGCCGTACGAGGGGAGCCCGCACCATGCGCGCAGCCGTACTGCACGAGATCGGCCAGGACAAGCTGGAGGTCTTCGACGACGTCGAGGCGGTGGGGTTCGGGCCCGGCAAGGTGAGGATCCGGGTGCGCGCCACGGGGCTGTGCCACTCGGACCTGTCCGCGATGAGCGGGGTGCTCCCGCAGCCCGCGCCGTTCGTCCCCGGGCACGAGGGGGCGGGGGAGATCCTCGAAGTCGGCGAGGGCGTGAGCCATCTGCGGGCCGGTGACCGGGTCGTCGTGTGCTGGCTGCCCGCCTGCGGTTCCTGCCCCGCCTGCAAGCGCGGTCAGACCGAGCTGTGCCTGGCCGGGTTCATGAACGCGGGCACCCCCAACTTCAAGCGCCCCGGCGGGGACGTCTTCGGCTTCGCCGGCACCGGCACCTTCACCGAGGAGGTCGTCGTCGACGCCGGCTGCGCGGTGCCGATACCCGACGACGTGCCCTTCGACATCGCCGCCCTCATCGGCTGCGGGGTGACGACAGGACTCGGCGCCGCGCTCAACACGGCGGGCCTTCAGGCCGGTTCGTCGGTGGCCGTCATCGGCTGCGGGGGCGTCGGCATCTCCGTGATCCAGGGCGCCCGGCTCCAGGGCGCCGCGGAGATCGTCGCCGTGGACCCGGTCGTCTCCCGGCGTGAGGCGGCCGTCCGCTTCGGCGCCACCCGGGCCGTCGCGCCCGACGAACTCGCCGACGCCAAACAGCAGATCACCGCGGGCGAGGGCTTCGACTACGTCTTCGAGGTCGTCGGCAAGTCCGCCACGGCACGCACCGCGTACGACAACACCCGGCGCGGCGGCACCCTCGTCGTGGTCGGCGCGGGCGCCATGGACGACTTCCTCCAGCTCAACATGTTCGAGCTCTTCTTCGACGAGAAACGGATCCTGCCCTCCATGTACGGCGGCGGTGACGTGCTGCGCTCCTACGAACGCACCATCGCCCTGTGGCGCGCGGGCCGGATCGACCTGGCCGGCCTGATCACCCACCGGGTCCCCTTCGCCGGCATCAACGAGGCCCTCGACCAGATGCGGACCGGGACCGCCCTGCGTACGTGCATCGAGATGTGAGGACGTGACCCATGCCGCCGCTGCCGCTCCAGGGACTGTCCGCGATCGTCACCGGCGCGGGCCGCGGGCTCGGCCGGGCCGAGGCGCTGGAACTCGCCCGGCTCGGTGCCGCCGTGGTCGTCAACGACTACGGGCAGCCCGGCCGCGACGGGAGGGGCGAGGCCTCCGCGGGACCCGCCGAGGAGGTCGCCGCCGAGATCCGTGCGGCGGGCGGCACCGCCCTCGCGCACACCGGCGACGTCTCCGACTTCGACCAGGCGCGCACGCTCGTCGAGTCGGCCGTCGCCGCGTTCGGCACGCTCGACATCCTCGTCAACAACGCGGGCATCCTGCGCGACCGCATGGTCTTCTCGATGACCGAGGACGAGTGGGACTCCGTCCTCCGCGTGCATCTCAAAGGTCACTTCAACACCACCCGGTTCGCCGCCGCGCACTGGCGGGAGCGCTCCAAGCGGGCCGGGGAGCCGGTGTTCGGACGGATCGTGAACACCTCCTCGGAGGCGTTCCTCGCCGGTTCCGCCGGGCAGCCCAACTACGCGGCGGCCAAGGGCGGCATCGTGGGTCTCACCACCTCCACCGCCCTCGCCCTCGGCAAGTACGGCGTCACGACCAACGCCATCTGCCCCCGCGCCCGCACCCGCATGACCGAGGACGTCTTCGCGGGCGTCGAGCAGCCCTCCGGCACGGGCCTCGACCCGCTCGCCCCCGAGCATGTCGCCCCGCTGGTCGGCTATCTGGCCTCGCCCGCCGCCGCCCACGTCAACGGGCAGCTCCTCGTGGTGCACGGCGGGATGGTCGCCGTCGTCGAACGGCCGCGGGTCGCCGCCAGGTTCGACAGCAAGCAGGACACCTTCACGTACGACGAGCTGGAAGCCGTCCTCGGGCCGTACTACGCGGACCGGCCCGTGGGGGAGACGTTCGCGGCGGCGGAGGTGCTGGGGCTGAGACGCGGGTGAATGACGGTCGGTGACATGGAACGGCCCTCCCCGCTCGTGGCGGGAAGGGCCGTTCGCCGTCTGGTGACCGGCGTGCCGTCAGGCCGCGGTCACGGCCTGCTCGGTCTCCGCCACCGGCTTGCGGTGGCGCCCGCGCGGAGCCGTCTCGCCGTCCTGCGTGGAGACCTCACCACGGTGCCGGCCGGGGCCGGAGGAGGAGGTCTGCGGGACGGTGGAGGCCCCCCCTGGACGGAACTCGTCGGAGTCCCTGGGGGCAGTACGCGGCTGGGTCGTGCTGGCGTCGTTCATCGGTGGAATTCACCCCGTCAACATGATCTTTTTTACAGCCGGGTGAGTCTAACCGGCACCCCTGACCACGGATCCAGGCGGCCACGCCAACCGGCACTAGTTCGTTACAAGGCGTCCCAACGGCGCCTCCTGAAGCGGCACAGGGCGTGGTGGCGAAGGGGTCGGAGGCGGGGCGGACTGCGCTGGTGAGACTGGTGGTTCGTACTCCTCCGGGTGCTCCGGGTGCTCCGGGTGCTCCGGGTGCTCCGGGTGTCTGGGGTGCCCGGGGGGTTCCGGAACCGGGGGTGCCGGGTCCGGCTCCGGCGACACCGCCCCGGGCGGACTCACCCACGCCACACCGCACGGCACGGCCTCCGTCGCGTACGGCAGCCGCAGCACCCCCTCCGGCGTCCACAGGCCCGTGCCCGCCAGCCACCCCTCGGGCGCCCGGAGATGGTGCACCCGCCGCTCGGCGGGCCGCCAGACCCCGACCCAGCTGCCCCTCGGCCCGTCCACCCGCAGCGCCACCGCGCAGCTCTCCGGCGTCAGCACCTGCCCCGGCTGGATCGCGAACGGTGTCACGGAGCAGTCCCGCACCCGCAGACACCCCGGGAAGCGCACCGGCAGCGTGCTGCCGAGGACACCCCAGCCCAGCCGGCCCCGTCCCGGCGAGGGCGCGTCCGAGCGGACGATCAGCAGCCCGCTGTCGTGGTCGGCGAGCAGCAACCGGTCGTCGCTCTCGGCGGCGATCTGCAGCAGCGGCGACACCTCGCCGCGCTCCAGGTCCACCACGACGGTCTTGACACGGCCGCCGGTCTCCCGGTCCAGCGCCAGCAGCCGTGCCGTCCGGTCCAGCCAGACCCCGCCCGAGCAGCGGCCGGGCAGCTCGGCCAGCCGCTCGGGGCCGAAGGCGCCGCCCGCCACCAGCCACACCGACGTCGTGCGCGGCCCGACGGCGAGGGCGTAGGCCCGCTCGCCGCCCGGGGCGGGCGGCAGCAGCCGCAGCCGGGCCGTCTCGTCCCGGCACTCGACCGCGCCCAGGGGCAGCTCACCGGTGCCGGGCCCGGTCGGGTACAGCAGCGCGAAGGCATGCCGCCCCGCCACCACCCGGTGGATGAGGACCCGGCCGTCGCCCATCGGCTGCACCTCCGTCCCGGGCTCCTCCGGCTGGTTGCGCGGCAGGGGCACCGCGTACGGCTCATGGCCGTCCAGGGTCCAGCGCTCCGGGAACCAGGAGTCGCCGGCCGACGCGAGACGCGCGCCGTAGGCGCCGTCCGCGGTGAGCGTGCAGCCTGGCGGCCGGGACCCGTCCTCGTCCTCGTCCGCGTCCTCGTGTCCCGCCGAAGGCTCGATCGCACAGGCCGTCATCGTTCGGTCACCTCCAGTGACGAACGTAGGTTTCGCGCCACAGGCGGGGAATTCCCTGGCGGCAGACTTCACACATACGTGTGTTCCAGGAACGATTCGCCTGAGGAAAAGGGGGCGATTGTGCTGAGCGGGGCCAGGGGGCCGGGAGCGGGCGGTGGCGGTACAACGCCACAGATCAGGCGGGTAGCCTTGCTCCCGTGCCCCGTCTGTCTGAAGTCATCGCCGCGCTGGAGAGCCTGTGGCCCGCCGAGCGGGCCGAGTCCTGGGACGCGGTCGGCACCGTCGCGGGCGACCCGGACCAGCAGGTCACGCGCGTCCTGTTCGCCGTCGACCCGGTCCAGGAGATCGTCGACGAGGCGGTGAAGCTGGGCGCCGACCTGCTCGTCACCCACCACCCGCTCTACCTGCGCGGCACGACGACGGTCGCGGCGACGCACTTCAAGGGCCGTGTCGTCCACACCCTCATCAAGAACGACATCGCGCTGCACGTCGCCCACACCAACGCCGACACCGCCGACCCGGGTGTCTCCGACGCCCTCGCGGGGGCCCTGGACCTCAGGGTCACCGGGCCGCTCGTCCCGGACCCCACCGACCCCGAGGGCCGCCGGGGCCTGGGCCGCCTCTGCGCCCTCGACCACCCGATGACCGTCCGCGAGTTCGCCGCTCGCGCCGCCGAGCGGCTGCCCGCCACCGCGCAGGGCATCCGCGTCGCCGGCGACCCCGAGGCGCTCGTCCGCACGGTGGCCGTCAGCGGCGGCTCCGGCGACAGCCTCTTCGACCACGTGCGCGCGGCCGGCGTCGACGCCTTCCTCACCGCGGACCTGCGCCACCACCCCGTGTCGGAGGCCCGCGCCCACAGCCCCCTCGCGCTGCTCGACGCGGCGCACTGGGCCACCGAGTGGCCCTGGTGCGAGCTGGCCGCGAGCCAGCTCGACGAGATCTCAGACCGGCACGGATGGGACCTGCGCGTCCACGTCTCGAAGACGGTCACCGACCCCTGGACCGCGCACGCGGCCTCTGCCACTTCCGACCCCCTTGGAGCCCCGAACTGAACGCCGCGCCCGCCGACCAGATCCGACTCCTCGACGTCCAGGACCTCGACGTCCGCCTCCAGCAGCTCGCGCACAAGCGCAAGTCGCTGCCCGAGCACGCGGAGATCGAGTCGCTGACCAAGGACCACACCCAGCTGCGCGACCTGCTCGTGGCCGCGCAGACCGAGGAGAGCGACACCGCCCGCGAGCAGATCAAGGCCGAGCAGGACGTGGACCAGGTGCGTCAGCGCGCCGCCCGCGACCAGCAGCGCCTCGACTCGGGTGCCGTCACCTCCCCCAAGGACCTGGAGAACCTCCAGCGCGAGATCACCTCCCTCGCCAAGCGGCAGGGTGATCTGGAGGACGTGGTGCTGGAGGTCATGGAGCGCCGCGAATCCGCGCAGGAGCGGGTCGCCGAGCTGACCGAGCGCGTCACCTCCGTCCAGTCGAAGATCGACGACGCCACCACGCGCCGCGACGCCGCCTTCGAGCAGATCGACGGCGAGATCGCCACGGCCACCAAGGAGCGCGAGGTCATCGCCGGTTCGATCCCCGCCGACCTGCTGAAGCTCTACGACAAGCTGCGCGGGCAGCAGGGCGGCGTCGGCGCGGCGAAGCTGTACGCGCGCAGCTGCCAGGGCTGCCGGCAGGAGCTCGCCATCACCGAGCTGGCCGAGATCCGCAAGGCCGCGCCCGACACGGTGATCCGCTGCGAGAACTGCCGCCGCATCCTGGTCCGTACGTCCGAGTCCGGTCTCTAGGCCTTCAGGGAGCCCTTCCGGTGCGGGAGTTCATCGTCGAGGCAGACGGCGGCTCACGGGGCAACCCGGGGCCCGCCGGCTACGGGGCCGTGGTCAGCGACGCGGCGACGGGGGAGACCCTGCGGGAGACCGCCGAGTACATCGGCGTCGCCACGAACAACGTCGCCGAGTACCGCGGTCTCCTCGCCGGCCTGCTCGCCGCCCGGGAACTGGACCCGGCCGCGACGGTCCACGTCCGGATGGACTCCAAGCTCGTCATCGAGCAGATGTCGGGCCGCTGGAAGATCAAGCACCCCGACATGAAGCCACTGGCGGCGCAGGCGGCTCGGGTCTTCCCACCCGGGCAGGTCACGTACGAGTGGATGCCGAGGGCGCAGAACAAGCACGCGGACCGGCTGGCCAACGAGGCGATGGACGCGGGGGCCAGGGGCGAGCGGTGGTCGGAGTCGACCTCCACGGCCGAGTTGGACACGGCCGCCGGGGGGGCCGGGCGCGCTGAGGCCGTCGCACCCTCCGGCCCGCCCGGTGACGCCGCGGGGGGTGCGGCGCGGGTACGCGGAGCTATGGCCGCAGGCAGCGCGTCGGCGACGGCGTCCGGCACGGGGTCGGATGCCGCGCGGGCCGCGGCGCCGCCCGATACCCGGGGTACGACGGCCGAGGCCGAGGCTGAGGCGGGTGTGCGGGCCGTCGACGGCGGGGCGGTCTCCGGCGGGGCCGTCTCCGGCTCGGCGACGGATGACGCCGATGTGCGGGCCGCGAAGGCCGTCGGCGGTGTCGAGGCCGCGCGGGGCGGGGCGGGGGCCGGCAGCGGTGCTGCGACTGCGGGTGCCGGTGCCGGTGCCGGTGTCGATGCCCGGGCCGGGCGTGCGGCTAAGGC
>NZ_POUC01000395.1 GCF_002891435.1 Streptomyces cahuitamycinicus
GCCGAGTACTCGGGGGACGCCTGGGGGTGGGTCCGGGCCGGGGACCGGGTGACGTTGCTGCTGGCGGACGGCCTGGGGCACGGGCCGGAGGCCGCGCGGGCCTCGTCCGCCGCGGTCGCGGCGCTGCACCGCTGGGCCCACCTCTCCCCCGCCGAGTCGCTGCGGCGGCTGCACGACGCGCTGAGGGGCACCCGGGGCGCGGCCGTCGCCCTGGCCCAGCTCGACCTGCCGGCCGGGCGGCTGCGGTTCGCCGGCATCGGCAACGTGGGTGCGCGGCTGCGCACCGGCGGCGCCTGGCGCGCCCTGCTGTCGCGGCCCGGCATCGTCGGGGTCCACCGGCCCGCCACCCTCCGTGAGGAGGAGGCCGACTGGACGGGCGATCCCCTGCTGATCCTGCACACCGACGGTCTGCCCAGCCGCTGGACGCCGCCGTCCGGTCCCGGGCCGGCGCCGGCCGACCCGGCCGTGACGGCCGCCGTGACGATACGTGACGCCAGCAGTCCCGCCCGGCCGGTGCGGGACGACACCGCCGTGGCCGTGCTCACCTCGACCCCGCCGGAACACCCATGATGCGCACCTGGCAGATCACCACCGTCATCGACGCGGCCCGCGCCCGCATCTCGCTCGCGCGCCTGTCCGCCGCGTACGGCGTGCCCACCGTCGAACGGACCCGGCTGGCCGCCGCCCTCAGCGCCCACCTGCGGCAGTGCCTCACCAAGGGGGGCACGTGGCGGCTCACCATGGACCTTGCGGGCTCCCCCGCCGAGGAGGGGCTGCTGCACGTCGTGGTGACCCCGTCGCCTGAGGCCTGCGCCGCCGGGGAGCCGCTCTGGGAGGTCACCGTCCCCTGTCCCGAGACGGCCGAGGCCGCCGAGGACGGCACCGTCGCCGACGACCCCGCCGCACTGTCGGAGGCGCTGCTCGGCGCCGACGAGGACACGGCCGTCGTGCTGGACAAGCTCACCGAGCAGGAGGACCTGGTCTCCTTCCACCGCGATGAGCTGCACCAGACCAACCAGGGCGTGCTGGCCCTGCACGCCGAGCTCGACGCGGCCGGGCGAGCCCAACGCGAGGCCTTCGCCGCCGAGCGCAGGGCCCGCAACGAGGCGGAGAGCGCACGGCGCAGGCTGACGTTCCTCGCGGACGCGAGCGCCGTGCTGACGGCGTCGCTGAACCACGAGGAGATCGTGCGCCGGCTGCCGGACCTGCTGGTGCCGGAGTACGCGAGCAGCGTCGACGTCTGGCTCTTCGACCACGAGGAGGACAAGCACCGGTCGGCGCCGCATCCGGCCGCCGCCGTTGTCGCGGCCCGCACCGGGCGGCCCCAGTACGCCGCCGACCACCCCGGCAATCTGCCCGGCGTCGAGGACCAGCCGCCGTCGGCGCTGGATCCGGGGCGGCCGCTGCTGTGTGTGCCGCTGCCGACGCGGCGGGCGCCGCTGGGGGTCCTGACCCTGTCGCCGCCCGGCGCGCGCTGGGACCCGGACGACGCGGTGATGCTGATCGAGCTCACCCGGCGGGCCAGCATCGCCATCGACAACGCCCGGCGCTTCGAGCACAACCGTGACATCGCCGAAACGCTGCAGCGCGCCCTGCTGACGGATCTGCCCGCCACGCCGGGCCTCAGCCTCGCCGCGCGGTACCTTCCGGCCACGCACGGGCTGAACATCGGCGGCGACTGGTACGACGCGTTCCCCCAGCGGGACGGCGGTCTCATCACCGTCATCGGCGACGTGACCGGGCACGGTCTGCACGCGGCGGTCATGATGAGCCAGCTGCGCACCGCGCTGCGGGCGTACGCAGTCGACGGCGACAGCCCCGGCCGCCTGCTGACCCGGCTGCACCGGTTCCTGCACCATCTCCAGCCGGACCTGTACGCCACCGCCGTCATCGCCCGGTTCCACCCGGACGAGCCCACGCTGACCTGGGCCGCCGCGGGGCATCCGCCGCCGGTGCTGCGCCGGCCCGACGGCACCGTGCGCACCCTCGACGCCAAGCCCGGCGCGATGCTCGGCATCCCGCTCACCCAGGAGATCGCCGACCACACGGAACAACTGGAACCAGGCTCCACGCTCGCCCTGTACACGGACGGCCTGGTGGAGCGGCGTGCGCAGGGCATAGACCCGGGTATCGAACGGCTGGCCGCGGCGCTCGGGAGGTTCCGCTCGGCGGAGCTGGACACGGACCTGGAGGGCTCGGCGGACCGGCTTCTGCCTCCGCTGCTGAGCGATTCCGAGCGGGACGACGACGTGTGTCTGCTGCTGTGTCACGTCCAGGGTGGCGTCGGCTCCTGAGGGCCGACCGGCCGGCCGGGTGTGCACGCGTTCTTCACTCCTGCCTGGTGCTTTTCGGCCACGGTGCGGGCATGGTGGTGATCGACGCGTTCGTCTGCCTGCCGCGTCCGACTGGCGCACCCGGGGGACACACGGTGGGATCGAAGGGGTGCGAACCAGCGATCCAGGGGCAGTCGGAAGGCGTTCGAGGCAGACCGCCTGGAGCCGCAGAAAGGGATGAACACCGTGACACGACCCAGGATCCTGGTGGTTGGCGCAGGCTTCGCCGGCGTGGAGTGCGTCCGCCGTCTGGAACGGAAACTCTCCCCGGACGAGGCCGACGTCACGCTGGTGACGCCGTTCGCGTACCAGCTCTACCTGCCGCTGCTCCCCCAGGTCGCCTCCGGTGTGCTGACGCCGCAGTCGATCGCCGTCTCGCTGCGCCGCAGCAAGAAGTACCGCACAAGGATCATTCCGGGCGGCGCCATCGGCGTGGACCTTAAGTCCAAGGTCTGCGTCATCCGCACCATCACCGACGAGATCGTCAACGAGCCGTACGACTACATCGTGCTGGCGCCCGGCAGCATCACCCGGACCTTCGACATCCCCGGGCTGACGGACCACGCGTTCGGGATGAAGACGCTCGCCGAGGCGGCGTACATCCGTGACCACGTCATCTCGCAGCTGGACCTGGCCGACGCGAGCCAGGACCCCGTGGAGCGGGCCTCGCGGCTGCAGTTCGTGGTGGTCGGCGGCGGTTACGCCGGCACCGAGACCGCGGCGT
The DNA here is from genome assembly GCF_002891435.1 of Streptomyces cahuitamycinicus. Taxonomy (GTDB): domain Bacteria; phylum Actinomycetota; class Actinomycetes; order Streptomycetales; family Streptomycetaceae; genus Streptomyces; species Streptomyces cahuitamycinicus. The sequence goes on from NZ_POUC01000395.1 coordinate 3,058, forward strand.
GCCTGCAGCGGCTGACGCACGCGGCGGTCAAACGCTACCCGCGCCTGGACCCGGGCCTGATCAAGTGGCATCTGATCGACATCGCGCCGAAGCTGATGCCGGAGCTGGGGGACAAGCTCGGCAGCAGCGCGCAGGAGATCCTGCGCCGGCGGGGCATCGAGATCTCCCTGGGCACCTCCATCGCCAAGGCGGGCCCCGAGGAGGTCACCTTCACCGACGGGCGGGCGATCCCGACCCGCACGCTCATCTGGACCGCCGGGGTCGTCGCCAGCCCGCTCATCGCCACGCTCGGCGCGGAGACGGTCAAGGGACGGCTCGCGGTCGCCCCCGAGATGAACCTGCCGGGCGACGACGGGGTGTTCGCGCTCGGCGACTCGGCCGCCGTGCCCGACCTGGCCAAGGGAGAGGGGGCCATGTGCCCGCCCACCGCGCAGCACGCCCTGCGGCAGGGCAAGCACGTCGCCGACAACGTCATCGCGTCACTGCGGGGCCAGGTGATGAAGCCGTACGTCCACAAGGACCTCGGGCTCGTCGTCGACCTCGGCGGCACCGACGCGGTCTCCAAGCCGCTGGGCATCGAGCTGCGGGGGCTGCCCGCCCAGGCCGTGGCCCGCGGCTACCACTGGTCGGCGCTGCGCACCAACGTGGCCAAGACGCGGGTGATGACGAACTGGCTGCTCAACGCGGTCGCCGGTGACGACTTCGTACGGACGGGGTTCCAGGCCCGCAAGGCCGCACGGCTGAAGGACTTCGAGTACACGGACGCCTATCTGACGCCGGAGCAGGTGCGGGCGCAGGTCGAGGGGGCCGGACGGCCGGAGTAGGACCGGGCCGGACGGGAGCGTCCGCCCGTGGCATGCCATGCTGAGATACGGATCTTGGTGTGAGTCGGGAGAGAGTGCGGCGGCGTGAGGGCAGCGGGACGCGCGGTGCGGGCACGAGTGCGGGACCGGACCGCCGCGTCCGACCCCGGACTGCTGCGCCTGACGGCCGGGTTGCGGACGGTCGGCGCGATCGCTCTCACCCTGGCCGTGCTCTCCCTGCTGGGTGCCGATGTGCACCTCCTGGTGGCGGGGGCCATGGCGGCGATGGTCGCCACCTTCGCCATCCGGGAGAAGCAGCCGTCCGCACAGGCCGTGACGCTGGCGCTGGGCCTGCCGGTGGCCCTGGCCTCGGTGTCCCTGGGCGCGGTGCTCAACGCGCTTCTCTTCGTCGGTGACGTCTTCTTCGTCGTCCTGATCTTCTGCGCGGTCTACGGCCGCCGGTTCGGCGACCGGGGCACCGCGCTCGGGCTGATCGGCTTCCAGGTCTACTTCCTGTCCCTGTTCGTCGGCGCCACTGCCTCCACGCTGCCCGCGCTGTGCGGTGCCATGGCCGTGGCGTTCTGCTCCAGTGCCCTGATGCGGTTCGCGGTCGTGCCCGCCACGCCCACCGGTGTGCTGCTGCGGCTGCGCCTGGCATTCCGCGCGCGGCTGGCCCAGCTCGTGGCCGCGCAGGTCGAACTCCTCGACGCCCCCGCGGACGAGATGGACAAGGCGCTGGAGGCCGTGCGCGTGGGCACCGCGCGGCTGCACGAAACGGCCATGATGATCCAGGGACGGCTGGAGGAGGGCACCCCGGACGAGTCGGCGGCGCGGCTGGTGCAGCGCAGGATCGCGGACGCCGAGATCGCCGCCGAGCGGCTCGGGTTGTTGCTGCTGACCGCCCGCACCGCCGAACGGGCCGACACGCTCACCCTGCACCTGCCGGGCGCGCCCGCCCCGTCGGTGGCCGGGCCGGCCGTGCCGGAGGAGGCGGTCGTCACGCTCCGCCGCGATCTGCAGGCGCTGCACGCCCTGGTGCTGCGGGCGGGCAGCGGCGACACGGGCACCGGGCTGGCCCATGTGCGCAACCGGCTCCTGGGCTACCGGGACGAGGAGAACCTGCCGCCCGCGTCGGCCGCCGTCCAGGACGTCTTCCGCGGCATCGGCGAGTCGGCCCGCGCGGTGCTCGGTCTGCGGATCGCCCTGGACGGCCCGCCGGACGAGTCGGACGACACCCCCGCGACGGCCCGCTCCCGCGAGGAGCTGGACGCCGAGGACGCCGCGATCGAGGGCGGCGGCGAGGAAGCGGCGCAGGAGGAGCAGACGGGGCTGCGGCGGCCCACCACGCGCGCGGCCGTGCAGGTCGCCGTCGGGTCCTCACTCGCGATCGTGGGAGGCGAGCTGCTGTCCACGCAACGCTGGTACTGGGCGGTGCTGACGTGCTGGATCGTTTTCCTCAACACCGAGTCGACGGGCGAGATCCTGGTCAAGGGGTACCGGCGGCTGCTGGGCACGGTGTTCGGCGTGGTGGCCGGCATCGTCCTGGCGGGACTGGTCGGCCGGCACACCTGGACGGCGTTCGCCCTGGTCCTGGTGCTGATCTTCGCGATGTTCTACACGGCGCCGTTGTCGTACACGCTGATGTCGTTCTTCGTCACCGCGATGCTGGGGCTGCTGTACACGCTGCTGCACACCTACAGCCTCGACGTGCTCGTGCTGCGGATCGAGGAGACGGCGCTGGGCGCGGTCTGCGGGGTGATCGCGGCGGCGCTGGTCCTGCCGGTGCGGACGGATCGCCGTACGAACGAACTGCTCGGCACCGTGCTGGAGCGGCTGGCCGAGGTCACCGAGGCCGCGGTCGGCCAGCTCAGCGGCGGGCCGGCGGACGAACTGCTGGACAAGGCGCGCGACCTCGACCAGGCGCTGGCCGATCTGCGGGCCGCGACCCAGCCGCTGATCCATCCGGTCACCCCGCTGCGGACCCGGCGCCACACGGCCCGGTACGTGGTGGCGCTGCTGGAGACGTGCGCGTACCACGCGCGGACGCTGGCGGCGACCGCCGAGCTGCTGCCCACGCACCCCTCGATCGCGGCCGACCCGCGGCTGCGCGGGGCCGCCGGGCGCACGGTGCGCAACATCGAGACCATCGCGGCCAGGGTCGCCGACGAGCACGCGGGCGCGCAGGTCGAGACCGGGCCGAGCATCGCCTCCCTGCTGGGATCCGACGCCGGCACGCCGCGCTACGGCCGCATCACCGATCGCGTGCTGCGGCATCTGGAGCGGCTGGACGAGGCCGTGGTGGGCCTCGCCCGGCCGCTGGACGTGCCGGTGGCGGCACCCAAGGGGTGAGAGCCCCAAGGGTGAGAGCCCCAGGAGGGAGAGCCGCTGCCGGTCAGAAGTCCGTGGGCAGCCCGCTCACCTCGGCGATGCCCCGCAGCTCCTCGGTCTGTTTGTGCCGATCCCTGATGTAGTCGGCTATCTCGCCGAGGCGGGTCGGGTCGGACGCGGTGGTGGCGTCCGTGACGATCCTGACCGGGCCGGTGTCGTCGACGTGGAGTTCGACCACTTCGTTGTCCAGGCGGCCGGTGACGGCGGTGGCGATGACGAGGGCCACCTCGTCACGGACCTCCTGGGGGAGCTCGTCGTTGTTCCCGGAGTCGAGCGCGAAGTCGAGGCTGGACAGGCGTTCCTCTTCGATCGCCTCGAGGACCGGTTCCACCGCGCGCATCAGGAGGCGGTAGTCCTCCGTGTCCATCCGGATGCGCAGGAGGTCCAGGTACACGTCCACGGGCCGGCCGTCGCCATGCGGAATCTCGGAATCGCTCATTGGCTTCGTGTTCCCCGCAGAACGCGGCTCAGACGCGCCGCCACCGTGCCATGGCGAAAGAGAACACTCCGAAGAGCACCAGCCCGGCCGCGACGCAGACCAGCAGCCAGGGGCCGAGCGGGGTGCCGGCGAACGAGCGCAGGGTGTCGTCAAGACCTTTGGCCCGGTCCGGTTCGTAGTCGATGGCGGCGCGGACGGCGAAGACACCGGCCACGGCGAACACCAGCCCCCGGGCGGCGCCGCCGGCCACGCCGGTGACGTCCACCAGCCGCCGCGTCCGGTGACTCATCTGGCCCAGCCGGAGCTTGTCGTGGTACTTGCGCAGCACCGCGCGTACGGCGATCCACCCACCGGCGCCGATGACCGCGAGGCCTGCGGCACCGACCAGCCACTGGCCGGCGGGAATCTCCAGGGCCCTGGCCGTCGCGTCCCGGGACTGCTGGTCGCTGGATCCACCGCTCTGGTGGCGGCTGGCCGCGAACGACAGCACCGAGTAGGCGACGAAGACGTAGAAGGCGAAGCGGACCGCCGCCATCAGCCGCTTGCGGGCGCTGCGGCCGTCCTTGCCGATCGAGCCGAAGAGCGCCTCGGACAGCCGCCACAGGGCCATGCCGACGAGCCCGATGCCCAGTGTCCACAGCAGCACCGCGCCGTACGGCTTCTGCGCCAGTTCCTGCAGCGCTCCCCCGCGGTCGGCCTGCCGACCGGTGTCGCCGAAGGCGATCTGCAGGGCCAGCGCTCCGACGAGCAGATAGATC
>NZ_POUC01000396.1 GCF_002891435.1 Streptomyces cahuitamycinicus
GTCCCCCGCCGAGCAGGCCTTCTCCCTCGCCGCGCCCGTCCGCCTGTGGGAGGACGGCTTCGCCCGCGACCCCCACCCCTACTACGCCGCCCTGCGCGCCCACGGTCCGGTCGGCTGGGCGGAACTGGCGCCCGGTGTCCCGGCGTACGTCGTCACCGACCGGCGGGCGGCACTGGAGCTGCTGCACGACACGGAGACGTTCTCGCACGATCCCCGGCCGTGGGAGGCGACCGTCCCCGACGACTCGCCGGTGCTGGGCATGATGCGCTGGCGGCCCAACACCCTGTTCGCCGACGGGGGCGCCCACCTGCGCTACCGCACCTCGCTGATCGACGCCTTCGACCTGGTGGAGCCTCATGATCTGCGGGCCCGGGTGCACCGGGCGGTGGACCTGCTGGCGAGCCGGATCGGGCCACGGGGCGAGGCCGACCTGGTGGGCGAGTTCACCCGGCCGCTGATGGCGCTGGTGTTCAACAGCCTGTTCGGGCTGCCGGACAGCGCGAGCGGCCGGCTGAACGCCGCGCTGGGCAAGCTGATCGAGGGCGGCGCCCAGGCGGCGCGGGGGGAGGCCGAGTTCGGCGGGTACGTGCTGGAGCTGATCGCCGCCAAGACAGAGCGGCGCGGCGACGACCTGCCGAGCTGGCTGCTGGACCACCCGGCGGGGCTGACCCCCGAGGAGGTCACCTGGCAGGTGTTCCTCACCCTCGGCGCGGGGCACGAGCCCACGGCCAACCTGGTGTCCAACGCGCTGTCCCGGATCCTCGGCAACCCGGCCTACTACTCGACGCTGACCAGCGGCGCCCGCCCGGTGTCGGACGCGGTGCTGGAGGTCCTGCACCACGAGACGCCGCTGGCCAACTACGGCATTCACTACGCCCGTACGCCCGTCACCTTCCACGGGGCCTGGATCAGGGCCGCGGTACCGGTGGTGATCTCCTACGGGGCGCTCGGCGAGGCGGCCGAGCGGGAGCGCGGGGCGACCCGGCACCGGTCCGACGCCTCCCACCTGTCCTGGTCGGCGGGCCCGCACGCCTGCCCGGTCAAGCAGCACACCCTGCTCATCGCCACCGAGTCGATCGAACGACTCACCCAGTGGCTGCCCGACCTCGAACCCGTGCTGCCGCGCGAGCGCCTGACGTGGCGGCCCGGTCCGTTCCACCGCTCGCTGACGGCACTGCCCGTCCGTTTCGACCCCCGCACCCCCGACCAGCCAGGAGGACGACCGTGACCGTGACCGACCGCATCGCTCTGGACCCGTTCGGCACCGACATCGCCGCCGAGAGCGCCCGGCTGCGCGCTCTCGGCCCGGTCGTGCCCGTGGAGCTGCCCGGCGGCATCCCCGCCTGGGCGCCCACCCGGTACGACACGCTGAAGGAGCTCATCCTCGACCCGCGGGTCAGCAAGGACCCGCGGCTGCACTGGCGGCTGTGGCCCGAGATCGGCGAACACCCGTCCTGGGGCTGGATCCTGGGCTGGGTCGGCGTGGTCAACATGCTCTCCACGTACGGCCCGGACCACACCCGGCTGCGCAAGCTGGTCGCGCCCAGCTTCACGCACCGGCGGACCGAGGCGATGCGGCCACGAGTGGAGGCGATCACGGCGGAGCTGCTGGCCGCGCTGGAGGCGGCCGACGGCGAGGTCGTCGACGTCAAGGCGGGTCTCGCCCATCCGCTGCCGATGCGGATGATCTGCGAACTGATGGGCGTGCCGGACGAGTTGCGGGAGGACACCGGCCGGCTCATCGCGGCCATCATGGACACCTCCGACCCGAGCCCGGAGCACGCGGCGTCGGTGCAGCGCCAGATCGGGACGGTGCTGCCCGCGCTGATCGCGCACCGGGCCGCGCACCCCGGGGACGACATGACGACGGAGCTGATCCGGATCCGTGACGAGGACGGTGACCGGCTGAGCGAGGAGGAGCTGCTCTACACGCTGCTGCTGGTGATCGGCGCCGGTTTCGAGACCACGGTGAACCTGATAGGCAACGCGGTGGTCGCGCTGCTCCGCCGTCCCGAGCAGCTGGCGGCCGTGCGGTCCGGGGAGATCGGCTGGGACGCGGTCGTCGACGAGACACTGCGCGCGCACCCGTCGATCGCGTCTCTGCCGCTGCGGTTCGCCGTCACCGACCTCGTCGTCGGCGGGGTGACGATCCCGGCCGGCGACGCCATCATCACGACGTACGCCGCCGCGGGGCTCGATCCCGAGCACTACGGCCCGGACGCCGACCGGTTCGATGCCGCGCGCGGCGCCGACGACCATCTGGCGTTCGGGATCGGCGTGCACCGCTGCATCGGGGCCCCGCTGGCCCGGCTGGAGGCCCTGACCGCGCTGCCGGCGCTGTTCGAGCGGTTCCCCGGCCTGCGCCTGGCCGAAGGCGACGAGGGCCTGCGGCAGGTGCCGTCGTTCATCGCGTTCGGCTGGCAGGAGATCCCGGTGCGGCTGCGGGGCTGACGCCACCGGCGGGCACCGCCGCGCAGGGCAGCGCGCGGGAGCGCGACCGGTCCCCCGTTCCGGTCGTGCCCCCGCGGTGAGTTGAACCTACGTCCATGGCCCGGGCCTTGTGAACCGTGTCGATGCCCGCTGCACGCTCAGCGGGGCTCACCCGTGCACAGCTGAGTCCGGATAGCCCGGTTTCGTCCCGTCCGGACCTGGGCAACCGGTTGTCCCCGCGGAGCGCCGGCTCACGCGGGGCGCCGGAAATCCGGCAGATCGAGGTCACCCACCGCCAGGTGCGCCAGCACGACCTCGTACAGGTCGGTGCCCGCGGCGAGGAGCTGACGCTCCAGGACGGGTTCGGCGCTGCGGACGTGTTCGCGCACGGTCTGGGCGTGCACACCCAGGGCCTGCGCGGCCTTTTCGGCGTTGCCGCCGGCGGCGATCCAGGTGCGCAGCGTCCTGCGCGGGTTCCTGGTGTCGGTGTCCAGCCGGCCCAGCAGGTTCTGCGCCCAGGTGCGCACGGCGGGACCGGAGAGCAGGTCGGGGAGCCGCAGCCCGGGGTCTTCGGTGTCGTCGGCTCCCGGGGCGTCGGGCAGGCCGATCTGGGTGTTGAGGGCCAGGTGGACGACCGCCCGGGCCGTGAGGTCGGCGAAGTCGGTGCCTAGCAGGTTCTCGACGCGTTCCATCCGGGCGCGAACGGTGTTGCGGCTGACACCGAGGACTTTGGCGGCGTTGACGGCGGTGAACTCCAGGCCGAGCCGGCTGGTGGCGAGGAGTTCGGCGCGGGTGTGGTGCGGCAGGGTGTCCAGCGGGCGCAGCACCCGGGACGTCCAGCCGCGCAGCGCCGCCGGGTCCATGAGGCGTTCGGGGTGGGTGCGCTCGGCGTAGACGGCCGTCTTGTCGGGCCGGAAGTGTGCGACGGCGAGGGCGCTGACGGCCTGCCCGTAGGCGGTGGCGGTCCGGGCGAGGCTCTGCCGGACGCTGCCGCCGAGGAAGAGGTCGGGGTGCCGTCGGACCAGGGACCGCAGGTCCTCGCCCGTGGCCTCCCGGGGGCCGACGACGATCACGTGCCCGTCCATGGCCGGGCAGCGTACGACCAGGGCGTCCTCCCGGGTGCTGTCCAGGCACTCCTCGGCGACGCGGTCGCGTACGGCGGGGTCCGCCTCGACGACGTACACGCTCGCCGTCTCGGCGTCGAGCAGGCCGGGCCACAGCCCTGCGGCGACGCGGCGGGCGGCGATGGTGTCCTCGACCATGAGCAATTGCAGGATCGCCAGGCGCAGGTCGGCGGTGGCCCGGCGCAGCCGGTGCCCGGCCGCGTTGGACTCGCTCACCGTCAGCAGCAGCTCGATCACCTGGGCGGTGTGGGTCACGATGTCGGAGGTCCGACGGTCGAAGGGGGCGTGCCGGGAGGCGGCGAGCACACACGCGTGGGACGGGTGCTCCACCCTGACCAGCCGCAGGTGGCGCTCCCGGCTCTCCCAGGCCGCGGAGGCGATCCGGCCGGCGGTGATGTCCGCGACCAGGTCCTCGTCGAGGGGAAGCCGGTTTCCGGCGACGAGGTTTCCGGCGGCGTCCTGCAGGGCGACGGTGGCGCCCACGGTGCCGGACAGCCAGGCGACGACTCTGCGGACGTCGCGTCCGGCCGGGCGCAGATGCTCCAGCAGTTCCGCCGCCCATGCCGGGCCCGTGCCGGCCTGCGTCCCCTGCTGCCGGTTCCCGTCCTCTCGGCCAGCCACCTGGGCCTTCCCCTCGCTCCTCGCGCCGCTTCCGGCACACCGGTCGGGGACGTTACCTCACGTCCGCACGGCTCTCCTCCCGGCCGGACGCCGGACGGCGGGGGCCCGCGTCCCCGGGCCCGGCCCCCTCCTGCGCCGCCGACCCGTACCGGCGGCATAAGCTCGGCGGATGGCGAAGTACTACGACGTGCACCCCGACAACCCCCAGGCCCGCACCATCGGCCAGATCGCCGACAGCATCCGCGCCGACGCTCTTGTCGCCTACCCCACGGATTCCTGTTACGCACTGGGCTGCCGCCTCGGAAGCCGTGACGGCATCGACCGGATCCGTACGATCCGCAAGCTGGACGACCGGCACCACTTCACCCTCGTGTGCCAGGACTTCTCTCAGCTGGGCCAGTTCGTGCGGATCGACAACGACGTGTTCCGTGCCATCAAGGCGTCGACGCCCGGCAGCTACACGTTCATCCTGCCCGCGACGAAGGAGGTGCCGCGCATGTTGCAGCACGCCAAGAAGAAGACGGTCGGTGTGCGCATCCCCGACCACGTCGTCACACAGGCCCTGCTCGCCGAGCTCGGTGAGCCGCTGCTGTCCAGCACCCTGCTGCTGCCCGGCGAGGAGGAGCCGATGACGCAGGGCTGGGAGATCAAAGACCTGCTCGACCATGTGCTGGACGGGGTGGTCGACTCCGGCGACTGCGGGACCGAGCCGACGACGGTCATCGACTTCTCCGGCGGGGAGGCCGAGGTCGTGCGGCACGGCGCGGGCGACCCCGCGCGGTTCGAGTAAAACGCGGACCAAAGGCCGTTCACGGTTGAACCACGTGCCGGGGGTGGGCGAAATGCTCTGGGAACGGGCGTGCCACGATGCGCATGATCCGCCCGGTCACGCGGACGGGTTCCTGGTCCCCACCCCCGCAGAGAGGCAGCCCAGCCATGACCGCCGTACAGGGAACCGCCGTCGACATCCCCACCGAGGACGGCACCGCCGACGCGTATCTGGCCCACCCCGCCGACGGGGCCGCCCACCCGGCGGTCCTGCTCTTCATGGACGCCTTCGGTCTGCGTCCGCAGCTGCGGTCCATGGCGGACCGGCTGGCCGCCGAGGGCTACACCGTGCTGGTGCCGAACGTGTTCTACCGGCACGGTCGCGCCCCGCTGTTCGACCTGCCCGAGTTCATCGACCCGGGGGCGCGGCCGGAGATCTTCGAGAGCATCGCGCCGGTCATGCAGGCCCTGACGCCCGGCCTGGCGATGCGGGACGCCGGGGCGTACCTGAGCTGGCTGGCCGGTTCCCCGGCCGTGGCCGACGGACCGGTCGCGCTGACCGGCTACTGCATGGGCGCCCGGCTCTCGCTGCTCACCGCCGGCACCTACCCGGAGCGGGTCGCGGCCGCGGCCGGCTTCCACGGCGGACGCCTGGCCACGGACACCCCGGACAGTCCCCACCTGGTGGCCGGCAAGGTCACCGCCGAGCTGTATTTCGGCCACGCCGACCAGGACCCCTCGCTGCCCGAGGAGCAGATCGAGCGCCTGGAGGAGTCCCTGACGGCGGCGGGCGTGCGCCACCGGTGCGAGGTCTACACGGGAGCGTCCCACGGTTTCACACAGGCCGACACCGCCTCGTACCACCGGGAGGGCGACGAGCGGCACTGGTCGGCGCTGCTCGACCTGCTGAAGCGCACATTCTGACCCCAATCGGGATCTGCTGAAGACGAGTTGCCGACCTACCAACGGTAAGGGCTTGCTATCCCGTGATCCCTGCGCGTAGACCTTGCTGAAACCAGCCATGTCTCGGGGGGAGTTGGCTCATGGACGGCACGGTCGACGGGTTCCGCTACGGTGCGGTGACTCCGGTGGCGGCATATTTGATGGCCTGTCTGGGAGGGGCGCTGGGGCTGCGGTGCATCGTGCGCTCGCTGCTCGACACGCGTTCCTGGAGGGCGGGCTGGCTGGCGTTAGGCGCCGCCTCCATCGGATGCGGCATCTGGACGATGCACTTCATCGCCATGATCGGCTTCCACGTGGAGGAGACCCGGGTCCGGTACGACGCGGCCACGACGGTGCTCAGTCTCGTCGTGGCCGTCGTCGTGGTCGGCGTCGGCGTGTTCATCGTCGGCCTTCGCGGCACGAGCGGCGTCACGCTGGCGGTGGCGGGCGCGATCACCGGTCTGGGCGTGGCGGGCATGCACTACCTCGGCATGGCGGCGATGCGGCTGAACGGCGAGGTCGGCTACGACCCGGCCGGTGTCGCGCTGTCCGTGCTGATCGCCATCGGCGCCGCGACAGCGGCGCTGTGGTCGGCCGTCACCATCCGCGGCTTCCTGGCGAGCCTCGGGGCGAGCCTGGTGATGGGCGTCGCGGTGTCCGGGATGCACTACACGGGCATGGCCGCCGTCAGCGTCCATGTGCACGACGTGACCGGCGGGACCTGGGAGGGCGATTCGCCCACGTCCCTGCTGCTGCCGATGCTGCTGGGGCCGGTCGTCTTCCTGCTGCTGGCCGGGGTCGTGGTGATGTTCGATCCGCTGCTGGTGCTGGGCGAGCGGCCCTCCGCGGCCCAGCCGGACGCCCAGGATGCCAACTCCACGGCCAGGAAGCGCCCTTCCTGGCGTGCGGCGGCATCGTCCGCGCGTGAACGGTGAACAGCCCGGCTGCGGACGGGGCATGAGCCGGTTGTTACGGTGCACCGGTGTCTGACTCCTCACGCGATACCGCCGAAGGCGCCGGCTGGGGCACCACCGAACGGGGCGCGTACCAGCGGTTGATGCCGCCGAAGACCGAGAAGATCTCCTGGCTGAACCCCAGGATGCTCTGGGTCGCCCGCAACGGCGTGCTCGCCTCCTGGTTCGGGGACCCGACCGGCGGGACGCGCAGCCGGTGGGTGGCGCAGCGGGCGGCCACCGGAGCACCGGCCGGCAAAGTGATCCGGCGCGACGACCCGGACCGGTTCTCGTTCCTGGTCATCGGCGACACCGGCGAGGGCGACGACCCCCAGTACGCCGTCGTGCCGGGCTTGCTGAGGACCGGTCGGGACACCCGGTTCGCCGTGCTGGCCAGTGACGTGATCTACCCGGTCGGCAGCGCGGACGACTACGACACCAAGTTCTTCCGCCCCTACCGGGACTACCAGGCGCCGATCTACGCGATACCCGGCAACCACGACTGGTACGAGGACCTCGGCGGCTTCATGCGCGTCTTCTGCGGCGACGCCCCGCCCCTGC
>NZ_POUC01000397.1 GCF_002891435.1 Streptomyces cahuitamycinicus
GCCCAGGCCCCCGCTCCGGCGCAGGCCGCGCCGGCCGCGAAGCCCGCCGCCAAGCCGGCCGCGGCCCCGAAGAAGGCCGAGCCCGCCGCCGAGGCCCCCTCGGGCCCCGAGCAGGTCGTGCTGCGCGGCCCGGCCGCCGCGGTCGCGAAGAACATGAACGCCTCCCTGGAGGTGCCCACGGCGACGTCCGTGCGCGCGGTCCCGGTGAAGCTGCTGTTCGACAACCGCATCGTCATCAACAACCACCTGAAGCGCGCCCGGGGCGGGAAGATCTCCTTCACGCACCTGATCGGCTACGCGATGGTGCAGGCCATCAAGGCCATGCCGTCGATGAACTACTCCTTCGCGGAGAAGGACGGCAAGCCGACCCTGGTCAAGCCGGAGCACGTCAACTTCGGCCTCGCCATCGACCTGGTCAAGCCCAACGGCGACCGCCAGCTCGTGGTCGCGGGCATCAAGAAGGCCGAGACGCTGAACTTCTTCGAGTTCTGGCAGGCCTACGAGGACATCGTCCGCCGCGCCCGCGACGGCAAGCTCGGCATGGACGACTTCACCGGCGTGACGGTCTCCCTGACCAACCCCGGCGGCCTCGGCACGGTCCACTCCGTGCCGCGTCTGATGCCCGGCCAGTCCGTGATCATGGGCGTCGGCTCCATGGACTACCCGGCGGAGTTCCAGGGCACGTCCCAGGACACGCTGAACAAGCTCGGCATCTCGAAGGTCATGACGCTCACGTCGACCTACGACCACCGGGTGATCCAGGGCGCCGCCTCCGGCGAGTTCCTGCGGATCGTCGCGAACCTCCTCCTCGGTGAGAACGGCTTCTACGACGACATCTTCGAGGCGCTGCGCATCCCCTACGAGCCGGTCCGCTGGCTCAAGGACATCGACGCCAGCCACGACGACGACGTCACGAAGGCCGCCCGCGTCTTCGAGCTGATCCACTCCTACCGGGTCCGCGGCCACGTCATGGCCGACACCGACCCGCTGGAGTACCAGCAGCGCAAGCACCCCGACCTGGACATCACCGAGCACGGCCTCACGCTCTGGGATCTGGAGCGCGAGTTCGCCGTCGGCGGATTCGCCGGCAAGTCCCTGATGAAGCTGCGCGACATCCTCGGCGTGCTGCGCGACTCGTACTGCCGCACCACCGGCGTCGAGTTCATGCACATCCAGGACCCGAAGCAGCGCAAGTGGATCCAGGACCGCATCGAGCGCTCGCACACCAAGCCGGAGCGCGAGGAGCAGCTGCGCATCCTGCGCCGGCTGAACGCCGCCGAGGCCTTCGAGACCTTCCTGCAGACGAAGTACGTCGGTCAGAAGCGCTTCTCCCTGGAGGGCGGCGAGTCCGTCATCCCGCTGCTGGACGCCGTGCTGGACTCGGCCGCCGAGTCCCGCCTGGACGAGGTCGTCGTCGGCATGGCCCACCGCGGCCGGCTGAACGTCCTCGCCAACATCGTCGGCAAGTCGTACGCGCAGATCTTCCGCGAGTTCGAGGGCAACCTCGACCCGAAGTCGATGCACGGCTCCGGTGACGTGAAGTACCACCTGGGCGCCGAGGGCACCTTCACCGGTCTCGACGGCGAGCAGATCAAGGTCTCCCTGGTCGCGAACCCCTCGCACCTGGAGGCGGTGGACCCGGTCCTGGAGGGCGTCTCGCGCGCCAAGCAGGACATCATCAACAAGGGCGGCACGGACTTCACCGTCCTGCCGGTGGCGATCCACGGCGACGCGGCCTTCGCGGGCCAGGGCGTGGTGGCCGAGACCCTGAACATGTCGCAGCTGCGCGGCTACCGCACCGGCGGCACGGTCCACATCGTCATCAACAACCAGGTCGGCTTCACCGCGGCCCCCGAGTCCTCGCGATCCTCCATGTACGCGACGGACGTGGCCCGCATGATCGAGGCCCCGATCTTCCACGTGAACGGCGACGACCCGGAGGCCGTGGTCCGCGTCGCGCGGCTCGCCTTCGAGTTCCGCCAGGCGTTCAACAAGGACGTGGTGATCGACCTCATCTGCTACCGCCGCCGCGGTCACAACGAGTCGGACAACCCGGCCTTCACCCAGCCGCTGATGTACGACCTGATCGACAAGAAGCGCTCGGTGCGCAAGCTCTACACCGAGTCCCTCATCGGTCGCGGCGACATCACCCTGGAAGAGGCCGAGCAGGCGCTGCAGGACTACCAGGGCCAGCTGGAGAAGGTCTTCACGGAGGTCCGTGAGGCCACGTCCCAGCCCGGTACGGTCGAGTCCTCGGACCCGCAGGCCGAGTTCCCGGTCGCCGTGAACACCGCGGTGACCACGGAGATCGTCAAGCGGATCGCCGAGTCCCAGGTCAACATCCCCGACAACATCACCGTCCACCCGCGTCTGCTGCCGCAGCTGCAGCGCCGGGCGTCGATGGTCGAGGACGGCACCATCGACTGGGGCATGGGCGAGACCCTCGCGATCGGCTCCCTCCTGCTGGAGGGCGTCCCGGTCCGCCTGGCGGGCCAGGACTCGCAGCGCGGTACGTTCGGCCAGCGCCACGCGGTCATCATCGACCGCAGCACCGGCGAGGAGTACACGCCGCTGCAGTACCTCTCCGAGGACCAGGCGCGGCTGAACGTCTACAACTCCCTCCTCTCCGAGTACGCGGCGATGGGCTTCGAGTACGGCTACTCGCTGGCCCGCCCCGAGGCGCTCGTGATGTGGGAGGCGCAGTTCGGCGACTTCGTCAACGGCGCCCAGACGGTCGTGGACGAGTTCATCTCGTCGGCCGAGCAGAAGTGGGCCCAGACGTCCGGCGTCGTCCTGCTCCTGCCGCACGGCTACGAGGGCCAGGGCCCGGACCACTCCTCGGCCCGTCCGGAGCGCTTCCTCCAGATGTGCGCGCAGAACAACATGACGGTCGCCATGCCGACGTCGCCGTCGAACTACTTCCACCTCCTGCGGTGGCAGGTGCACAACCCGCACCACAAGCCGCTGGTGGTCTTCACGCCGAAGTCGATGCTGCGCCTGAAGGCGGCGGCGGCGAAGGCGGAGGAGTTCACGACGGGCCAGTTCCAGCCGGTCATCGGCGACGCGTCGGTGGACCCGGCCGCGGTCAGGAAGGTCGTCTTCTGCGCGGGCAAGGTCTACTACGACCTCGAGGCCGAGCGTCAGAAGCGCGGTGTGACGGACACGGCGATCATCCGCATCGAGCGCCTGTACCCGCTGCCGGGTACCGAGCTCCAGGCGGAGATCAAGAAGTACCCGAACGCCGAGAAGTACCTGTGGGCCCAGGAGGAGCCGGCGAACCAGGGTGCCTGGCCGTTCATCGCGCTCAACCTGATCGACCACCTGGACCTGGCGGTCGGCGCGGACGTCCCGCACGGCGAGCGGCTGCGGCGCATCTCGCGCCCGCACGGCTCGTCCCCGGCGGTGGGTTCCGCGAAGCGTCACCAGGCCGAGCAGGAGCAGCTGGTGCGTGAGGTGTTCGAGGCGTAACCGCCTTCGCGCGGTTCGTGCGTGGCCGGGCCGCATCCCCCGCTTCGGGGGGTGCGGCCCGGCCGTTTGCGCGCACATATCCTTGAGGGCATGTACTTCACGGACCGTGGCATCGAGGAACTGGAGAAGCGGCGCGGCGAGGAGGAAGTCACCTTCGAGTGGCTCGCCGAGCAGCTGCGGACGTTCGTCGATCTCAATCCCGACTTCGAGGTACCGGTGGAGCGGCTGGCGACGTGGCTGGCGCGGCTGGACGACGAGGACGACGAGTAGGGACCGGATCCGGCCGCTCGGCTGGACGACGAGGACGACGAGCAGGGACCGGATCCGGCCGCTCCCGGGCGGCGTCAGTCGCGCGGGCGTGTGAGGTCGTAGGTCAGGCCCAGTGCGCCGTGCGCGAGGAGCAGCGCCCCGGCAGTGGCCCAGCCGCTGCCCCGCCGTCGCAGGCCCCAGACCAGGAGCGGCAGGCCGGCCGCCAGCTGCGCCAGGGCCAGGGCGCGGGCCCTGGGGCCACCCGTCCAGGGCATCCAGGGGCCGAGAGGGGTGCGGCCGACGGGGTCGCGTTCCGCGCCCGCCTCGCGTCGGCCGGGCCACTCGACGGGCAGACTGTCCGGCCGGCGGGCGGCCGCTTCCCGGAGGCGGCCGGCGGGTTCGCCGGGGGCCAGTTCCGCGGGCAGGGAGACGCCCACGGGCGCGAGGACCGCGAGCAGGCCGCGCAGACGGCTGCGTGCGTCGGCCGCCGGATCGGGTGCGGTCAGCCGGTCGAGGTCCTGTCCGTCCAGGACGGGGTCGAGGCCCATACGCGCGGCGAAGGTGCGCATCGCCTCGTCCTCCCCCACCGGGACACCGCTCGCGAGCCAGACGAACCCGACGGGTCGGCGGAAGCCGGACGCGAGCGTGAAGCCGGCGTGGTCGGTGTCCCACCACAGGGCGAGGACGGGCCAGGGAGCTCCTACGGCGAGGGCCGTGGCCCACCCGGTGGCCACGCGGTCGACGGGTTCGGCGCCATCCCGCCAGGGCCGGCCCTCGGGGACGAGCACGCTCCACGCGTCGCCCGCGGGCGTGAGCTGCATCGGCTCGCGCAGCAGATCGGCGACGGGGGCCACGCACCCGGGCGCCGCCCGGCACAACAGCAGCGCCCCGGGTGCGGGTCCCGTGCGGGCGGCTTCCGTCGACATGGTCACACGCTAGGTCGAATCCTCAGCTTTTGAGCGCTTATGCCTGCCCTCCTCTCCCCGGACGGGTGTCTTGACTTTCCCCGACCGCGATATATCGTGAATTCGAGAGGACGCGATATGGCGCGTCGAGACGGGGAGGTCTGCACCATGTCCGAGTGGTCCGTCACGGAACCGAGGAAGCTCACCTTCGACGACCCCGTGAGCGATCTGCACGTGCGTCTGGTCAACGGAACGGTGAACGTGGTGGGCACGGACGAAGGTTCCGCCCGCCTGGAGATCTCCGAGATCGAGGGGCCGCCCCTGGTGGTGACCCAGCAGGACGGCGTCCTCACGGTGGCCTACGAGGACCTGCCCTGGAAGGGCTTCCTCAAGTGGCTGGACCGCAAGGGCTGGCGCCGCAGCGCGGTGGTCTCCCTGGCCGTCCCGGCCGGCACGCGCGTGGAGGTGGGTGTGGTCGGCGCGGCAGCCGTCGTCTCCGGCATCCACGGCCCGTCGGTGGTGAAGGGCGTCACCGGCGACACGACGCTCGTGGGCCTCTCCGGCCCGGTCCGCGCCGACACGGTCTCCGGCAGCCTGGAGGCCCAGGACGTGACCGGCGACCTCCGGTTCAACTCCGTCTCCGGCGACCTCACGGTGGTCGAGGGCTCCGGCCCCTCCGTGCGGGCGGATTCGGTGAGCGGCTCGATGATCGTCGACCTCGACCCGGACGGCCCGACGGACGTACGGCTGACGAGCGTCTCCGGCGAGATCGCCATCCGGCTGCCGTATCCGGCGGACACCGAGGTCGAGGCGAACACCGCGAGCGGCTCGGTCTCCAACGCCTTCGAAGGTCTCCGGGTGCACGGCCAGTGGGGCGCTCACAAGATCACAGGCCGCCTCGGCGCGGGCACCGGCAAACTGCGGGCCACCACCGTCTCCGGCTCGATCGCCCTGCTGCGCCGCCCGTCCGGAGAGGACGAGCACAGCGGACCGAGGGACACCCCGCCCGCCGGCAGCAGTGCGGCGGCCGCCCCGGCGAGCGGTCCCCGGGGCGGCTCGGGAGACAATTCCGTATCCGGCCCGGGTGATGCCCCCACCACTGTCCCGGCCGACGGCACGACCGACAAGAAGGTGCTCTGACATGCCCCCCGTCTTCGCCCACGGCCGCCTCCGCCTGTACCTGCTGAAGCTGCTGGACGAGGCCCCCCGCCACGGCTACGAGGTGATCCGCCTGCTGGAGGAGCGCTTCCAGGGGCTGTACGCACCCTCGGCGGGCACCGTCTACCCGCGCCTGGCCAAACTGGAGGCCGAGGGCCTGGTCACCCACACCACCGAGGGCGGCCGCAAGGTCTACTCGATCACCGACGCGGGCCGCGCCGAACTGGCCGACCGCAGCGGCGAGCTGGCCGACCTGGAACTGGAGATCCGGGAGTCGGTCGCCGAACTGGCCGCGGAGATCCAGGCCGACGTGCGCGGAGCCGCCGGCGACCTGCGCCGCGAGATGCGCGCGGCGGCGACCGAGGCCCGCCAGGACAGCGGCACCAGGGACGACGGCACGGCCGGGGCACCCTACGGCGACTTCTCGCAGTACGGCGACAAGGAGACCTGGCGCATCGCCAAGGAGGAGATGCGCCGGGCCCGGCAGGAGTGGAAGGAGCAGGCCCGGCGGGCGAAGGACGAGAGCCGCCGCGCCCGCGAGGACGCCCAGCGTGCCCGCCGCCAGGCGAAGGAGGCCCAGGAACAGGCCCGGGCACAGGCCCAGGAGCAGGTGCAGCGCATCACCCGCCGCGTGCAGGAGCAGGTGCAGGACCACTTCGCCCGCGGTGACTGGCCGACGGGCCTGCGCGAGGGCCTGACCGAACTGGCCAAGGAAGTGGGCGAGTTCGGAAAGGACTACGGCAAGGATTTCGGCAAGGACCTCGGCTTCGACTGGACCGGCACCGGCAGGCCGGCCGCGGAACCGACGCCCTCACAGCCCCCGGAGGACTTCCCCGCCGCCTACGAACCGGCCTGGGCCCATGAGGATGCCGCGGACTCCACAGGCGACCCGGCCCGCGACCTGGACCGGCTGCTCGACCGCTTCCGGGACGACATCCGTGACGCGGCCCGCGACCACGGCGTCACCCCCGACCAGCTGCGCGACGCCCGCCGCCACCTGTCGACGGCGGCGGCCCACATAGGAGCCCTCCTGCGCACACAGAACAAGTAGCTGCGCCGGGGGCCCAGTCCTTCAGCCGGCCTTGGCCTCGCCGCCACTGCCATACAGCACCCGCACCAGGTGCTCGTACGTCACCCCGTGATCGGCGAGGACCTCGGCCGGCACACCGGGGCGCAGGGTCAGGGCCAGCAGGATGTGCTCGTCCCCGATGTGCCGGTCCCGCTGGGCGAGGGCGACCCTCAGGGAGCGCTCCAGTACGTCCTTGGCCGCCCGGCCGAAGGAGGTACGCCCCGACCACCACCGCTTGTCCTTCCGGTCGCCGGCGAGGGCGCCGACCCCGTGAGCCTCCTCCACCCGGGCGACGATCTCCTCCACATCGATCCCCAGCCCGGCGAGCGCATCGGTCTCGGCCTGCGTCAGCCCGGCCCGCCGCCGCGCCTCCCGCAACGCCTGCCGCACGGACTCCCGCCGTTCACCGAGTCCGAGAGCCGCGAGCGCGAAGGAGCCCCGGCTGCCCTCCCGGTCGAGCAGCGCCAGCAGCAGATGCTCCGGCTCCACGACCTGCCCGCCCTCACCACCCC
>NZ_POUC01000398.1 GCF_002891435.1 Streptomyces cahuitamycinicus
CTCTCACCCGGGCCTGGCTGCGGTCGCTGCTGTGGCACCGGCCGCGCCCGGACGACGGCCGGCGCCTCGCCGAGGCACGCGAGCAGCGCTCCGCCGCCGCCCAACAGGCCGTCCAGCCGGGTCCGTACTGGGCGATCGACGCCGGACCGGTGCGGATCATCGGCATCGACACGGGCCTGCTCGGCACCCTCGACGCCGAGCAGGGCGCCTGGCTGCGCGAGGTCTCCCGGGGATCCCGCCCGAAGATCCTGGTCACCGGCTCGCCGCTGTACGTGGACGGCCGGTGCGAGCCGTGCGCCATCGAAGGCGGCGGGACCGTCGACGCCATCGTCCGCGACCCGGACCACCACTACGTGGCGGCGATCGGCGGCGACATCCACAACTATCAGCGCTATCCGGTCCGGCTGGACGACGGCCGCACGCTCCAGTACGTCGTCGCGGGCGGGGGCGGCGCGTTCATGCACGCCACCCACACGATCCCCCGCGTCGACGTCGCGGGCGTCCATGAGCAGGACTTCCGCTGCTACCCGCTGCGCGGCGACTCCCTGGCCTTCTACAGCCGGCTCTACGGCCGCCGGCTGCGGATGCGCCGCTTCTTCACACTCACCGAGGCCGAGGCGACGGCAGTGATCGCCGAGCGTCTCGGCATCAAGCCCACACGGGCCCCGGGCACCTCGACCCGCGTGACCCGGCGGGTCCGCCTGGTCGCCGGGCTGCTCGGCACCGGCCGCCGCCCCGACAAGGCCAAACGGTTCCGGCTGCCCGTGCGGAAGATCTACACGTCGCTGTTCTCGCCGGGCTCGGCGACGTACAGCCCGCCGTTCTTCAAGTGCTTCCTGCGCCTGGACGTCTCCCCGGAGTCGGTCCGGCTGCGCTGCTACGCGGCCACCGGCAACCTCGCCCAGGAGATCGCCCCGCCGGTCGAGGACGAGGTGACGATCCCGCTGCGCTGACGGTCGGGCCGGGTCACCAGCGGCCCGGCTCGGTCCCCGTGATCGGCTGCGATGCCGTGCCGTCCGTCCCGACGGGCACGTCCCCGGCGAGCATCACGCGGTGCATGATCCGGGGATGGTCGAGGTGGGCGGTGTCGCCGGGGGCGAGGTGCATGGTGGCGCGATTGTCCCAGAACGCCACACTGCCCGGCTCCCAGCGGAAGCGGACCGTGTACTCGGGCCGGACCGCCTGCTCCAGCAGCATGTCCAGGACGGCGCCGCTCTCCGGCCGGGAGAGGCCGGCGATCTGCTCGACGTAGTAGCCGTTGACGTACAGGATCCGCTCGCCCGTCTCCGGGTGGACGCGCACCAGGGGGTGCAGCGTGGCGACCTGGCGGTCCAGCAGGTGCCGGACGTACGCGTCGTCGCCGGGCCGGGGCTGGTAGCCGACGCCGAGCCGGTGCTCGGCCCGCAGCCCGTCGACGAACTGCCGGAGCGGCGCGGAGAGTCCGGCGTACGCCGCCGCCAGGTTGGACCAGGTGGTGTCGCCACCGTAGGGCGGTACTGTCTCGGCGCGCAGGATCGTCGCCGCGGGCGGGTCCACGCGGGCGCCGTGGTCGCAGTGCCAGCCGCGCAGCAGGGTGTGGCGGCGTCGTCGCAGCCACTCGTCGTGCTCCATTCCGAACCGTCCGCCCAGCTCCAGCCGGTCGGCGGTCGTCTCGATCTCGGGGAAGTCCGGGGGCGAGGCCTTGCCGCGCCGGGGCAGCACCACGGTCTCCCCGAACCGGCGCGCGAATGCCACGTGCCCGGCGTGGTCCAGCCGCTGTTCTCGGAAGAACACCACCTTCCACCGCAGCACCGCCGCCCTGATCACGGCGACCACGGCATCGTCGAGGTCGGCCGCCAGATCGACCCCGCTGATCTGGGCCCCGATGTGCCCCGCGACCGGCTGCACCTCCACCCCGGCCTCCCGCGCCGCCGCGTCCGTCGTCCCGCTGTCCGTCGTCATGAGCGCTCCGCTGGTCGTGGCCGTGGTTCCCGACACGAAGATCGTGACAGCGATCCCCGCCGAGGGCGAGCATGCCGGGACGAGCAGGTCGTACCTCCGTGGCAGCGTCGGGCTCCGGCGCCGCCGATGCCGTCCGCCGTCCCCGATTCCCACGTGTCCGGTTGATCATTGCCTGCCCTGTCCGTGACGCTGGAGGGACGACACAGCCGTACGCGCACTCGACGGGAAGGTCCCACGGTGATCAGCATCCCGACCCACACGCTCAACGACGGTACGACGCTCCCCGCCCTGGGCCTGGGCACCTGGCCGCTCGGCGACGACGAGGCACAGCAGGCGGTGCTCTCGGCCCTGGAGGCGGGCTACCGCCTGATCGACACGGCGACGAACTACCGCAACGAGACGGGGGTCGGCCGCGGCGTGGCCTCCGGCGTGGTGCCGCGCGAGGAGATCGTCGTGACGACGAAGCTCCCGGGCCGGCACCACGGTTACGAGGAGACCCTCGCCTCCTTCGAGGAGTCCCGGGCCCGCCTGGGCCTGGACTACGTCGACCTGTACCTGATCCACTGGCCGCTGCCGCGGGTGGACCGCTTCGTCGACGCGTGGAAGGCCATGATCAAGCTGCGCGAGGAGGGGCTCGTGCGGTCGATCGGCGTCTCGAACTTCACGGCCGGGCACATCGAGCGGCTGGAGCGGGAGACCGGGGTGCTGCCCTCGGTCAACCAGATCGAACTGCACCCCTTGCTGCCGCAGGACGAGCTGCGCGCCTTCCACGCGGGCAGGAACATCGTGACCGAGAGCTGGAGCCCGCTGGGCCGGGGCACGTCCCTGTTGCAGGACCCGGCCGTGCGGCGGATCGCCGGGGCGCACGGGGTGAGCGCCGGGCAGGTCGTGCTGCGGTGGCACACGCAGCTGGGCGCGGTGCCCATCCCGAAATCTGCCAACCCGGAGCGGCAGCGCGCCAACCTCGACGTCTTCGGTTTCGAGCTGAGCGAGGACGAGATGCGGGCCGTCGCGGACCGGGCGCACCGGCGGATCGGCGGTGACCCCGAGGTGCACGAGGAGTTCTGAAACGGGTACCCGGGGCCGTCGAGGCGGGAAGGAGCAGCACGTGGCTGAGCGGGACCGGCTGCGGGACTACCGCGGCAAGCGCGACTTCGACCGGACCGGGGAGCCCCGGGGACGGGACGCGTCCGCCGGGGACAAGCCCCGGTTCGTGGTGCAGATCCATGACGCGAGCACGATGCACTTCGACTTCCGGTTGCAGGTGGGCGACGTACTGAAGTCCTGGTCGGTCCCGAAGGGCCCCTCGGCGGACCCGAAGGACAAGCGGCTGGCCGTGCCCACGGAGGACCATCCGCTGGAGTACGAGGAGTTCGAGGGCGTGATCCCCCACGGCGAATACGGCGGCGGCACGGTGATCGTCTGGGACCACGGCACGTACGAGCCGCTGAGCCATGACCACGCGGGCCGGCCCGTCGACTTCGCCCAGTCGCTGGAGCGCGGGCACGCCACGTTCCGGCTGAGCGGTTCGAAACTGCACGGCGAGTACGCCCTGACCCGGTTCCGCGGCGGCCAGGGCGGCGATGGCGAGGAGGCGTGGCTGCTGGTGAAGCGGGCCGGGGGCACGGCCCGTACGCACGGGGCTCCCGATCCCCGCCGCGCGCGCTCGGCCAAGTCCGGCCGCACGCTCGCCCAGGTCGCGTCCGACACGGCCGGGGAATGAGGTCAGAACAGCGGTGTGAGTGACTGTTCGCACCAGATCGTCTTGCCCCGGGTGGTCTGCCGGCTGCCCCAGCGCTGGGTGAGCTGGGCGACCAGCAGCAGACCGCGGCCACCCTCGTCGTCCTGGTGCGCCCGCCGCAGGTGCGGGGAGGTCGAACTGCCGTCCGACACCTCACAGATGAGGGTCTGGTCCCGGATCAGGCGGAGCTGGATGGGCGGAGCGCCGTACCGGATGGCATTGGTGACCAGTTCACTGACGACGAGTTCGGTGACGAAGGCCGTCTCGTCCAGGCCCCACGCGGTGAGCTGGTCGGTCGCGGCCTGCCGGGCGGCTGCCACCTCCGCGGGGTCGGGGGTGACGTCCCAGGTGGCGACCTGGTCGGCGCCCAGCGCCCGGGTCCGGGCCAGCAGCAGGGCCACGTCGTCACTGGGCTCCTCCGGCAGTACGGCCTTCAGCACGGTGTCGCACAGCGCGTCCAGCGAGTCGGCGGGCACCGTCAGGGCCCGGCACAGCTCGTCGGTGGCGTGGTCGACGTCGCGGTCGCGGTCCTCGATGAGCCCGTCGGTGTAGAGGGCGACGACGGACCCCTCGGGCAGCTGGAGCTCCGTCGCCTCGAACGGCAGTCCGCCCACACCCAGCGGCGGCCCCGCGCTCATGGGGATCAGCCGGGCCGATCCGTCGGGCAGCACCAGGGCGGGTGCGGGGTGCCCGGCGGCGGCCAGGTTCAGACGGCGCGCGACGGGGTCGTAGACGGCGTAGAGGCAGGTCGCGCCCAGCTCGGCGACCTCGTCGCCCTCGTCGTCCGAGGCGAGGTGGGTGACCAGGTCGTCGAGGTGCGTGAGGAGCTCGTCCGGCGGGAGGTCCACGTCGGCCAGCGTGCGGACGGCCGTGACCAGCCGGCCCATGGTCGCCGTGGAGGGGATGCCGTGCCCCACGACATCCCCGACGACCAGTGCGACACGGCTGCCGGACAGCGGGATCACGTCGAACCAGTCGCCGCCGATGCCGGCCGCCGAGCCGGAGGGCAGATAGCGGTGGGCGACCTGGACGGCGGCCTGGCCGGGCAGGCCTCTGGGCAGCAGGCTGTGCTGGAGGGCGAGGGCGGTGGTGCGTTCCCGGGCGAAGCGGCGGGCGTTGTCGACGCACACCGCGGCGCGGCTGGCGAGTTCCTCGGCGAACACCGCGTCGTCGTCGGCGTAGTCGTCGGGCTGCGCCACCCGCACGGCCACGGCGACACCGAGCGTGGTGCCGCGGGCCCGCAGCGGTACGGCCATCATCGAATGGACGCCCTTGCGGTACGGGCGGCCGTCGGGGGCGCGGGAATTGCGCTCGGCGACCCAGCGCATGAACGCCGGCTCCCCCGCCTGGCTGATGATGGCCCGGCCCTCCCGCATGGCCCGGGCGATCGGCGAGAACGAGGGGTAGACATCCACCTCTCCCAGGTGGACGGCCGCCTCCGGAGTGCCCTCGGTGACGGATCCGTGGGCGACCCGCCGCAGCGTGATCTCCTCGTCCGACACCGTCGGGGCCTCGTCCGCGCCGAGCACCCAGTCGAAAAGGTCCACGCTCGCGAAGTCGGCGAACCGGGGCACCACGACCCCGATCAGCTCCTCGGCCGTGCGGACGACGTCCAGGGTGGTGCCGATCGCGGCGGCGGCCTCGTTCAGCAGGGCCAGCCGCTGCCGGGCCCAGTACTGCTCGGTGCTGTCGAAGGCGGCCAGGGCGGTCCCCACGAGCTCGCCGGCGGCATCGCGCACCGGCCACATCTCGGTGACCCAGGCGTGCTCCCTGTTGAGGGCCGGCGCGCCGGTGTAGCTCTCGTACCGCAGCGCCCGGCCGGTCTCGACGACGTGCCGCAGGTGCCAGTTGAAGCCGAGGCTGTGCTCCGCCTCCTCCACGGTCTCGGGGAAGGGCCGGCCGAGCAGCGTCTCCTCGGACACGCCCATCACGTGGCAGGCGGCGTCGTTGAGCCGGAGGTAGTGCTGGCGGGTGTCGAAGACGGACATCGACATGGACGCCTGCTGGAAGGCGCGGCCCGCGAGGGACGTCTCCTCGGGGCCGGGCGACGCGGCGGTGATCACATAGCCGCCCGCTTCCCCGTCCGGGCCGGTCACGGCGCAGGCTCTGACGCGGAGCCCGACGAGGTAGCCGTCGCGGTGGCGCACCATGACGGTGCCGGAGCGCGCGGACACCGCCTCGGGCGGCACGGTCTCGGCGAGCAGGTCCCGTGCGGCACGGCCCAGGGCCTCATCGGCCGGGTAGCCGGTCAGCCGCCGGGCTCCCTCGCTCCACCCCGTCAGAATGCCGCGGGCGTCGATGATCGCAGCGGCGGAGGCGTCCTCCATATCGTCCAGGATTATCCCTTTGCCGCCTCCTATCAACCGCGGTGCGGCATTCGTGACGTGTCAGGCCCGGTGGGCGCGCAGCGCGGCGAGCGCCCGGTCGGCGTGCGCGTTCATGCGTAGTTCGCTGCGTACGACGTCGAGGACGGTGCGGTCCTGCGCTATGACGAACGTGGTGCGCTTGGTGGGCGCCAGGGAAAAGCCGCGCTTCACCCCGAACCGCTCGCGGACCGCGCCGTCGGCATCGGACAGCAGCGGCATGCCGAGGCCGTGCCGGCCGGCGAACTCCTGCTGCCGCTCGACGTCGTCGCCGCTGATGCCGACGGGCCGGGCGCCGACGGCTGCGAACTCGGTGGCGAGGTCGCGGAAGTGGCAGGCCTGTGCGGTGCAGCCGGGTGTCAGGGCGGCCGGGTAGAAGAAGAGCACGACCGGGCCCTCGGTGAGCAGCCCTGACAGGCTGCGGACGGTGCCGGTCTCGTCGGGCAGGGCGAAGTCCTCGACCTTGTCCCCGGTCTCCACGCGCGCGGTCACGACCTGCCCTCCGCGGTGCGGGCGACGCCGCGGGCCCAGAGCACCAGGGGCACCTGCAGGGGCAGGCGGGCGAAGGCGGCGGCCTTCTGCGGGGCGGGACGGTGGCGCCAGTCGGCGGCCATCTTGACGTTGGCGGGGAACACCCCGACGAAGAAGGCGGCCGTGGCCAGCGCGGCGGCCTTGCGGGTGCGCGGCAGTGCCAGGCCGGCGGCCAGCGCGAGCTCGGCGGCGCCGCTGGCGTGGGTCCAGGCCCTCGGTGTGCCGGGCAGGCCGCGCGGGATGGTCGCGTCGAACGGGCGTGGGGTGGCGAAGTGGGCGACGCCCGCGGTGGCCAGAAGGCCGGCGAGCAGCAGGGGCGAGCGATCGGACCGGGGCACGGTTCCTCCTCTGAAAGCCTGCCGCGCATTATTACCGGACGGTAGTCGGGTCAGTTCACCGGGTCCGCCGAGTGCCCGTGATGTCTGCCCGGCGTGCAGCCGAAGGAGCGGCGGAACACGTCGATGAACGCGCTGGCGGAGGACCAGCCGCAGCGGTGCGAGACGGTCGTGACGGGCAGGCCGACCAGGCGCAGGTCGAGCCGGCCGTAGGCGCGGTGGGCGTGCACGGTGCCGGCGGAAACCCAGATGGCGCGGGTGCCGGGCGCGAACCAGGTCCCGGCGTCGGTGGTGACGGCGACGACTCCGGCGCCGGCCCGCGCTGGGCCGGCTGCTGCTGTGCGGCCTGCGCGAGCCGGCGCCGCCCAGGGCGGCGGCGGGCGAGCGGGCGGATCGCGTGATCCGGCCGGACGGTGACCCTGGGGTCAGGGGGTGCCGGCCGGGGT
>NZ_POUC01000399.1 GCF_002891435.1 Streptomyces cahuitamycinicus
GCCCAGGCGGTTCCGGCGACCCGCTGGCGGCCGGGGGGCTCGCTCTCGGCGGCATCCTGATGGTCGTCTACGGCCTGTTCGCGGTGTTCCAGGGCATCGCGGCGATCGCCGGTGACGAGGTGTACACGAGCTTCGGCCAGTACTCGTTCGAGTTCGACCTGACGGCGTGGGGCTGGATCCACGTGATCGTCGGTGCGCTCGTGGTGGCGGCCGGGCTCGGCCTGTTCGCCGGAGCCGCCTGGGCGCGGGTCGTGAGCGCGGTCGTGGTCGGCCTGGCGCTGATCGCGAACTTCCTCTGGCTGCCGTACCAGCCGTTCTGGTCCATCATCATGATCGTGACCGGTCTGTTCGTCCTCTGGTCGGTGTTCAACTACCGCCCCTCCCGCATGGTGTAAGCCCGGTCAGGGCGGCGGCGGGCGCCTCTCGCGCTCCGCGACCACCGCGTGCATCCGCCGTGTCAGAGCGGTGGCCGCCGCCGTGAGGAAGACGAACGTGTAGAGGATCTGGGCGACGGCCACCAGCCGGGCCTCCTGCCCGCGCGGGGTGATGTCGCCGTAGCCGACGGTCGCGAGGGTGATGACGGTGAAGTACAGCGCGTCGACCCGGGTGCGCAGGCCGGTGAACTGTCCCGGCTGCTGCGCGAGGGCGTAGTACCCGGACGAGAAGACCAGCACGGCCAGGCACATCAGCAGCGAGATCACGATGCCCGTCCGGGCCCGCGGCTTCTCCAGCACGATGTCGCGCACATGGCGCAGCAGCAGCGCGGCGATGAGCGCCAGGCACAGCACGAACAGCGGCCAGCCCAGCCAGGGGCGGTCGGCGCCGAGGCCCTCCAGCGGCAACAGGAAGTAGGCCGTGACGCCTGCCACGAGCAGGGCTCCGGCCACGATCCGCAGCCGGCGGACGGCGGCCGCCCGGGATTGCGGTTCCCGCTCCCGCCCGCCGCGGTGGGACTGCTCGCTGGCTTCGGGCATAGGTCCGGTCTACGGCGTACCCGGGCGGGACGCGACCCTTGCGCCTCCGTCGGTGGAGACGGGACGCGGGACCGCGAACCTCAAATGTTGCTCTGAAGGAGGGCGGGGCGCGGTTCGGGGGCCGGCGGCTGGGCCATACCCCCCTCACGTTCGAGGAACGGGCCGGGTGGAGGAGGGGACGATGGAGCGACTGGGGACGGGCATCGGGTGGCGGCCGGAGATCGCGGACGCCGTGGAGCGGATGCCGGGGATCGACTGGGTCGAGGCGGTGGCCGAGAACGTCTGCCCCGGGCACCTGCCCGACTCACTGCGGCGGCTGCGCGAGCGCGGCGTCACCGTGGTGCCGCACGGCGTCTCGCTCGGTCTCGGGGGCGCGGAACGGCCCGACGCGGCCCGGCTGACCGCGCTGGCCGAGTGTGCCGACGCGCTGGGCTCGCCGCTGGTCACCGAGCACATCGCGTTCGTGCGGGCGGGCGGGCCGCTGACGGCGTCCCCGCGTCTGGAGGCAGGTCACCTGCTGCCCGTCCCCCGGACGCGGGACGCCCTGGACGTCCTGTGCGAGAACGTACGCATCGCGCAGGACTCACTGCCGGTGCCGCTGGCCGTCGAGAACATCGCCGCGCTGATCGGCTGGCCGGGCGAGGAGATGACGGAGGGCCAGTTCCTGTACGACCTCGCCGACCGCACGGGCGTCCGCCTCCTCATCGACGTGGCCAACCTGCACACCAACCACGTCAACCGCGGCGAGGACCCCGCCAAGGCACTCGCCGAGCTGCCCCTGGAGGCCATCGCCTACGTCCACGTCGCCGGCGGCTTCGAACGCGACGGCGTCTGGCACGACAGCCACGCCCACCCGGTCCCGCGACCGGTCCTCGACATCCTGACGGACCTCGCCTCCCGGGTGTCCCCGCCGGGCGTTCTGCTGGAACGCGACGAGAACTTCCCGGCACCGGCGGAGCTGGAGCACGAGCTGAGCACGATCCGCCGGGCGCTTCAGGCGGGCGCTGTCGAACGCGTGAAGGCGGAACTCCGTGCGGCGGCCGGAACCATCCCCGAGAGCGGCGGCGATGAGCTGTTCGCGGGTGCCGGGACCGGGCGGCGGGAAGCGACCGGGGGCGTCGGCCCTGGCTCGCTCGTGGCGGCCGGCACCGAACGGCAGGAACGCGCCCGAGGCGTCACCGGCGGGCCCGCTGCCGGGACCGCGGCGGTACGGCAGGGCCACGAGACCGGGCCGGTACGGCAGGGCCACGAGACCGGGCCGGTACGGCAGGGCCATGAGACCGGGGCGGCCGGGGCGACACGGGGCGCCTTCGGCCGGCCCCACCAAGAGGACGTCGACGGCGCCCGGCAGCGGCTCGCACTGGCACAGGCGGCGCTGCTGTCGGCGCTGGTCGCGGGGACGCCCGTGCCCGAGGGGTTCGACCGGGTGCGGATCGGCGTACAGGCGAGGGCGCTCGCCGCGAAGCGCGCGGACGTCGTGGCGAAGGTCGCGCCCGAACTGCCGGTGATCCTCGGCGACGGGTACCGCACGGCGTTCGTCGGCTACGCCCAGACCCACCCCATGGCCTCCGGCTACCGGCGTGACGCCCTGACCTTCGCCGAGCACCTGCTGTCCACCGGGCACCCCGGTGACACGGGGGCGCGGCGGGAGTTGCGGGCGTGGTGGCTGGAGCGGTCGGGGCCCGCACCGCGCTCCGCCCGACCGGCCCACCGGCTCGTCCGCGCCACGCGCAGGGTACTGCTGCGACGTTGAGGACAAACCACCCGGCCCGTCCCCGAGCGCCCGCACCCGCGTACGTACGCAAGGGGCCGTGTCGGGGGGTGTTCGCCCGCAGCCGGTTGGCGCGTCAACGGACAGTCAGCCGTTGTCCGACCCCCATCGCGCCGTTCCGAGAACGGACACCCCCCCGACACGGCCCCGACCCACCACCCAGCGGCACGCGCTGCACCGCCGCGGGACGCCTGCGGCGCGAGAACGCTACGCCTCGGGCAGGTGCGCGTCCGGCGCGTCCGGGCGGTGGTCGGGCAGGCCCGAGCGGGTGGCCGCCTCGTGGCGCACCCGCAGGAACTCCAGGTGCCGCTCGTACTGGTCGAGGCTGTCGGCGATGAGCTGTTCCCGGGTGTAGCCCATTACGTCGTAGTCCTGGTTGCCCTCGGCGATCCGGACCTCGAAACGTACGTAGGTGTCGTGCGTGCTGACCGACCGGGTGGCGAAGGCGGGGGTCGGCAGTTCCACCGGCCAGACCTCGTAGAGGAACTCGTCGCTGGAGCCGATCGGCACACGCAGGCCGACGTGGGTGAGGCCGTTCTCCTCGACGGTGCCTTCCATGACCTGCGCCGGCGCTCCTTGCTGCCGCAACTCCTCGGCGACCTCCTGGAAGGCGGGACGGCACACCTGGTCGACGAATCGTGCGGCCGCCCGCCTGCTGGGGAACGCCATCGCGCGCGCCAGCCGGTGCCGCCAGTTCGGCGCCCCCGGCAGACCGTGCTGCGGCATACGTCCGGAAAGCGACGCGGGCAGCGTGGTGACCCTCGCCTCCACCTTCATCCGCTCGGTACGCAACGCCAGGTAGAGCCCGGCCATGATCAGGAACATGACGAAGGAGAACGGCAGGCCCATGATGATGGTGGCGTTGGTGAGCGCCTGCACACCGCCCACGATGAGCATGGCGAGCGTGAGCAGACCGGTCGCCACCGCCCAGAAGACGCGCAGCCACGCGGGCGCGTCGGTCACCGGGGTGGGCAGTTCAGCGCTGAGGTTGCCCATGACCAGGGCTCCGGAGTCGGCGGAGGTGACGTACAGCAGCAGCCCGACGAACGTCGCGAGTCCCGCGCTGAACAGGAATCCCGGGTACTGCTCCAGGAGGCTGTAGAAGCCCTGCTCGGGGACGTTCATGGCGGTTTCGCCGAACTCGGCGTTCCCGTCGCGCACCACGAACAGGGCGCTGTTGCCGAAAATCGCCAAGAAGAGGCCGGTGAAGAGGAACGGGATGACCAGCGTCGCGGCGATGAACTCACGCAGGGTACGGCCGCGCGAGATGCGGGCCAGGAAGAGTCCGACGAACGGGGCCCAGGCGACCCACCAGGCCCAGAAGAAGAGCGTCCACGCGTCCAGCCACTCGGTGGGCTGGTCATAGGCGAAGGTGTTCAGGGTCATCGACGGGAAGCGGCTGACGTAGTCTCCGACGTTCTGGACCACTGCGTTGAGCAGCCGGAACGGCTCGCCCACGACCAGGATGTAGAGCATCAGCAGGGTTGCGAGGAGGATGTTGAGCTGCGACAGCCGGCGGATTCCCTTGTCCACGCCGGACGCCGCGGACGCGGTGGCCATCGCCACCGCGACGACGATCAGGGCGATCTGCGCGGAAAGCCCTTCCGCCACGTCGAAGAGGACTTTCAGTCCGTAGTTCAGCTGCACCACTCCGATGCCGAGCGTCACGCCGATACCGAACACGGTGCCGATGACGGCCGCCAGGTCGACGGTGTCACCGATCCGCCCGTGAATTCGGCGTCCGATGATCGGATAGAGCGCGGAGCGGATCGCGAGCGGCAGCCGGTAGCGGAACGAGAAATATCCGAGCGCCATGCCCATCAGCGCGTACATGCCCCAGCCGGTGATGCCGTAGTGGAACAGCGTCCACACCACGGCCTGCCGGGCGGCCTCGAGCGTCTCCGGGTCGCCCTGCGGCGGCGCCAGGTAGTGACTGACCGGGCCGGAGACCGAGAAGAACATCAGGTCGATGCCGATGCCCGCAGCGAAGAGCATCGCCCCCCAGGTGAACAGACCGTAGTCGGGCCTGGAGTGCTGGGGGCCCAGCTTGACCGTGCCGTACTTGGACACGGCGATGAAGACGACGAACAGCAGGTACAAGGTCGCGGCGAGGAAGTAGTACCAGCCGAACCATTCGGAGATCTTGCCGACCACCACTCCGATGGCCGATTCCGCACCGGTGGGGGTGATGATCGCCCAGATCGAGATCGCGAGGACCAGGACGGCCGCGCCGAAGAACACAAAGGGTTTCAGGCGGGCCGTGCCCACCTCCTCCGCCGGTGTCTCCTCCGGCGCCGTTCCGGGGCCCTTCTCTCCAGTGGTCGACACAGCCGCGTTCCTCCTTCGCTGAGGGCCAGGACCCCGGCTCCCGGTTGCCGGCGGCGTCTGCCGCGGCCCGCGGAGCCGGGGTGGCCTCTTGTCATTGCCCGAACTTCCGGGCGCGGGGGACGCGGGTGGCGTCCTGGTGACTCGGAGCCCGGGCCGGGACCGGCCGGACACGGGGCCCTCCGGGCGGCCGTACAGGAGACACACCCGCGGCGGGCGGCCCTGCGGGGGGCCGTGGAGCGGTCACCGCGCCGCCGCCCGGCCGGCGGGCCCGGGGCGGCCGGTGATCAGGTCGGCCGCGCGTTCGGCGGCGAGCAGCACGGTCACCATCGGGTTGATGGTGGGCATCGTCGGGAACACCGACGCGTCGACGATCCGCACGCCCTCGAAGCCCCGCAGTCTCAGCTCGGGGTCGCAGACGGCGGCCGGGTCGTCCGCGGCGCCCATGCGGCAGGTGCCGGCCGGGTGGTAGACGGTGTGGGCCGCGCGGCGTCCGTACTCCGACAGGTCGGCGTCGGAGACGACGTCCGGTCCGGGCGCGACCTCGCGGACGAGCCAGTCGCGCAGCGGCTCGGTCGCGGCGACCTCGCGGGCCACCTTCAGCCCGTCCACGAGGGTGCGCTCGTCGTGGCCCTCGGGGTCGGTGAAGTACCGGAAGTCCAGGGCGGGATGCTCGGCGGGGTTGCTGCTGCGCAGCCACATGCGGCCGGTGGAACGGGCCCGCGGCACGTTCGGCGTCATGCACACACCGTGCCGTGGTACGGGGTAGCCCAGGCGTTCGGTGTTGACGGTGAACGGCACCTGGTAGAAGTGGAACATCAGGTCGGGGCGCGGCTGACCCCGGTCGCGGCGCAGGAACAGGCCGGCGTCGGAGTCCATCGCGGAGTTGGGCGGCAGCGGCCCCGCGGTCTCCCAGACGATCACGGACTCGGGGTGGTCCAGGAGGTTCTCGCCGACGCCGGGCAGGTCGGCCCGCACCTTGATGCCCAGGGCACGCAGGTCGTCGGCCGGGCCGATGCCGGAGAGCAGCAGCAGGCGCGGGGTGTCGATGGCCCCGGCGCACAGCAGGAGTTCACGCTCGGCGCGCACGGTGGCGGGTTCGCCGTCGGCGCCCCGGACGGCGACCCGCGTCAGCCGGCCCGACTCGTCGGGGATCAGCCGGTGGGCCCAGGTCTCCAGCTTCAGCGTGAGGTTGGGCCGGTCCAGCACCGGGTGGAGGTAGGCGACGGACGCGGAGGAGCGCAGGTTGCCCTCCGGCTGGTAGGCCAGGGAGAAGAAGCCGGTGCCGTCGGCGAAGGGTTCGGCGTTGAAGTCGTCCACGACGGGGACGCCGAGGGCGCGGGAGGCCGCGGTGACGAAGTCCTCGGCGATGGGATTGCGGTCGGCCTCGGCCACCGGGACGATCTTCGTGAGCAGCCGGTCGCGGTAGGGCAGGATCGTCGCCGGGTCCCAGCCGGCGCAGCCGTGCCGCACCCAGTCGTCGAGGTCCTGCGGCAGCGGCAGGAAGCTGATCAGGGTGTTGTGCGAGGAGCAGCCGCCGAGCACCCGGGCCCGTGAGTGCAGGATGTGCGAATTGCCGCGCGGCTGCTCGACGGTGGTGTAGCCGTAGTCGAACTCCGAGCCGAGCAGGTTGATCCAGTTGCGCAGGCGCAGGATGCGCTCGTCGCCGACATCGCTGGGGCCGCCCTCGATGACGCAGACGCGGCAGTCGGGGTCCTCGCTCAGCCGGGCGGCGAGTACGCAGCCGGCGGTGCCGCCGCCGACGATGACGTAGTCGTAGGCGGACTCGGCGCCGTGCGCGGGGGTGGTGGCCATGCCGTGCCTTTCGTGGTGGTGCGGTGTGGCGTGCGGGTCAGCCCTTGAACCAGCCGGAGGGGGCGGGGGCGAGGTTCTGGTAGATGTGCTTGGCCTCCTGGTACTCGCGCAGCCCCGTCGGGCCGAGTTCGCGTCCCACGCCGGAGCGGCCGAAGCCGCCCCACTCGGCCTGCGGTACGTAGGGGTGGAAGTCGTTGATCCACACGGTGCCGTGCCGCAGCCGCAGGGCGACGCGCTGGGCGCGGCTCGCGTCGGAGGTCCACACGCCGCCGGCGAGGCCGTAGCGGGTGTCGTTGGCCAGCTCCACCGCCTCGTCCTCGGTGCGGAAGCGCTCGACGGTGACGACCGGGCCGAAGACCTCCTCCTGGACGATGCGCATGGACCGGTCGCAGTCGGCGAAGATC
>NZ_POUC01000039.1 GCF_002891435.1 Streptomyces cahuitamycinicus
CCCCCGCTCAGCTCCCACCCATCCGAAGGGACACCGCAGTTGACCTCCACACCGCTCGCAGCCGTCACCGGAGCCGAGGGCTTCATCGGCTCACACCTCACCGAGGCGCTGGTCGCCTCCGGCCACCGGGTCAGGGCCATGGCCCAGTACAACTCCTTCTCCTCCTACGGCTGGCTGGAGACCCTGCACCCGGACGTCCTTGACCAGGTGGAGATCGTCCTCGGCGACGTCCGGGACCCCGGCTCCGTCCGCGGTCTCCTCGACGGCGCAGACGCGGCCTACCACCTGGCGGCCCTCATCGCGATCCCGTACTCATACCGGGCCCCGCACAGCTACGTGGACACCAACGTCACCGGCACCCTCAACGTGCTGGAAGCCGTGCGCGCCCTCGGCACGCCCCGGCTGGTGCACACCTCCACCAGCGAGACGTACGGCACCGCGCAGACCGTGCCCATCACCGAGGACCACCCCATCAACACCCAGTCCCCGTACGCCGCTTCGAAGGCGGGCGGGGACCGGCTGGCCGACAGCTACCACGCCAGTTTCGACACCCCGGTCGTCACGCTGCGGCCCTTCAACACCTTCGGGCCGCGCCAGTCGATGCGGGCGGTCATCCCCACCGTCATCGGGCAGGTCGCGGCCGGTGAGCGCACCATCACCCTCGGCGACCTGCGTCCCACCCGGGACTTCACCTTCGTCAAGGACACCGCGCAGGCGTTCCTCGCCGTCGGTACCGCGCCCGCCGAGCGGGTCGTGGGCCGTACCTTCAACGCCGGTACCGGCGGGGAGATCTCGGTCGGCGACCTGGTCGCGCTGATCGGCAAGGTGATGGACACCGCGCTCGACGTGCGTGAGGACACCGCCCGCATTCGTCCGGCCAACTCCGAGGTGATGCGCCTGGTCGCGGACGCGAGCCGGCTCGGCGCGGCCACCGGCTGGCAGCCCGCCCACACCCTGGAGGACGGCCTCGCCCACACGGTGGAGTTCTTCCGCGACCCGGCCAACCTCGCCCGCTACAAGACCGGCATCTACAACATCTGACACCTCACAGCGGTTCTCGTCCGTCACGTCTGCGCACGTCCACGAAGCGTTTTCGAAGGAGGAGCCCCATGCACGCAGTGATCCTGGCGGGAGGCAAGGGCGTCCGGCTGCGGCCGTACACCACCGCGCTGCCCAAGCCGCTCGTGCCCATCGGCGACCAGCACGCCATCCTGGAGATCGTGCTGCGCCAGCTGTCCACGGCCGGCTTCACCACCTGCACGATCGCCATCGGGCACCTCGGCGAGATCATCCGCGCCTACGTCGGCGACGGCTCCCAGTGGGGCCTGGCCGTCGACTACGCCACCGAGGAGAACCCGCTGGGCACCATGGGACCGCTGCTCACCCTGCGCGACCGGCTGCCCGAGACCTTCCTGGTGATGAACGGCGATGTCCTCACCGACCTCGACTACGCCGACGTCCTGCGCCGGCACCGCGAGTCCGGGGCTCCGCTGACCATCGCGACGTACGCCCGCAAGGTGCACATCGACTTCGGGGTGCTGACCACCGACTCCAGCAGAGTCGTGGCGTTCACCGAGAAGCCGAGCATGGACTACCGCGTTTCCATGGGTGTCTACGGCCTGTCCCGCGCCACGCTGGAGGGCTACACGCCCGGACTGCCTCTGGGCTTCGACGAGTTGGTGCTCGATCTGCTCAAGGCGCGGAACCAGCCGCACGCCTACGACTTCGACGGGTACTGGCTGGACATCGGCCGCCCGGACGACTACGACCGGGCCAACGCGGAGTTCACCAGCCGCAAGTCGCTGCTGCTCAAGGGAGCCTGAGCTCGTCATGCGCATTCTCGTCCTGGGCTTCACCGGCTATCTCGGCGCTCACGTCGTCGAGCGGCTGCGCGCCCTGCCGGGCGCGCTGGTCCTCGGCGGCGGCCGGTCTCCGGCCGCCGACCTCGACGTCGATCTCGCCCGCGTCCGCCCGGAACAGCTGGCGCGGAGCCTCGCGTCGGCCGCGCCCGACACCGTGATCAACTGCGCGGGTGCGACCGGCGCTGACGCTGTGACCCTCGCCGAGGTCAACGCCCGCGGTCCCGCGGTGCTCTGCGCCGCACTGCGCGAGGCGGCCCCGGCCGCCCGCCTGGTGCACCTGGGATCGGCCGCCGAGTACGGCCCCGGCGCACCGGGCACCCCGGTGTCGGAGTCGGCGGCCACCCGCCCGGTCGGCCCCTACGGTGCGACCAAGCTCGCGGGCACGGTCGCGGTGACCGCCTCCGGCCTGGACGCGGTGGTGCTGCGGGTGGGCAATCCGGTGGGGCCGGGGGCGCCGTCCTCCGGACTGCCCGGCCGGATCGCCGCACTGCTGCGCGAGGCGGGCCCCGGCCCGGATCCGGTGCTGCGGCTCGGTGACCTGTCCGCCCACCGCGACTTCGTCGACGTGCGCGACGTGGCACGGGCGGCGGCACTCGCGGCCACGGCCCCGGGACCGCTGCCGCCCGTCCTCAACATCGGCGGAGGCCGGGCGGTTCCGGTGCGTGCCCTGGTACGGGGCCTGGCCGGTCTGGCCGGCTTCGGGGGCCGGATCGAGGAATCCACGTCGGGCACCGCCGGCTCCGCCCGTTCCGCACAGGTGTCGTGGCAGTGTTCCGACATCACTGCCGCCGAGCGGGCCCTGGGCTGGCGTCCGGCCCACACGCTCGACGACGCGCTGGCCGCGCTGTGGGAAGGCGGCCGCGCCCGGTGAACCTGCTGATTCCGCTGTACGTCCATCCGGCCGAGGATCCGGGTGCCTGGCACCGGCTGATCACCGCCGCGGACCGCACCTACGGGGTCGTCCTCAACCCGGCGAGCGGTCCGGGCGAGGTCCCCGACCCGGCGTTCACCGCCGCGGCCGGTGCGCTGCGGGCCGCGGGGGCGCGTCTGCTGGGCTACGTCGACACCGACTACGGGGTGCGCGATCCCGCGGACATCGCCGAGGACGTGCGCCGGCACCGGGCGTGGTACGCGGCGGACGGCTGCTTCCTGGACCGGGTGACGGCGACCGCGGACGGGCTGCCGGCCTGCCGCCGCCTGGTACGGGCGGTACGCCGGCTGGGTGCGGGGACGGTCGTCCTGAACCCCGGGGTCCATCCGGCTTCGGGATACGCCCGCCTCGCCGACCTGACCGTCACCTTCGAGGGTCACTGGTCGACGTACGTCTCCGCCTTCAGCCGGCCGGCTTGGACCGCGCGGCACCCGCCCGAGCGGCTGTGCCACCTCGTCTACGGTGTGCCCGGGGCCCTCGTTCCCCTCGCCGTGCGCACCGCGCACGAGCGCGGAGCGGCGGTCAGCGGACCAGTGACGGGCGAACCGCCCAACCCGTGGGCCCAGTTGACGCCCGCCCTGATCGGGGCGCAGCGATGACTGGGCGGGTTCCGGTCTGCGCGGCCCTGGTCACCGCCCTGACGGCCGCCGCACTGACGGGCTGCTCCGGCGGCGACGGACGATCCACCGGCCCGCCGGGTACGACGGCACCTTCCCGGGACGTGTGGAAGCCACGTCCGGGCCTCGCCTGGCAGTGGCAACTGGACGGCAGGGTCGACGCCTCGGCCGATGTGCCTGTCTACGACATCGACGGATTCGAGAACTCCGCGGCGGACGTGGCCCGGCTGCGCCGCGCCGGGAAGAAGGTCATCTGCTACGTCAACGTGGGTGCGTGGGAGGAGTTCCGGCCGGACCAGGACGCCTTCCCGCAGTCGGTGCTCGGCGAGCCCAACGGGTGGGCGGGCGAACGCTGGCTGGACATCCGGCGGCTGACCGTCCTGCGACCGATCATGGAACGCCGCTTCGACATGTGCCGCGACAAGGGCTTCGACGCGGTGGAACCCGATCTGGTGGAGGGCTACGGCAACGACACCGGCTTCCCGCTCACGGCACGCGACCAGCTCAGGTACAACCGTATGATCGCGGCCATCGCCCACGAGCGTGGGCTGTCGGTGGGACTGAAGAACGATCTGGCCCAGATCCCCCAGCTCGTGGACGTCTTCGACTTCGCGGTCAACGAGGAATGTGCCCAGTACGACGAGTGCGGCGAGCTCTCCCCGTTCATCGCGGCGGGCAAGGCGGTCTTCCACGTGGAGTACACGGAGCCACGGAGCGGTTTCTGCGCCGAGTCCCGCCGGCTGGGGCTGTCGTCGATGCTGAAACGACCGGGACTCGGGTGTGGCGCCGCCCTGCTGAGTCTGCTCCGGACACACCTCGACGGCTCCCTCCCCTGTGAACGGGGAGGGAGCCGTCGAGGTGTGTCCGGAGTGGCTGCTCTCAGCGGGTCACGCGTGGCGGTGCGAGCGCCTGTTGCCGGTGACGACGCGGTAGAGGGCGAGCAGGATGAGGGACCCGACGATCGCGGCGATCCATGTGGAGAGCTCGAAGAACCCGTCGATGGAGTCCACCCCGAAGATCACCTTGCCGAGCCAGCCGCCGAGCAGGCCACCGACGATGCCGATGAGCATGGTGATGATGATGCCGCCGGGGTCCTTCCCCGGCATCAAGGCCTTGGCGATCGCGCCGGCGAGCAGCCCGATGATGATCCAAGCAATGATGCCCATGGTCCGTCTCCGCTTCGTCGAATAAGGATCGTGTTAAGTCATCGGGTACGCCGATCCCGCCCGGCCAAACGTCCCGTCCTGATATCGGCTCAGACACGGCCGAGGGCGGCGGCCTCCCGTCGGCCCTCGGCGATGGTGTGCGGTCTCCTCACGGGGCCGTCCTTTCGTACCCTGACGGCATGCGCATGCGTCCCACCCTGAGCTGGACCCCTGCCGAGGACCTGCCGCCGGCCACCTCGGATCCGGAGCCGGTCGCCGATGCGCTGAGCACCGGCGGAGTGCTGGTGCTCAGCGGCGCGGGCATCTCCACGGAGTCGGGCATCCCCGACTACCGGGGCGAGGGCGGAAGCCTCAGCCGGCACACCCCGATGACCTACCAGGACTTCACCGCGAGCGCCCGGGCCCGGCGCCGGTACTGGGCACGCAGTCACCTCGGCTGGCGCACCTTCGGCCAAGCCCGTCCCAACGCCGGGCACCTGGCCGTCGCGGCCTTCGGTCGGCATGGCCTGCTCTCGGGCGTCATCACCCAGAACGTGGACGGCCTGCACCAGGCCGCCGGCAGCGGCGACGTCGTGGAACTCCACGGAACCCTGGCCCGGGTCGTCTGCCTTTCCTGCGGCGCCTTCAGTCCACGCCGGGAACTCGCCCAGCGTCTTGAGGAGGCCAATCCGGGGTTCGAGCCCATGGCCGCCGGAATCAACCCGGACGGTGACGCCGACCTCACGGACGACCAGGCCACAGGCTTCCGCGTGGTGCCCTGCGCGATCTGCGGCGGCACCCTCAAGCCGGACGTCGTGTTCTTCGGCGAACCGGTTCCGCCGCAACGCGTCGAGCACTGCCGCGAGCTGGTCCGTGGGGCGGCGTCGCTGCTGGTCCTGGGCTCCTCGTTGACGGTGATGTCCGGGCTCCGCTTCGTGCGTCAGGCGGCCCGGGCCGGGAAGCCGGTGCTGATCGTCAACCTGGATCAGACCCGGGGCGACCAGTACGCCCTCACGCGGGTGTCTCTCCCGCTGGGCACAGCGCTCGGCGCCGTCGCGCACCGGCTGGACATTCCGGTCAGCCGAGCCGTCGACGGAGGGCCGCAAGGGGTCTGACCGGCGCGACGCGCAGCACCAGGGGCCGCTTCGGACTGCCTGCGAGCGGCTTGGCGTAGTAGGGGCGGCCGAGCCGGGCGGCGCGATACCAGCGAGTGCCGGACATTCCCTTCGGGCTCGGGACGGGAAGAGGGCTCGTCGGGTCGTCCGTGCGGAGGGTCAGCGTCCAGCGTCCTGGGCGCAGGTTCCTGACCGGCATGCGGGCGGTGAAGGTGTGGCTGCCGTGCGGTGTGTACAGCAGGGGCACCTCGCGGACCGAGCCCCCGTCCTCTTCGGCGCGCAGGGCGACGGGTTCGGGGTGGTGTGCGCCTTCCTCGGTCAGGCGTCCGCTGACGACGAGGGTGGCGGGTGCGAAGGGGTCCCAGGCGATTCCGGTCACCTGGCACGCCGGCTCGGGCTCGCTCTGCCGGATGTCCAGGGAGAAGTCGCCGTGGGACGTGAAGAAGGGGCGTGCGGTGGTGGGCCCGTGCCCGCTCCCGGAACCGGTGGCCGACTCCCGCTCGGGTGGAGCGGCCCTCCGGCCGTCCGCGTCCGTCCGGGGCTGCCGGAGCCTGACGGTCCGGCAGACTCCCTCAGCTCGTACATCCAGGTAGAGGTCCCACACGCCGCCGCCGAGCGGGGCGCCCGCGTCCACGGTGCTCAGGTCGACGTCGACGGTGAAGCCGGATGCCGCGTCGTCGCCGTGGTGCGGGGCGGTGCCGACGGTCGCGGGTACACGGATGTCGGGGTGGCGGAAGCCGCTCGGGCGCAGGATCAGTCGGGTGCCGGGCTGGAGGGGGCCCAGGGAGTCGATGCGGGCGTGGCCGCCGAGTCGGAGCACGTCGCCGTCGCCCGTCCAGGCCGCTTCGGCCAGTTCGTGGTGGACCGGGAGGCGGTCCGTGGTGTCGAAGCAGATGTCCGGGACCGCCTTCGCCGGGTCGCGGAAGAAGGGGTGGGACCAGTAGACGCGGCCCTTGTCCACGATGTGGCCGCGCTCGGCGTCCGCCTTGGCGTTCCGGGCCACGGTCATGAGGTCCTCGAACCGGTCCGCGCGCAGGAGGTGGACGATCAGCCGGTCCGGCGGGGCGATCATCTGGAAGACACCGTCGGTCACGTAGGTCCGTGCCCATTCCCGGAACTGCGGGTAGAAGCGTTCCCGTGCCTGCTGCTCACTCTCCCGGGGCAGCAGCGCACGCAGGGGCCCGCACAGCTCCCACTCCACGTGACGGCGCATGATCCGGTCCTGGCGCGGCCCGGGGGCCAGATAGCGGGCGACCGTTTCGAAGCACAGGCGGGTGCCGTCCATGCGGTGGACGAGGTCGGCGGCGGTGAGGGTGAGGTTGTTGCCGTTCCGGCGGTTGCGGGAGTAGTAGCAGTCGTAGTCGGCGACCACGGAGATGCCGTCGGCGTTGAGGTAGGCGGCGGCGGTGAACGGCTTGTCCTCGCAGTTGCGACAGGGCGGAAACCTCAGGTCCAGCCGTTCGATCAGCGAGCGCCGGAACAGCTTCCAGCAGCCCAGGGTGCGGTACGCGTGGGAGGAGAAGACGTCCGTCCGGGGCTGGTTGTGCGAGAAGACGGCCGTCGGCACGGCACGTCCGCCGACCGACACCATCTTGCCGAGGACCACGTCGGTGCGGTTCTCGTCCGCCATCGCCACCATGCGGCGCAGGGCGTCGGGGCCGAGGTAGTCGTCGGAGTCGAGGAAGAAGACGTAGTCACCGGCGGCCATGTCCAGCCCGGTGTTGCGGGGGACCCCGGCCCCTCCGCTGTTGGGCCGGTGGACGACGCGCAGGCCGGCGCAGGTCCGTGCGAGGCGGTCCAGCTCGCTTCCGGTGCCGTCGGTGGAGCCGTCGTCGACCGCGATGATCTCGATCTTGTCCGGTCCGAGCGTCTGCTCCATGACGGACGTGACGCACTTCGTCAGTTCCGGCATCGCGTTGTACGCGGGGATGATCACGCTCACGCGGGGATGGTTCGTGCGGGGCATGAGGGCTCCCGGGCCGTGGGGTGTTCGGAGGTGAGAGAGTCAGTCCGGTTTCTCGCGAGGCCGGGCAGGCTGCTGTGGCAGACGCTGCCAAGGGCCCGGAGCGACAGGCGGCTTCATGAGCTTCCGGCGCGGACCGCTCCCGCCGCCCCGCGTGAGACGTCCTCCTACGCCGACGGAGTGTGGGAACCACCCGTTCGGGCGCGTGGGCCGACGTGCGCGGCTGCGGCATGGACAGCAGCGGGAGCCGGTCGTCGAGGCGTTCCGGGATCTCCTCGGCCGTCACCGCGCTCAGGCGTACCGCTGCGAGTTCGATGGCGAGCGGAATGCCGTCGCGCCGCTGGCAGGCTCCCGGTCCCGCACCCGCCGCGACTGCGTCTGCGTCTGCGATCCCGCGCGCGGTTTCCGCGGGGACGGTGGCTCCGCCGGTGGGTCCGTCCGTGGCGGGCAGGGTGAGCGACGGCACCGTCGGTACGTGCTCGACAAGGCAAGATCCCGGGCTACCGCCTGGTCGAACAGCCCCCGCTCCTCCGCCACTTCCGCGGCAAGCTGGAGCCGGTCCGGACGTGAGCCGTGTCACCCGACCAAAGTGCGCCGGAGTTGTATGCATCACAGCGTAAATGTCCCTTTGGCGCCCATGCTCTGAGCGGACACCGGATCCCGAAATGGAGCTCACCGGCATCCTCTTGGGCGCTACGTTCCAAAGTGACCCATGCCACAGCACTCGTGACATTCTCCCTGCCCCCTCTGGAAGGTGCCCCCTCATGGCCGCTTACCTCTGCCCGCCTGCCGTGATCCACGGCGAGCATGCCGTGAAGACCAGTGAGATCGTGGCGGAGGTGCGTGACCGCCACCCCCACGCGGCGTGGACGCCGCGCATCGACGGCATCGCGGCGAGCACCGGCATCGAGACCCGTGGCTGGATGCTGCCGCTGGAGACCGCCGTCGCGCCCGGCAAGGGCAACGGCCTGCGGGCCGTCGGCATCGAGCCCGCTCAACAGGCGCTGACCCGCGACGGGTTCGCCCAGCAGGACGTGGACCGCGTGGTCGCCGCCCTCGAGTCCATACCCGCACCGCAGACCGTCCAGGAGCGCACCGCGCCGGCCTGGGAGGCCGTGCAGGCCTACGGGGAGCGCGCGGCGCGCGGGGCCCTGCAGACAGCCGGGCTGGATGCCGCGGACGTCGACTGCCTGATCACCAGTCACTCCACCACTCCGGCGCTGCCGGGTCTGGACATGACCCTGACGAACAGGCTGCGGCTCCGCAGCGACGTGATGCTGCTGCCGGCCACGCAGTGGGCCTGTATCGCGGGGACGCGTTCACTGGCCCTGGCCGCGGACCTGGTGGCCGCCGACCCCGACCGGGTGGTCCTGGTCGTCATCTCGGAGGCGCTGAGCACGACCTACCAGCCGGCGGACGACACCCTGGAATCCCTGATCGTCCGGCTGCTGTTCGCCGACACCGCCGTGGCCGCGGTGGTCACCGGCCGCCCGAGGCCCGAGTCGGTGCTGCGCCTGGACGCCGCCTGGCATCACACCCTGCCCGGCACCCAGGACCTCCACCGCCTGGAGACACGGGCGGACGGCGCCCACTTCGTGATGGACCGGCGCGGGCCGCGCGCCGTGCAGGAGACGGTCACCGCGATGTGGGAGTGGCTGCGCGCCCGCTACCAGGACGACCCCGACGCCTGGCACCCCGACGTGCTGCTCGCGCACCCCGGCGGCACCCGGGTGCTGGAGTACATGGAGCAGACGATGCCCGACACGTGGCCGCCGGGGCTCCTCGACCACAGCCGGGACAGCTACACCAGCGGCAACCGCGGAGGCGCCGCCGTCTTCGACATCCTGCGGCGGGCGCACGACGCGGGGCTGCGGAAGCCCGGCGATCGCGCCGTGCTGTACGCGGCGGCGCCGGGGCTCACAGCCACCGCCCTGGAAGGGCAGTGGCTGTAGGGCGCTGAAGGGGCGGTGCGTGCCGCCTCACCGCGCTACTTCCGCCCAGACCACCTTGCCCGTGTCCGTCCACCGCACCCCCCACCGGGTGGTGAGCCGGTGCACGATGCCCAGGCCACGACCACCGTCGTCGAGCAGGTCG
Source organism: Streptomyces cahuitamycinicus (assembly GCF_002891435.1). Classification (GTDB taxonomy): domain Bacteria; phylum Actinomycetota; class Actinomycetes; order Streptomycetales; family Streptomycetaceae; genus Streptomyces; species Streptomyces cahuitamycinicus. Next base: position 9,728 of record NZ_POUC01000039.1, read on the forward strand.
GCACGCCTCAGCCGTGGCCTGCCGTTGCCGGTGTCTCCCACCTCGCACAGCAGGCCGTGTCCGGACCTGATCAGCCGCACCGTGATGGGCCCGGTGGCGTAGCGCACCGCGTTCGTGACCAGCTCGCTGACCAGCAGCGTCGCGTTGTGCCGGATGTCGTCGCCGGCGTGCCACCGCCTCAGCAGCGCGGAGACCTGCTCGCGGGCCCGGGCCGGGGCGTCGTCGCGGGCGGGCAGCCGCCAGGTCGCCGTGTCCTCCTTGCGGTAGCCGATCATGCGCGCGAGCAGCAGTGTCACGTCGTCCCGCTGAGGCGCGGGCGCCAGTGCGGAGACGGCGTGCCGGGCGGCCCGCTGCAGGGGGTCCCAGGGATGCACCGTGGCCACCGTGTCCGCCAGCCTGCCCATGCCCTCGTCGATCGAGAGGGCGGGGTCCTCCACCAGGCCGTCGGTGTAGAGGGCGAGCACGGAGCCGGGGAGCACGTCGACGGTGTACACGTCGAACGGCTCGCGTAGCGCGAACTCGGCTCCCAGGCCGGGGTGGGGGCGGATCGCGAGGGTGCCGGCCCGCCCGTCCGGGGAGACCAGGATCGGAGGGAGGTGGCCGGCGCTGGACAGCGTCATCCGGTGGCTGACCGGATCGTAAAGGGCGATGCAGCAGGTCGAGCCGAGGGCGCTGTAGCCGGCCGCCAGCCCGGACTCCGCGTCGTCCAGCACCGTCACCGTCTCGTCCAGGTGCTCCAGCACCTGGTCGGGCGCGAGCCCGGCGGACAGCAGGGCACGGGCCTCCATACTCAGCTGGCCCATGGTCGCCGCGGCTCCCAGACCGTGCCCCACGACGTCTCCGACCACCAGCGCGGTACGCCCGTCGGGCAGCGGGAAGCTGTTCACCCAGTCGCCGCCGACGCCCGCGCTGTCGGGGGTGGCCGGCTGGTAGACGCTGGCGATCTCGATGGTGTCGCCACCGGCCCGGGGCAGCAGCCGGCGCTGCAATGCCAGCACCTGCGTGTGCTCGCGCTGGTGCTGACGGGCGAGGTCGACGTGGTGGGCGGTTCTGGCGACCAGCTCCTGCAGGTCGAACAGCTCGCTGTCGCGGAAGGGGCAGTCCGCGCGCCGCCAGACCTCCGCCACGCCCAGTACGACGGGCGGCGCGCTGTCGAGGACGAGTGGTATGCACGCCACCCCTGCCGACAGGTCACCGGGCACCAGAGCACGCGCCACGTGTGGGCTGCCGAAGACCCGCTCGACCGCCTCACCGCCGGGTATGACGATGGTCTGTGGAGCATCGTCGCGCAGCACCGCCTGCGCCAGCAGGCGACTCGCGTCGCCCGGAAGATCATGGCCCGGAGTCATGTACCCCTCCGGCCACACCCGGTCCGGTACCAGGGCGGCCCGCCGCAGCCGGATACGCCCGTGCGCCCTGCCGGAGACTCCCTCCCCCGTCCACACGGCGAAATCGAGGTCCACGGCGGCCACGTCTCCCCAGGCCAGCAGGGACTCCGCCAGCGACTGTGCGGTCTCGCCGATGTCCAGCGAGGTGCCGATCGCGGTCTCGGCGGCGTAGAGGTGCAGTCTCCTGGCCATGGCGATCACGGAGACCGTCAGGCCGCCCTCCGGCGCCGCGGAGGGCAGGATGCTCATCGAGACCACCAGCTCCGACCCGTCGTCGCGCCGCAGGCGCTGGATACGGGCGACATGCGCCTCACCACTCTCCACGACCTGCCGCAACCGCCGTGACACCGTCGGTACGTCCCCGGGGGGCAGGAGATCGACGAACGGAAGCCCGGGCGGCGCGTGCAGACCCGCGAACACGGGGGCTCCCAGGTTGCAGCGGGTGATGACCAGGTCCCGGTCCAGGTTGACCGCGCCGAGGATCTGCTCCTGAGGACCGTCCGCCGGGTTGTCGGGCACCTGCCTGCCCATGACGCGGTCACCCCGCGGGTCGGCCGTTGCCGCTCCGCCTTGCGGGATGTAGCGCCCAAGGGCGCGGCTGACCAGGTCGAACGCCGAGGAGGACGAGGGCGAGGGTGTGGAGTCCATGCGGCTCTCTCAGCAATCCCCGGCGCGGTGCCGGGGCCTTTGCGGACCCGTGCGGTTGGGGCCCCGAGCTCCCCGACCACACACCTCATTGAATAACACCGCGGGCGGCTTCGCACAGATCAGCGAATCGCGAAAACGCCGGCCGTCACGAGCAGACGTCGTCGTCAGGGCCCGGCCAGGGGCTGTGCATGGGCGATGAGCAGCGCGACGTCGTCGTGGTCGGCGGGACCGCGGAGTTGCCGGAGCAGCCGGTCGCACGTCTCCTCCGCGGAGCGGCAGGGCGGGGACAGCAGGCGCAGGAGGTCGTCCAGGCGCTGGTCGATGGGGTCGTCGCGGGTTTCCACCAGGCCGTCGGTGTACAGGACGAGTTGATCGCCGGGGTTCATGGTCAGGGCCGAGGTCTCGAACGGGCCGCTGCCGACTCCCAGCGGGGTGCCGGTGGGCAGGTCGAGCAGTTCGGGTGGTTTGCCGGAGCGCACCAGGACCGGGGGCAGGTGGCCGGCGCAGGCGACGTGCAGGCGGGAATCGTGCGGGTCGTAGACCGCGTACACGCACGTGGCGATGTAGGGGTCCAGGCCCTGTGTGATCTTGTCGAGGTGGGTGAGGATCCGGCTCGGGGCGAGGTCGAGGTCGGCGAGGGTGGACGTGGCGGTGCGCAGCCGGCCCATGGCGGTGGCGGCCGGGATGCCGCTGCCCATGACGTCGCCCACCGCAAGGGCGGTCCGGTCGCCACCGAGGGGGAGGACGTCGTACCAGTCGCCACCGACCTCGCTGAAGGCCTGCGCCGGCCGGTACCGGGCGGCGATCTCCAGGCCGGGGCGGCGGGGCGAGGGCCTGGGCAGGAGGCTGCGCTGGAGGGTTTCGGCGGCGCTGCGGATGTGCTGGTGCAGGACGGCGTTGTCGATGCTCAGCGCGGCGGACGAGGCGAGTTCGCAGGCGAGGGTGAGATCGTCCTCGTCGAAGGGCTGGGGGTTGCGTGCGCGGGCCAGGCTCATCACGCCGATGATCTGTCCGCGCGCGATGAGGGGGACGGCCATGTCGGTGTGGACACCGGCTTCGGCGAGCAGGCCGGCGGTGGCGTCGTCGGCTGCGATGCGGCTGAGCTCGCCGCTGTCGATGTGGGTGATCAGCAGGGGCTTGCGGGTGCGGAGGCAGTGGGCTGCCGGATGGTCGGCGTGGTAGGTGGTGAGGTTGCCGGGCGCGATGATCGCCCCGGCGGCAGCGGTGGGGTAGGCGGTCTTCACCGCCAGGGCGCGGAACACCGGCGGGCCCTCGCCGAGGTCCGGGCGGCCCGTCCGCAGGACGGAGTCCAGGATGTCCACCGCGACCATGTCGGCCAGGTCGGGGACCAGGACGTCCGCCAGTTCCTCGGCGGTCCGCCCGACCTCCAGGGTGGTCCCGATGCGGGACGAGCCGTCGGCCATCAGGCGCAGGCGCTGCTGGGCCCGGTCGGCCTGCCTGGCTGCTTCGTACCGGTCGGTGACGTCCACCACCACGTTGGCGATCCCCAGCACGTGCCCGCTGGGATCCTCCAGTCGGTAGAGCGAGACGGCCCAGGCGTGGTCGTGATCCGGGTCGGCGCGGGTACGGCCCACGACCTGCTCGTCCACCAGGGGCAGGCCGGTCTCCAGGACCTCCCGCATCTGGTTCTCCGCGGTCAGGAAGGGCGCGCCGGGGAGGATCTCCCGGAAGTGGCGGCCCATGTGGTCGGCCTCGGGAACACCGTGCATCGAGGCGAGGGCCCCGTTGACGGCCACGTACCGCAACTCGGTGTCCAGGACGGACAGGCCGATCGGCGCCTGGGTGACCAGCTGGCTGGACAGGGCCACCTTGCGCTCCACCTGCCGCACCGTGCCCCTGTCCGCGGCCAGCCCCAGCGCGTAGTGATCGCCGACGTTGTCCGTCAGCCGCACGTTGCGGAACTCGACCGTCCGAGTGCTCCCGTCCTTGAGCCGGACGGGGAACGATCCCGCCCAGCCTCTTCCCGTCTCCATCACCTCGGCGAACAGTGCCAACCCCGCCTCCCGGTGTTCGGGATGGAGAAGCAGGGCGGCCGCGTACTGCCCGACCGCTTCGCCACCGGTGTAGCCGAACAGTTCCTCGGCCTGAGGGCTCCACATGTCGATCCGGCCGTCGGCCTCCACCAGCACCGCGGCGACGCCCAACAGGTCCATCAGCCCGCTCGGGTCCGAAGCCGACTTGTCCTGATCAGCCGCCCACTCCGGAGGCTGCTTCGCTCGGCTCATCACATTCGCCCCTTAGGCCTGTGGACCTCACCGGCGCACCCGCCTGCCTCAGCAGACGTCCACGGCGGTCTTCCTGCAGGTCAGCAACCCGTTCACGATGCGGTACGCGACCTGCGAACGGCCAGGGGACGCGCCGGGCGGGCGCCGTACGCAGCAGAACCTCACCGCCCCGGGGCGACCGGTACGAAGATCACGCGTGACCGGCTGGCTGGGTCCTTCCTTATCCTTCCACCCTTCCACACGTCCCGGCTCCGACCGAGGAGATCGGCCTCCGGGCGGCCCGGTGGTGCGGGCCTGAGGCTCCCGCCCCTGGAGTGCGAGCGGGGGAAAGCCTCCGGGCGGCCCGGTGACCGGGGTCGGAGGCTCCCGCCGCCGGCGTGCGAGCGGGGGGCAGGCCATCACCACCGGGGACAGCACCATGGCCGCGAGAGTCCCGGCTCCAGCCGTGACCGGACGTGCGGCAGCTCGCGACCGGGACCTCGCGGCCGTGGCCTCTCCCGCCGCCCGCCCGGCCCGCGCGGCTGACCGCGTACCAGGGCATCGGCCGCAGTAGCCCGCCCGTAGCCACGGGCCGCGTGTCCGGGCCGCGGTCCGGTGCCGGGTCGTCGGTGCTGCTCACACTGGCCGCATGTCCGATGCGTCCCCGGTCCTCGCGACCGATGCCCGGCGGGTGGCCGTCATGACCGTGCTCACCGTGCTGGCCGGTGCGGTCGACGCCGTGAGCTTTCTGACCATGGGTAAGGTCTTCTGCGCGCTGGCGACCGGCAACGTGCTCTTCCTGTCGTTCGCGCTCGCCGGGCGGGCGATGTTCCGGTGACGCGTCCCGCCGTCGCGATCGGCGCGTTCATGGCCGGAGCGACCGTCGCGGGTGTCGTACTGGAGTGGCTCGCCGGCCGCGGACGCCCGTGGTTCCCGGTCGGGCTCGTCTGCGAGGCGGTACTGCTGGTGTGCGCCGGTGTGCTGGCCCTGGCGAGACATGGCACCGGGGCCGTTCCCGCCCAGGACGGCCACGGTGGGCGGGATCTTCAGCGGCGGTGTGTTCGGCACGCTGCTGCTGGTGCCTCTGGGCACGGGGCGGGCGCTGCTCGTCATCGCGGCGGCCGTGCTGCTCCTCGCGATGGCGGGCCCGGTCGTACCCCCAGGGTGCGGGAACGGGTACCGGGTGGCCCATGAGCCTCGGCGGTCGTGGTGCGTCACAAGGCGATCAGGCCGGCTGTCGTCTCCTTGAAGCCGCAGGCATCGAAGGAGAAGGGACGCAGGTGCTCCTCGAAGTCGACGTGGAGCCAGGCACAGTTCGCGGCACGGGCTTCGCGAGCCGCGGTTGCGACCAGGCGGCACCCACACCTTCCGTCCGGCGGTGCGGGGCGACCACCGTGTCCAGGACGAAGGCGTGAACTCCGCCGTCCCAGGCGACGTTGACGAAACCGATCAGCGAACCGCCTTCCCGGGCACAGACCCACCCGAGGCTGTGGCGCTCAAGTCTCTCTCACCAGTCGGTCTCGGCGGGCGGATGGCCGAAGCCGTCCGCGTGCAGCGCGTTGAGAGCAGCGTTGTCGAACTCTGGCCGCCACTCGTATGCGATCGTCACGCTCAGATCGTAGTGTTCACACCAGGTCCGGCATCGTGGCCTGGCGCTCCGCCGGCCCCGCTCACCGCCGGGGTGTGGGGCCGCGGTTCGCGATCCCACCGCCGCGTCGGCAAGATGGGATCATGACCGACATCCGCACACCCCGTCTTCTCCTGCGCCGGTGGCTCGACGACGACCTCGTCCCGCTGTCCGAGATCCACGCCGATCCGGTGGTGATGCAGCACATCGGCGACGGCACGCCGCGCTCCCCCGAGCAGACCGCCCAGGACATCGAGACCTGGGAGGAGGAGTGGGACGAGGAAGGATTCGGGATGTTCGCCGTCGAACTCCTGGGCTCCGGTGAGCTGGCGGGCGCCGTCGGTCTGTCCGTGGCCGATGCTCCGGCCGGGATCGCCGGTCAGGTGGCGATCAGCTGGCGGCTCGGGCGGGTGTTCTGGGGGCAGGGCTACGCCTCGGAAGCGGCGCAGGCCACTCTGGAGTTCGCCCTGCAGGACCGCGGCCTCGACCGGGTGGTCGCCGTGTGCCGCACGGGCGACAGTGCCTCCGCGAACGTACTCGGCAAGCTCGGCATGGAGCAGGAAGACACAGCAGAGCACCCCGTCACCGGCCATGACCTCGCGGTGTACGGCATCGACCTCACGCAGTACGAGGGGTAGCACCGGCGCGCGGCCCCCAGCCGGTCGGTCAACGGCCCTTTTCGCGCACGGCCTCGTCGAGAACGGGGCCGAGCTCGCGGGCCACGGTGGTCAGGGCCCGGACGTCACGCTCGGCCCGGGCGAGCAGGATCGCTCCCTCCAAGCTGCTGATCATGAGCGTGGCGAGTGCTCCGGCCCGTTCCTCGGGCACGTCCATCCCGGTCAGGGCTCGGGCGACAGCACCGGTCCAGGTGGTGAAGGCGGCCGATGCCGCCTTCCGCGCGGAGGGGACCGACTCCGCGCAGTCCACCATGGCGGCCGCCACCGGGCAGCCGCCCGCGAAGCCGTCGGTCTCGTACTCGTCGGTCCACTGACGCACCATCGAGGCGAACAGCCCACTCGGTGTCGGCTCGGGCAGCGCGGCCAGGAAACGTGCGACACGGCCGGCCGCGTAGTCACCTGCCCAGCCCACCGCCTCGTCGACCAACTGCGCCTTGCCGCCGGGAAAGTAGTGCTGTAGCGAACCGCGTGGCGCGGTGGCCTCGAGGGCGACCTCGCGCATGCCGGTGGAGACGACTCCGTCGCGTCGGATGAGCTGCGCCGCACTGAAGATCATCCGCTCACGCGGCCCCCGCTCGGCCTTGGCCATCGTCGACCTCCGTCAACTCGCTCGCGGTCCTGCCCGGGCACCACCCTATGACCGCGGTCATAATCACGACTACTATGACCGCGGTCATAGTCGAGGACGACGCCGGTGGCGGCTCGGCCGCGGGACGAGCCGGAGGAGGCGGTACGTCATGTACGTCGGTTTCATCGGTCTGGGGGTCATGGGGCAGCCCATGGCACTGAACCTCGCTCGTGCCGGGACACGGCTCGTCGTCTGGAACCGCACCCCCGGGCGATGCGAACCGCTGCACGCCGCCGGCGCCGAGGTGGCGGCGAGCAGCGCCGAGGTGTTCGACCGGGCGTCCACCGTCTTCCTCATGCTGGCCGACGAGACGGCCGTGGACGCGGTGCTGGGCCGCGGTACGCCGGATTTCACCCAGCGCGTCGCCGGTCGTACGGTCGTCCGCATGGGCACTACCTCGGCCGAGTACTCCTGCACCCTCCAGGAGGACATCCGGACAGCGGGCGGGCGTTACGTCGAGGCCCCGGTCTCCGGCAGCCGTCTCCCTGCCGAACGGGGCGAGCTGGTGGGAATGCTGGCGGGCGACGGCGATGCCGTGACGGCCGTGCGGCCCCTGCTCGGCGCGATGTGCCGGGAGACGTTCGTGTGCGGGGCGGTCCCTGGTGCGCTGCGACTGAAGTTCTCGGTGAACCTGTTCCTGATCACCGTCGTCACGGGCCTTGCCGAGGCGTTCCACTTCGCTGAGCGGCACGGGCTCGACCAGCGTCTCTTCCGGGATGTCCTGGACGCCGGCCCCATGGCCAGTGCCGTCTCCCGGGCCAAGGCCTCGAAGCTGCTGGAGCGTGACTTCTCGGTGCAGGCAGCCGCCGCTGACGTCCTGAAGAACAATCACCTCATCGCCGAGGCGGCCCGCAAGGCGGACCTGGCGTCCCCTCTTCTGGACGTGTGCCACGCCCTCTACACCGAGACCGTCCAACGGGGCCACGGCGGCGAGGACATGGCGGCCGTCCTGCGCGCCCTGGAGGCTCGGACCGACGGAACACCCGTTGCGGCGAACGGAATCGCCGGCACGTCCGCCTAGGCTGGAAACCGCGGCTGTTCATGGGCGCCAGCGCGCAAGGAGGGCCGCCGTACGGGGCCGGTGAGTTGTGAGCTGACCCGAACTCAGGCGAAGGTGACACGCATCCGGCCCTCGCTCAGGACTTCGAGCACCAGAGAGACCAGGTCGTACGGTTCGCCCTCTGGGGTCAGGGCGTGGGAGAGATGCTCGCGCGCGGTTGCGACGTCCCGCCAACGGAGGGTTGCGGGGGCGGTGTACCCGAAATTGCCCTCGAGGCAGTCCGCGAGGGCGTCCACGCAGCCGCCGAAGTATCCTCCCGGCCCGTTGACGGCCTCGCCGAGTGCCAGGTAGAGGCTCGGCTCGTCGGTGATGTGGCGGCCGTCCAGCTCGTACAGCTGTCCCGCCGGACCGTCCGGGTGCTGGAGTCGGCAACCCCGTTCGAGGACGAGTTCGAGCCAGGCCTCGCGTTGCCGGGTATCCAGGCCGGCCCAGGCGCCGGGGGCTTCCGGCGGGCCAACGAGCCAGCGGTCCCAGATGGGACGGGCGTATCCGGGGACGGGTCTGTCGAGCTCGTCGCCGAGTTCCAGGTCGATCAGATCCGGCCCGTGGGCGGACGGGCGCCACTCACGGATCCTGGGGCGCAGCAGCCGGTCGGTGAGCGGCTCGCCGCTGTCGTCCCGGATCTCCAGCCAGGCCTCGTCCAAATCCAGTGCGCGCCGGGTGCCTTTCGCGAGTGCCTGCCGCAGCCGGTCACCCGGCGAGAGGCCCCGCAGGACGAGCGAGGGAGCGGCCTGCTCTTCCGGCAGGACGCGCGTGAACTCCCGGCACGAGCCCAGCCACCGGTTCCCGTCGTGCAGACGGACCGGAGCCCGGTATCCCTCCGGAGGGCCCATGTGGTCGTCCACGCCCGTGAGCACCAGAGCATCCGTTCGCGATCGCTGACCGAGGCTCTCCGCGTCCTCCAGCAGCCAGGGGTCGGTCGTCCTGTCCTCCGGCACCAGCCACACCCGGCATCCGACCCAGCCACGCACCCCCGCACCGTCCGGCACCCAGCCGAAGAGTTCGTAGGTCGAGCGCCTGGGTTCCCTGAACAGTCCCTCCACCTCGGCACAGACCCCCCAGATGTGGCCGTGCTCCGACTCCGTCAGGACGTACCGCCCCTGACCGCCGTGTCCCCCGCCTCCATGCACGGTGGGAATCATGCCCCGATCAGGTCCGTCTGTCTCCGCCTTTCGAGCGGTTGTGGGCCACATGTGGTGGGCAGAGCGATGAGTTTCGGGAGCGCGTCGGGTCCATGGGTGCGACGGTCACCGAAACGCATCCCAAGAAGACCGCCCGTCCGTCCCGCCGGTCAACCGCACGCAAGGAGAGCCACATGGCCGCCACCTACACCTTCGACGTCTTCTCCAGCCTCGACGGCTACGGCGCCGCCGGCGCCGACTGGACCGGCTACTGGGGCAAGCAAGGCCCCGAGCTGCTCGACCACCGCCTCGCCCTCTACGACGAGGAGCAGCGGATGGTCTTCGGCGCCAATACGTACCGGGCCTTCGCACAGATGCTGGCTTCGAGCACCGAGGAATCCGACGTGCGCGACCCATGGGTCACGCGGATGCGGAACCTGCCGGCAACGGTGGTGTCGAGGACGTTGGAAGGTCCCCTCGACTGGCCCGACGCGACGGTCGTGAGCGGTGACGCCGTCGAGGTCGTCGCCCGGCTCAAGGAGGAGTCCGCGGTGCCGTTGCGCTCCCACGGCAGCCTGTCGCTGAACCGCGCGCTGATGGCGGCCGGACTGGTGGACCGCCTGCAGGTGACGCTCTTCCCCGTCATCACCGGCCGGACCGGGCTGGACCGGATCTTCCAGGACGCGGCGGATTTCGATCTGGAGCTGATCGGGAACCGGACGCTCGACGGTCACGTCCAAGAGCTGCTTTACCGCCCCACCCTCCACTGACCGCCCGGTAGCCTCGCGCTCATGGACCGACTGCCCGCGAGCGTGGACCACGACATCCTGGCGCACCGGAGCATCGCCGCGATCGCGACGATCCGCGAGACGTTCGGCTGCACGATTCACCAGGCACTCGACGCCTACGCCCAGCGGTGCGAAGAACTCCGCCGCGACCGGCCGGGCGACTTCCATCCGTCCTAGGTGTGCTGTGCTGTGACAGCACGCCTAGGCGTTGGCGTGGCGACGCCAAGCCGGCCTGCGGGGAGCGGCGTGGTGCACGGGCTCGTCCGAGTGGTCGGCCTGCTGACGCCTCAGCCAGATCGACGTCATGCCCAGCAGCGCGGCGAAGACCACCAGGAACACCACCGAAATCCACATCTGCCTGCTGCCGGGGTCGTCCCACCCGGCCGACACGGCCGACACGGCCCACAGGGCGGCACCCCCGGCGTAGAACGTGCGCATCCGGCGCAGCTGCCGCAGGGCTCGTACGGATTCGGCGTGATCGGTTTCGGTAGCCATGCCGACGCAGGTACCCCGATCCGCGCCGCCTATCAGCCCGCGCCGATTTCCCGCATCGCGTCGAGGAGGTACGGCTCGTCGAGGCGGGCGTCGTCGACACGGTCGCGCACCTCGGTCAGGAGCCAGCTCAGCAACTCGGCGGAGGCGTCGTACTCGTCGTAGAAGCCCATGCGCAGCTCGGTGATCTCGTACTCGACCAGCACGTCGTCGAGGAATTCGGCCAGTTGCGCGTCGGCCGTCTCGGTGCGGGTGTCGGTCCAGACGTCCAGCCAGGGGCGCAGGGCACCGGTGGCCACGGTGATGAGGCTGAGGATCTCCCTGATGGAGACGGGACCGGGACGTGCGTGCAGGGCAGCTTGCCACCAAGCGGCCCAGACCTCGTGAAGTGCGCTGGTCAGGGGCGCGTCCCAGGTGGTCCACCCCGCTGCGACCAGGCGCGATGCGATGAGGTTCTCGTCGACATGGAGCCTGCCGGTGACGGCGGAGCGGACGATGCGTGGCGCGAGGCGACGGTAGAGACGCGGGAAGTCGTCCCAGTGGCTGGGGACTTCCGCCGCGACGGCGGACAGCAGGTCGTCGGCTATCAAGTCGGGCGGTCCGGAGAGTGCGGCCAGGTCCTGGCCGCCGTAGCAGTGAGTGCATCCGGTGACGGGGAAGGGCTCTTCCGAGGCGAAGGCGCGATCGAGGGCGTCGAGCGCTGTCGCGAGCTGTTGCCGGTGGCGAGACATGGCGACCTGCCGGGGGGACTCCGACCGGATGACCGGCGAAGATCGCAGGCTATCAGCTGTGCTCTTCCGTCCCCCGGGTTCTGCGACGGACTCGGCCCAGGGGGCGGGCGCCCGGGGCGGCCAGGCCGAAGGTGGTGCCGTGATCAGTCCTCGTGGCGCCGACGCGCGAGATGGACGGTGAGGTCGGCGGTCATCTCGACCGTGTCCGGGAGGACCTGCCTGATCCGGCTGAACGCCTGCTCTCGCGCCGAGGCCGGCAGGACGAGATAGGCCGAGACGGTCGAGAGGTGCCCGACGTAGTCGTGGGCGGTCATCGTCACATGCCGCTCGATCACGGCCTGTTGGACGTCGGTGAACCACTCGGACCGTTGCAGCTCGCTGCCGGGCCACTGCATCTCATGATCCGGTGGGGTCCCGTCGGGGGACGGAATCTCGTCGCTCTCCAGGAACGGTGCCCTCGCCGCGCTAACGGCTTCCTGCACGGCCGCGTCGGCCGGTCGGAACGGCCCGCCGAACGAGGCGAACACGCCCCCCGGCTCCAGTAGCGCGGCGATGCGTGGCCACCGGCCCTCCGGGTTCGTCCAGTGCAGCGCTGCCGCCGCGTAGACCAGCCCGTACCGCTCCCCCGGCCGCAGGTCCTCGAACGCGGCTCGCACCGTTGCGACGTTCGCCGGCACGTGCTTGCGCAGCTCGGCGAGCATGGACCCGTCGGGCTCGGTCGCGGTGACCGCGATCCCCCGTCGAGCGAACAGCCGGGTCGCCTTGCCCGTCCCGGCACCGATCTCGAGGGCAGTGGGGACCGGACGGCCCGCGTACGCCATCACCATCGCGAACAGTTCCACGGGGTACCCCGGCCGGAACCGCTCGTAGGCTGCCGCGACCCCTCCGAAGCTCAGCGCACGACCGGACATGCCGAGCATCCTGGCACACCGGTTCCGGAGACGAGCGCTCGGGGAGACCGGCCGCGTACCGGCTCAAGACGGCTCAGGAGCCCCGGGTGTGGTGGTCCAGCAAGCGAGTGAGCAGCTGCACGAACCGGTCCCGTCCGGTCCGGCTCAGTGGTGCGAGGAGTTGGTCGTGGAGGTCGTCCAGGACCTCGTCCAGCGGCGTAGGTGGCGGCGGCCCCGGGCGGAGATCGTGATGACGTTGCGGCGCCGGTCGCCGGGATCCGGCGCCCGCTCGACGAGGTCGCGCCCGGCCAGTTCGTTCAGCACCCCGGCCATGTCGCTGCGGTGGATGCCGGAGCGTCCGCTCAGCTCCGCCTGGCCGGCCGGCCCGTACTCCTGCAGCGAGGCGAGCACGGCGTAGTGCCACTTGCGGGCGTCGGCCCGGGCCAACCCGTCGGTGATCAACCGGTCCGACCGCGTGGTCAGGTGCGACAGCAGTCGGCCGGCCCGCCGACGCAGCAAGTCGGGCGTCTGAGCGCGCCGTCATCAGGCAGGTCGGCTGCTGCGGCTCTGATCATGGCACCGACCCTATCCGTTGTATCGGTCCCACAGACGATGTACGTTCGCAAGGCAGGAACGTTAGTGCGACTAACGCTAGTTGAGTGCTTTCACGACAGGACGATGTTGCCCACCCAGACACTGCTGATCCCCACCGAGGACGGCCGGGCCGACGCCTTCGCCGCCCATCCCGACGACGGCGAACGGCACCCCGGGGTGCTGATGTACCCGGACGGCTTCGGCATCCGGCCCGTACCGCGGGAGATGGCCTGCGAACTCGCGGGGCACGGATACTACGTGCTTGTCCCCAACGTCTTCTACCGGCACGGCCCGGCACCGCTGATCGAACTCCCCGAGCACATCGGAGAAGAGGTCCGGCCCGCGGTCTTCGCCCGGCTGATGCCCATGATCGAGGCGCACAGCACCGAACGAGTCCTGCGTGACGCCGAGGCCTACCTCCAGTTCCTCACCACCCGGCCCGAGGTCGGGGCCGGACCGGTCGCGGTGACCGGCTACTGCATCGGCGGACTCCTGGCGATGCGCACCGCCGCGGCCCACCCCGACCGGGTGGCCGCCGTCGCCGGGTTCCACGGGCCCGTCGCGGCCGACGGGCCCGAAGGGCTGCACCGCCTCCTGTCCGGGCTCACCGCCGAGGTCCATCTCGGCCATGCCGAGTCCGACCTGACGCCCGAGGCTCTCGGCGAGCTCAACCGTGCGCTGGATGCCGCAGGTGTCACCTACATCTCCGAGATCTATCCCGGCACCGTCCACGGCTTCACGATGTCCGACACCGACGCCTTCGACCCCTCCGCACTCCAACGCCACTGGGACGACCTGCTTCCCCTCCTCGGACGCACCCTGACCGGCGGCTGACACCCGGTCGACGTCGCGGGCAGGCACGGGCCGGGCTCATGAAGCCCGCCCCGTCGGCACCCGGCTCGCCTCACGACGGGCGCAGGTGCTCGACCGTGACGTGGTGCCGCTCGGCCAGTCGCCTGGCGATCAGCGAGCGGTGGCATGCTTCCGGACCGCGCTCGACGCAGAACAGCGCCGCGGTGCCGCCGTCGAGCAGCGCCGAGACGATCGGTGTGAGGTCGGCATGGTCGAGGATCTCGGCGGTGTAGCGGCGGGTGTACTCGGCGGCGAGTTCGCGGCGGGAGCGCTTGCCGACCCCCTGGCGGTCGTCCTCGGCGTACTGGAGGTGGCGCAGTTCGGTGGTCGGGGCGAGCTCGGGGTGATGCTCGTAGGCGATCCCGGCGTGGGCGAGGGCCGCTTGCAGCCGGAGTGAGTTCGCCCAGGCGTACTCGGGTCCGCGGACGCCGCGGCGCTGACGTACGTCGAGCAGGCGGCGGACGTCGGCGTGCCGCAGTCGGCGCAGGAACGAGTCGCGGTCGAAGCCGTAGACGCCGATCGTCACCATCTTGAGCATCGGCCCACCCATCTGCTCACTGCTCGTGCCGGTGCGGCCGGCACGAGCAGCACAAGCGGCGAGGTCGCATCACGCGACGGCGGTCCCCTCAAGTTCCACCATCTGGCCCGGCACGGCCAACCGTGCCACCCCGAGCATCGTGGTGGGCGGTGCCACCCCGGCGGCGCCCAGCCGCGACGCCAGCACGCCGTAGTGCGGGAAGAGAAGATCGACGTCGGTGGTGTAGACGTTGAGCCGGACGAGGTTCGCGAGGGACATGCCGGCCTCGCCGAGCACGGCCTCCAGGTTGTCGAGGCTGAGCGCCAGCTGCGCGGCCATGTCACCGTCGTGCCGGGGCTCGCCGTCGCCGCTCATCGCGGTCTGTCCGGAGCAGTACAGGGTCCGGGTGTGCCCGGAGACGACCTCACCCTGGTTGAACCCCATCTCGGCCGACCACGTCACCGGGTTGACCGGCGTTCTTTCCACTGCCACATCCGCTCCATTCGGGTCATGGGGAGTGCGTACGTCCAACGGCGCGGTTGCCACCGTCGTCGACGTCGCCGCTAAGAGCCTTCCAACGAATCACGACACCCTTGGTCATGTATTCGTTAAGGTCATCGCATGCGCGCTGATCGGCTGGTCTCGCTGGTGCTCCTGCTGCGTCAGCGCGGTCGGCTGACCGCGGACACGCTGGCCCGCGAACTGGAGGTGTCCACCCGCACGGTGCTGCGCGACATCGAGGCGCTGTCCGCGGCCGGCGTCCCGGTCTACGCCGAACGCGGCCGGCACGGCGGGTTCGCGCTGCTGCCCGGTTTCCGGACCGAGCTCACCGGCCTGAACCACGACGAGGCCCTTGCCCTGCTGACCGCCGGATCGGGGCGCGGCGAGCAGGTGTTCGGCCTCGGCTCGGCCCTCGCTTCGGCCATGCGCAAGGTGGTCGACGCGCTACCGGAAGGCCATCAGGCCACCGCGAGCGACGCGGCCCGGCGTTTTCTCGTCGAGCCGGAGACCGACCTGCTCTCACGCCGGGTGGTCACCGAGGAGGTCCCCGACGCGACCATGTTCGAGATCCGGCGCGCGGTGCTCGCCGGACACAAGCTGCGCATCCACTACGCGGCCACGGACCAGTCACCGCGGTGGCGCACGGTGGACCCGATAGGCCTGGTCACCGTGCGCGACCGGGGCTACCTGCTGGCCACGAGATCCGGCGCCGACCGCACCTACCGGCTCTCGCGGGTGCTGGCGGCCGAGGAACTCCCCGAACCGGCGCAGCGGCCCGACCGGGTCGATCTGGACCGGATCTGGCGGGAGCGCAGTGCACAGTTCCTGTCCAGCGGCCACATCGCCGTGCTGGTCCGGGTGAACCCGGAGCGTCGGGAAGAACTGCTGAACAGCGCGGTGGCCGTCCGTACCGCGGAGCTCGACACCGACGGCCGGCTGCGGCTGGAGGTGACGTTCCAGGATCTACGGCACGCCGAGTGGGCGCTGTGGCAGCTCGGCACGGACGCGGAAGCCCTCACTCCGGGGGCGTTGCGCACCTCCCTGCGCGACCGCGCCGCCGCGATGGCCGCCCGGTACGCGGACGGTTGAGGGGCCACTGTCCCTTCGCGTCCCGGCATGCCGTTCCAGGCTGCCGGCGTTTGTCCTGGTCAGCACCCGTTCCAGCGTTCCGGCGTCCCGAATTGACCGGCTGCCGTGGCGGCCGGGACGCATCGCGGAACAGGCTGAGGTCGTCCGAGCGGCTCGCCGGACAACCCACTTCGCACTCTGGAGATCTCGAATGCGCTCGCGCTTCACCGCCCCGTCCGCCCGCCTCGCCCTGGCCGCGGTCGCCGCTGTGGCCGTCACCGCCACCGCGACCGCCACGGCCACGGCCGACAGCCGAAGCAGCGCCGTGCGGGCCTGCGTGACCAAGGACCTGACCTACAAGGTCAGCTCGAAGACGCAGGCGGGCGGCTACTTCCTCGTCACCGCCAAGGCCAAGTCCGGCGTGACCTGCTACCTGGAGGGCGTCTTCCCCTCCGCCTCCTTCGGCTCGGCGGCCGACACCGAGGTGTCGCCGGCCGAGCACGCTGTCAGCGAGAGGGTCACTCTGTCCGGCTCCACCGCCGCCTACGCCGGCATCAACCCCAAGACCACGAACGACGAGCACGGCAAGCAGTTCGATTTCCTCCACCTTGCCGTCGCGGGCGACGAATCAAACGCCGTCACCCTCACGCTCCCCGAGACCGCGACGGTCGACCGGCCCGTCGCCACCAACTGGCACGCCGACCCGGCCGACGCGGTCCCCTTCTCCGGCTGACGCCCCCGCCAGCAGCCGCCCCCGGCCCGGACACACCCCCGGCCGGGGGCACGGCCGTTTCCTCGACCGCACAGGACCGGCCTTGCCGTGTCGGCAAGATTCCGTGCCGCGCGTGCCGCGCGTAGGGCGCGTTGGGCGCGTTGGGCGCGTTGGGCGCGTTGGGCGCGTGGCGAGACTGAGCGTCTGCCCACGCAAGGAGGCCTGATGAGCGCCACCGAAGCGCTCGCGTTTCTGGGACGGCGTCTACGCGGCCCGGTCGGCAGCCGAGGTTCCCGGCCCAACGCCCGCCTCACCGAGACGGTTTCGGGGCCGCAGGAGGTCACCGCCGGAATCGACCTCGGCCCGCAGACATGGACCGTCGAGCGGGCCCACACGCCCCGCCGTATCGTGACCGGACCGGACGGGCGCACCGCAGAGGTCACCGACCACGTCGTCCTGATCCACCGCACCGCCTGAACGCCACCGGGGTCCGGGCCCGAGCGCGCCCGCGTCCGCTCCGTCAGGGAGCGGGCTCAGCTCGGCGCAGGCTGGTGAACACCGCAGGGGTCGTCCATCCGCGGAGCGTGGCGTGCATCGTCGACCGGAACGCGGCCTCCGCGGTGGCGGCGTCGAGGGCACCGGCCAGTTCGAGCGTCACGAGTCCGTGCATGGCCGCCCAGACGGACAGGGCGATCGACGTCGCTTCGCCGGCGAGCACGGATTCCGCCACAGCGCGATCGATCGCCGCGAGGAGCGGGCGGATCGGGTCGTCGACACCGACCTCGCCCGACGGGTCGAAGGACTGCACACCGCCGAACAGCACCGTGTACAGGTGGCTGTGGCCGCGCCCCCAGCGACGGTAGGCGACGGCCAGCGCGAAAAGGTCGGCCAGAGGATCCGCGGAGGCCGGCACCGCCGAGACCTCCTGGAACAGGCCGGCGACGGCTCTGTCACGCACCGCGCCGATCAATCCGTCCTTGCCACCGAACAGGGAGTACACCGCCGTTGTCGACGTCTCGGCAGCAGCGGCCACGGCCCGGACGGTGACCGCTTCCCGCGGACGCGTGGCGAGCATCTCGGTCGCACACACCACGAGCCGCTCTCCGACGGCGTGGTCGTTCGTTTTCGGCCTACCCACGACCGACAGCCTACCTCCTCTGATAACGTCGTTTTGAAACAGCGTTATCAATCAAACCCATGGAGGTTCGTCGTGCCCATGTCCGCCCCACGTCTCGTCCGCGCCACGGGGCGCTTATTGCCGGCCTTGGCCGCCGTGGCGGCTCTGGTCGTCCTCTTCGTCGCACTGATCGCCCTCACCGACGGGGCAGGCTCGGGCTGGGCCGCATGGCTGACGGCCCTTGGGGTCGGGGCCGCCCTCGCGATATGGCGGGGCCGGCGCCGCAGCCGCCGGGCGCGGTTGCTGACCTTCTTGCCGGTGGTCGTCGCGGCGGCATTGACGGCGACGGTCTGCGTCCCGACCGTGCCGACGACACGGCAGCACCCACCCGCCCTGCCGTTCGTCGCAACGCAGCACTGGAGCCTGGCCACGGGCAGCCGGGTCGCGGTGTATCACTACCCGCCCGCGGACACCGGCGCCCTGCGCCCCGTCCCGCTCGTGTACATCAACGGCGGCCCGGTGCGGGGCATTTCGTTGCTCGACCACCGGTTCCTCCAGCTCCTGGCCCGCCGGGGCCACGACGTCTACGCCTACGAACAGGCCGGCGGTGGCCGCAGTGACCTGCTGCCCATGGACCAGTACTCGATCTCCAGGTCGGTCCGTGACCTCGGCGCCTTCGTGGACCGCCTGGACAAGGGCGAAGTCGATGTTCTCGGGTTCTCCTCAGGCGGAGTCGTGCTGACCCGAGCCCTGGCGGAGCCGAGCGTCGCCGCACGCCTGCACCGGGCCGTCATCGCCGATCCCGGGCCGATGGACGGGCCCACCGCGCGCATCAAGGGACCCAAGGGCCGGAAGTCCGCACGGAACCTGGCACCGACCATGACCGGACCGCGCTCGACGCACCTCCCCCGGTACGCCGTGGCGTTCGGTCTCATGCGACTCGGACTCCTGTCCCCCGACACCGGGTTGATCGGGCAGGCCGAGGGCGACAACGCCTTCACCGCCGCCGACCTCGGCAGCGACACGGCGTCCGCCTACTGCGCGCGCGACGCCCACCGCATCCCCGTCGAGGACACCGCCCAGAACTTCTCGTTCAGCGCCGCCGCCAGCCTCCGCGTCCAGCAGACGATCAGGGATTCGCCCTCCATCGCGCCGCGCCTTGAGCGGTCCCGGACCCCCGCGATGCTGATGATCGCCGAGTGCTCCTCACAGGTCCGCCGATGGGCGACCGAGATCCTCGCCAAAGACCCCGCCGTCCAGCGGACGCACGTCATGCCGGGGGTCGGACACCACATGTGGAACGGCCTGGACGACAACGACGACCGTGCCGCCGCCGTCATCACCGCGTTCCTTCAGGACAAGCCGGCACCACTGCCGAACCGTCCGACTCGCGACGAGATCCCCGCTTTCCTGCGCGATCACAAGTGAGAGTGCGCAGCTCGTCGGTGCGCTCGCAATCATCACCAAGGACGCCCTGGACCCCCATCGCATCCTCGGCCCGGGCGTCCTGATCGACTGACCGGCTGCTTCGACTCCGACGCGGGTCGGCGGTCACGCGAGCCAGAGCGAGCCGCGCCGATGACGCGCCGGCACGATGTCCATCGTGTCCACCGCATCGAGTGCGAGCTCGCCGGCGGTGGAATTCACCATCCGCAGGAGAGCGCCGACTTGGGCTCGCAGCCGCTGCCGCGCCCGGCGTTCCTCCGTCGCTGACCACTCGGCCACCGAGCGGTCCCGCTGGTGCCGGGGGAAGGAGTAGATCGCGACTGTCCGGCGGACCTTGCGAGGTTGGGGCCGTCTGGACTGTCGTGCGGCATCGGTGAGGGTGCGCGCGCTGTACCTGAGGTCGTAGAGGATCACGGAGCGCCAGGGATCTCCTGGCGAGCGGTCGGGTGCGCTGCGGCTGCGTGAGGCGGGAAGGTGGTGGGCGGTGCGGGTCACGGGACTCCGATCGCAGCAACCGCCAGGTGTCTCCTGGCGGGCTACCTGAAGCCCGTCGGCCCTGTCGAACGCACGTTTCCCATGCGGATGACCTTATCTCCCCGCTTCCGTACGTGCAGGATCGCTGCGACTTTTCCTGGCGCCGCCGCCTGCCGAGGGGTCGGGAGCCCGGCCGAAACGGCCCGCCGCCCGTTCCGTGAGCCGGCTGCAGCGACAGCGTCGGGCCACGGATGCTCGGCGTCAACACGCCGCACGGGGTCGGTGGAGTGGACCGCGGGGCGCTGGTGGCGGTGAAGCCGGTGATCTCGGGAACACGGTGGGAGTGATCTTGCTGTTGGTCCCACAGGAGGGGGGATGTCGTGACAGTGCCTCCACAGCGCACTCCGTTCGTGAGGCGCCGCCGGTACGGGTTCGATCTCCGGTCGACGGCTTTGTTCTTCGTGCTTCTCGCAGTGCTCGTGAGTGTCCTGGGCCTGGCCGCCCGCGTGGCGGCGAGCACCGTCGAGCAGCGTCCTGCCTGGGTGTTCGTCCTGGTGGTGACAGGTGTCGCGGGTTGTCTGGGCCTACGGCGCCGGATGCGCGTGGCGGGAGTGGCACGCCGGGCCGCCGCAGCACTCGACGAGGCGGCCAGGGAGGCGGCCGAGGAGTTGGAGGCTCCGGCGGTCCCCCGTCAGCGGGCGGCCGCCGAGGCCGTCGTCGACTACGACGCCCTGACACCGGAGGAGTTCGAGGAAGCGATCGCGGCACTCTGCGAACGGGACGGCTGCTCGGGTGTCGACGTCGTGGGCGGCGCCGGGGACTTGGGCGCCGACGTCGTGGCCGCGACGTCCGACGGGCGCCGCGTCGTCATCCAGTGCAAGCAGTACGGCGCGTCCCACCGGGTCGGCTCACAGGATCTGCAGCGTTTCGGCGGCACGTGCTTCAGCGTGCACGAGGCCGACATCGCCGTGCTGGTCAGCACGAGTGACTTCACAGCGCCGGCGATGGAGTACGCCGGGCAGTGCGGGATCGTGTACGTGGACCGGGAGACGCTGGAGGCCTGGACGGACGGCACGGGTCCCCGGCCATGGGAAGCGGCCCCGGGCGGCGGGGGGCGTGGCAGTCTTGCCCGGTGATCCCCGTGCCGGCACCTCTCAGCCAGGACGACGATGGACTGGACCCCCCGCCGCCGGCCGACGAGCCCAGGGACGTGCTCGTTCCTCGCCTCGTACATCGACACCCTCCTCACCCAGACTCGGCGTCGTGCCGCCGCCCCCCGAGTGAGCGCGCGTATCCGGGGGACTTCCCTGTCGGTGGTGATCGGGCGGTATTCCGGGCCCGGCGGGGTAGTGGGATGTCGATCAGCACCCTGGTGAGAAGGAGCCGAGGATGACCGACGACGCCTACCTGTTCCTGCTCGACGACGCGTCCGCGCAACTCGGCGTGGTTCCGGCGGCCGTCGGTGACCTCGCGTGCATGGAGACTCCCGCGGTGCGCGCCTGGCTCGACGCTCAGGGAAGCACGCCGACCTCGCCGCACCTGCGTCTGCTGCCGCCGGAGGAAAGTGCGGCCGTGCCCGAGGGAGCGGAACGGCTGCCCGTCCCGCTGAGCGAGGAGGAGCTGAACCGCCTCCGCCACCGGATGGCACCGGAGCCGCTGGCCCGCGTCGAGGAGGAACTGCTCGCCTACCGCGACTGCGCGGGCGGCCGGGACGGCCTGATCGGACGAGCGCTGGCCGCCGGTGTGGCACCGCACCGCATCGTCGAACTGACCGGGGTGGATCCCGCCACGGTGACCGCCGCCGCGAGCAGTTGACGATGCTGCGGGCACCCCGTCGGACGAGAGCCATCTGACGGGCCCGGTTCGGCACCGAGCCTGGCTGTCGAGCCGGGCCCAACCGATCAGCGGCTGCGGGTGAAGACCTCGTCCTGGGTGGAGCCGCCGGCGCACAGCTTCTTCTCGTCGGCCGTCATCTTGCGGGACTTGACCACGACCGCGCTGTGCTTGCCGTCCGTGCCGTTCGGGGCCGGCCCGGTGACGGTGTCGGGCACGAACCAGTAGTAGTGGTCCCACTTCCGGTCGTCGTAGTGGGTCTGCCATGTGCCGGATATCTGCTGCATGACCTGGGCGCGGGAGATCCAGCCCACTTCTCCCGGCTTCACGGTGACGGTGAAGGAACTCGTCTCCGTGCGGGAGCTCTGCCAGGTGTAGTTGTAGGTCGCGGTCACACTGGCCGTGATGATGCCCTCGATACCGCCGCCCACGGTGACGGAGCCGCCCACCGAGTGGGACGAGCCGACGGTGTCGGCCCATGACATCGACTGGGAGGCGGGCGAGTCGGTGCAGTTGAAGAGCAGATCGGAGACCTGGCGGGGCTCACCGAGGTAGGCCTTGCCGAGCTGCGGTGCATTGAAGCTGCACTTGCCTTCTCCGGAAGCGCAGTCGGCGAGGATCTGTTCCGCGGTGGGCTGTTCCTCGGCGGCGGCCGGGACCGCCGTCGCGATCACCCCGAGTGCGGTCGCCGCCAGCGCGAGCGTGCGGCTGCCGTACCGCAGGGCGTGGTTCATCGTCATCGTCGGTGCCTCTCACCAGTGCGTGGGGGGATGTGACCACAACGGCCTTTGTTCTGGCAGGGGTTGCGGTCATCGGGTGATGCCAATGAGGCTCACGTAATCGCCTGTCGAGCTACACCAAGAGATGGCAAAGTTGTAATTGATTTCAAAACTGATGAACAGCCAACTTCGTGGTCGCCCGATCGGCCTGGGCGCGGTCCGGCAGGCGGAAAGGGCAAAGCCGCCGGCACCGCGTCCGGTTCGCGGAGCCGGCGGCACTGTCGGATTGTTCAGTTGAGGGGATCGAGCGTGAGGTAGGCCTGGCGCGGGTTTCCGTCGTGCACGAGCGATTCGTGGTGGCCCACGTCGTCGAAGGCGAAGGCGTACGCCTTTCCGTCCGCCATCTGCGCATGGATCTTGCGCGCGTAGTGATTGGTGACGTTGTCCTTGTAGAAGTCGGCGGCGTCGGAGTCGGGCTGACTGGAGTTGACCAGCAGCGTGGAGCGGTTGAAGCCGGCACACAGGGTGCGCGATATCGGCCCGCGTACCTGGTCGTTCGGGGCGTCGAGCCTGCGGTGACAGCCGAAGACGGAGGAGGCGTCCGGCTTCTGGAAGCTGGTGACGACGGCACCGGAGCCGTCGGTGAAGTTCATGACGCCGCCGGAGACCCGGCCGTAGTACTTCGTGCCGGGCCGGTCGGCGAACGGGGTGACCGTCAGGGTCGAGGTGGAGTACTTCTGCCAGACGCGGTTGATGTAGTCGTCCATGACGCCGGCCGGCAGGGCGCCGGTCTCCAGGCCGTACAGCGGCGACAGGGCGCGCAGTACGGTGCCGTCGGAGCGGGTGTGGATCAGGTTGGCCCAGCCTCCGGGCTGCCCTCTGAGGGCGTTGAAGACGCCGTTGTATCCGCCGGGCTTGAGCCGGCCGGTGCTCGCGGTGCTGCCGTCGGCTCGCTGCACTCCCACCGCGTAGGGAGCGGAGAACATGTCGACCTGTGTGCTGTTGATCCACAGGCCGGAGTCGTTGAGCGTGTACTCCGACCAGTTGAACAGGATGTTCCGGTTGGGGTCGGCCGGGTTCTGCACGGCCGGCTGGACCAGGCCTCCGGTGGTGAGCCTGAAGACCAGTTTCCGGCCGTAGGAGAAGTACACGCGGCCGGAGAACTTCGGCATGCGGATCGTGGCCGACTGTCCCGCGGCCGGGCCCGGGATCGAGGCGTCGGGGGCGGGGGT
>NZ_POUC01000003.1 GCF_002891435.1 Streptomyces cahuitamycinicus
CAACACGTTCTGGGTGATCCCGGGGGAGCTGACCGAGGCGGTCCGGACCGTCACCCGGGCGTTCGGCGACGAGTCGACGGCAGGCCCTCACCACCCCGCGCAACCCGAGGGAACAGCCACCGCCGACCCTGGCGATACGTCGTACGAAAGCCGGGTTCCAGAGCTCGATGCAGGCTCGGCGGTTTCGCTTGACGCCGCGGCGGCCGCCGACGAGGCCGGGAAGCAGGCCGCCGCAGCGGTGAGCGACGCCAAGGCGGAGGCTGAGGCCGCCATGTCGCCCCAGGTGCCGCGCCGGGTGCAAAAGTCCGGCGACTGAGCTCGCCCTCGGGCTGCCGCCTGGACCGCCGAGACAAATCGTTCGTATAGCTCATCAACACTCGCTCGGGGGTCAGACGTCGTCCGGTCAGCCGAGAAGCCGGGCGCCGATGACGGCGGTCTGCAGGGTATAGCGGTGGACGGGGTCGGCGGGGTTGGTCCCGGTGAGCGTGTGGATGCGTTCGAGGCGGTACGTCAGGGCCCGCACGCTCAGACGAAGCCGCCGTGCCGCCTCGGCCGCCACGCAGCCCGCCTCGAAGTACGCGGTGAGGGTGTCGATGTGAGGCTTGGCACCACCGCGTGCCTGCTGGAGCGGGCCCAGAGCGCTGTGGACGAGGTCGGCCATGGCCTGCCGGTCGCGGGTGAGGACGGGGTAGACGAGCAGGTCGGCGGCGCGCAGAACAGGGTCCTCCAGATCCAGGCGGTCGGCCAGGTCGAGGGCGTTGAGGGCTTCCTCGTAGGAGCCTCGGCCTCCTGCTCGGCCGCGTAGCGCTGGGCGTCGGCCGGCTTGCGGACCTGGGTGTCGAGCTGACGGTCGGTCAGCGCGGCCTGCCGCTCGGCGACCTTCTCCTGCTGGATGAGGATCTCCTGCTGGCGGGCCGCCTCGGCGAGCGGACCGGCTGCGGCCGCGCGGGCCGCGGCCTCGTCGGTCTCGGCCTTGATCTCGGCCTGCTTGAGGCGAAACCAGGCCATCCGCAGACACCGCCTCTCCTTGCCCTGCCACCGTCGGTAGCTGCATCGTCACATGCTGACCTCTCGAAACGGATTGCCTGTTTCCGGCAATGTTTACGCGCCCTTTAGTGCCGAGCTCTCTACGGCCGGCCGACTGGCGGCCAGGGCCCCCGAATCCTCTGTGACAGTGTGTCAGGAGCAGGTACGCTTCCCCGCGGCGTGCCGGGAAGTCTGGTCGGTGATCTTGCGGACGAAGGCGGAAGTTTCGCCGATCGGGGGGCCGGACGTGGTGGTCAGCGTGCACTTCGCGGTGGTAGGTGTCCACGTGCCCCCGCTCCTCCTCCGACTGACACGGGAGTGCGGTACGGCATGATCCGGTTTCCACAGCCCGCACGGGGCGCGCCGCGTCCGGGACACATGATCGTGTGCGGTGACGACGCGCTCGCCGAGCGGCTGGCGGAGGAGCTCGCCACGATGTACCGGGAGCGAGTCACTCTCGTCGTACCGCCGCCGCCGCGTACCGGCGTCACTGCCGGAAGAGCGCTCGCCACGACTCTGCTCGGCCGGGTACAGGCCGCCATGAACCGTGCCGAGCCCTCGGTCGGATCCGGCCCCACCGCCCCACCACGGATCGTTGAGGCCGCCGAGCTCGACGCGGCCACCCTGGCCGCGGCGGGCGTCAGTGAGGCGGCGGCCGTGGCGCTCGTGCATGACGACGACGAGACCAACATCCGCGCCGCGCTGGCCGCACGTCGCCTCAATCCCCGTCTGCGGCTGGTCATCCGGCTCTACAACCGCAAGCTCGGACAGCACCTGGAGGAACTCCTCGACCAGGCCGCGGCCCTCGCTGTGCCCGGGCTCGACCCGGAGGCACTGGACACCTCCACCACCGTTGTGTCGGACGCGGACACGGCGGCGCCCGCGCTCGCCGCTACTGCCGTCGCTGGCACCAGCAAGGTCGTTCAGGCCGACGGACTGCTGCTGCGTGCTGTGGAACGCACGCCGCCTGACCACGGTCGGGCGGCCGGCCCCGGCCTGTGCACCCTCGCCCTGCTCTCGTCGACCACGAACGACCCCGCCGGGTCAGAGGGCTCGGACGCCAGCGGCCGCGAAGCACCCGTCTTGCTCCCCGATGACGACACCGTCGCCGAAGCCACCGGACATGGCACGGTGGTCCTCGAAGCAGTCAGCCACACCGCGTCCGGATCCGCACGGCGATGGCTGATGAAGCGCGGACTGCCGCTGGGTTCCCTCTTCTCACGCCGGCTGCGCTGGTCCCTGGCCGGTCTGGCGGCCTGCGTCCTGGGGGTGGCCGTCGCGTCCTGGCTCACCACCGGTGACCATCCGTTGCATGCCGCCTACCTCACCCTGCTCGACCTCTTCGCGATCGGTGACCCGGCGATCGGCGAACCCACGGCGCGGCAGGTTCTTCAGCTCCTCGCCGGTCTGGCCGGCCTGCTGCTCCTGCCCGTGCTGCTCGCGGCCGTCCTGGAGGCGCTCGGCGCCTTTCGCACCGCTTCCTCGCTCCGTCGCCCACCCCGCGGCCTGTCCGGCCATGTCGTCCTGCTCGGCCTCGGCAAGGTGGGCACCCGGGTGCTGGCCCGGTTGCGGGAACTCGACATTCCAGTGGTGTGCGTCGAAGAGGACCCCGAAGCACGCGGCATCCCACTCGCCCGCCGCCTGCGCGTTCCCACCGTCATCGGCGACGTCGCCCAGGAAGGCGTGCTGGAGGCCGCCAAGATCCACCGCGCGCACTCCCTGCTCGCCCTCACCAGCAGCGACACGACGAACCTGGAAGCGGCCCTGTACGCACGCACCGTCACACCGGACCTGAGGGTGGCCCTGCGGCTGTACGACGACGAGTTCGCCACGGCCGTCTACCGCACGCTGCGTGCCGCCCATCCCCGGGCGCTCACCCGCAGTCGCAGCGTCTCCAGCCTGGCGGCGCCGGCCTTCGCCGGAGCCATGATGGGTCGCCAAGTCCTCGGCGCCATACCGGTCGAGCGGCGCGTGCTGCTCTTCGCCGCCCTGAACGTCGCCGGACACCCGCAGCTGGAGGGGCGGACGATCGCCGAGTCGTTCCGCCCTGGAGCCTGGCGTGTCCTTGCCATCGACATGGCGGCACCGGACGAGCGGGTGCCCGATCTCGCCGCCACACCGGCAGCGGACGGCACCGGCCGCCCCGGCGGACTCGTATGGGACCTTCACCCGGGATACGTGCTGCGGCCCGAGGACCGGGTGGTGCTCGCCGCGACCCGTCGGGGCCTGGCAGAACTCCTCGGCCGGCAGACACCCCTCCCGCTCCGCAGGGCTGGCGCATAGCGCTGCGCAGACCATGGGAGGCGGGAAGGAGGACGGGCTGTCGGCCGGCGTCGCAGCATCAGGGCTGTCATGGACGGCGTGTGGACCGGTGGAAGAGCTGGGCGGTGAGTGCCCCCACGAGGCAGGCCCAGGCCGGCGCGCCGGTGATGCCGATGTGGTCCCAGCCGAGCAGGACGGTGGCCGCTGCCGCGGTCAGGGCCTTCTTGTCGGTGACGGGGGCTCACTCCTCGCGGGCTGTGCCCGCATGCCGGAGTTCGACGAGCGCGGTGTTGCTGGCAACGGCCGCCAGAACGATCACCGGTGCGAGCGCAGGCGTGTCGTCGGTCATCAGCCGGTCTGTCCGCCCTGCCGTTCTGCCGCGGTGGCGCTGCGTTGGTAGATGTCGGGGATGCCGTCGGCGTCCGTGTCGAGGTTCTCCTCCTCGGACAGGCGCCGGTAGATCACGTTACGGCGGCGCAGCAGGACAGCGGCCAGTGCCGCCGACAGGAGGGAGCCGACCAGGACGGCGGCCTTGACGTGCTCCCCGACGGCGCTGCTAGGAAAGGCGAGCTCGCCGATGAGCAGGGCGACTGTGAAGCCGATGCCCGCAAGGGCCGACAGACCGAAGACGTCGGCCCAGGCGAGCTCTGGGTTGAGCCGGGCCCGGGTGAAACGGGCCGCCAGGTAGGTGCCGAGGAAGATACCGAAGGCCTTGCCGGCGACCAGGCCGATGACCACCCCGAGCGGTTCCGGTGAGGTGAACACCTGGCTCAGCGCGCCGCCGGAGACGCTGACGCCGGCGGCGAAGAGGGCGAACAGCGGTACCGCGACCCCGGCGGACAGCGGGCGCAGCAGGTGCTCGGTCCGCAGGGCGGGCGACTGCTTCTCCCCTTCGTCAGGGGTGGTGCGCAGCAGCAGCGCCATGGCCACACCGGCGACCGTGGCGTGCACCCCGCTGTTGTACGTCAGCGCCCAGACGGCCACACCGAGCGGCACGTACCACCACCAGCCGGCCACCCGGAACCTTTGCAGCAGGTAGAAGACGACCAGTCCGGCCGCCGCCCCCAACAGTGCCCACAGGTTGATCTGGGAGGTGAAGAAGACGGCGATGACGAGAATGGCGCCGAGGTCGTCGACCACGGCCAATGTCAGTAGGAAAGCCCGCAGGGCCGACGGCAGGTGAGTGGAGATCACGGCCAGGACCGCGAGGGCGAAGGCGATGTCCGTTGCCATCGGAATGGCCCAGCCCTCCATGCTGCCGCCCCCGGTGCCGACGGTCAGGGCGTACAGCGCGGCGGGGACGGCCATGCCGCAGATCGCCGCCACCGCCGGCAGCGCGGCGGTGGCGGGGGTGCGCAGCTCGCCCACCACCAGCTCGCGTTTCAGCTCGATGCCGGCGACCAGGAAGAAGATGGTCAGCAGACCGTCGGCGGTCCAGTGCCCGACGCTCAGGTCGAGCCCCAGGGCCGCTATCCCGAAGTGGAACTCCCGCACGGTTTCATAGGCGTCGCTCCAGGGGGTGTTCGCCCAGACCAGGGCCACTACGGCCGCGGCCAGCAGGGCCATGCCGCCGACCGTCTCCGTCCGCAACGCGCCGGCCACAGCCTGCCGCTCGGGCCACGGAAGAAAACCGAGAAAGGGCGGACGCGAACGCGGAGTAGCAGCCATGTGAGTGTGAACCTCCGGTGGTCGGCAACGGGCATACAGCCCCTGACAGACGCCGACCAGGCTTCCCGGCACACCCCGCGTCATCTCTGACGCGTTCCCTACACCCTAACGGCTGATCTACGGTGGGCCCACCGCAGGCAGGCCGTGCCATGGCCGCATCGCGCGGACATAGCGCCGAGCGCCGCTTCTCGCCGGTCCGCCGTCTGGGCCCGCTCGGTGGCGCGGTCGATGATGGCCTGCGCGAGCAGACGTTCGGAAGCAACCCCTGCGGACTCCATGAAGGCGGGCCCTTCATAGCGCTCCTACAGGCAGGCGTGCACGGGGCGCAGTGGCAAGCCGTGCGGGGCCGCTGCGTCCGCGGCCCGGTCGATCGCGCCCAAGCTGCCTTCTGATCCGTCGGCTCCCACCACGATGGGCGGCAGCATCGGTCTGGCCGCCTTGGTGCGTGCGACGGCCTCTACAGCACGGCGTCCGTCCCGAGATCAGTCGCCTTCCCGGCCCGTCGGGGGAAACCCGGTGCCCCTTCGCGTTGAGCTGATCGGCTCCTGCTCGGGCACGTACTCCCGACACAGCGGGTTGTGGCACGGGCCTGCGGTCCAGACGGGAACGAAGACGCCCATGGTCTTGTGTCGTTTCACAACAGCGTCTACGGGCTCCCTGCATGAGCGGCAGACGTGCCCGGACGACGCGGTTGCCCTTCTCTGCTCGCCTATTCCCATAGCTCCACTTTACGGCATATTTACTATCTTTTGGTGGTTGCTTGGGCTCTCTCAGGTGTCGGGTGGTTCGGCAGCACCGTGATGATTGCCCGGCGGATCCCGGTCAGCTGCATGAGAGGCATCCTCGGCGGGAGCAGAGGCGGGCATGGCGTCGGCGTCGGTCCGCGATCGGTCATCAGTGGGGCTGGACGGCAAGGGCCGAGCCATGCTCAGCCCGATGGAAGTGGCCAGAACGGCGACGATGACGGCGAGGCTGACGAGTGAGGGGATCTCTGGAATCGCGGTACTGATCGTTTTGTGTGACGCCTGCAGGATGAGCTTGACCCCGATGAAGGCGAGGATGAGCGCCAGGCCCTTGCTGAGGTAGTGGAAGCGGTCGAGCAGTCCGGCGAGCATGAAATACAGGGCGCGCAGTCCGAGGATGGCGAAGGCGTTGCTGGTGTAGACGATGAAGGCGTCACTGCTGACGGCCAAGACGGCGGGCACGCTGTCGACGGCGAAGACGAGGTCGGCGGCTTCGATCGCGGCAACGACGGCGAGCAGCGGCGTGGCGACCCGTTTCCCGGCCTCCTTGACGAAGAAGTGGGTCCCCGCGTATTCGTCTCGTACCGGGATGACCTTGCGAAGCAGCTTCACGGCGATGCTCTGGCCGGGGTCGAAGCTGTCGTCCTCCTCCTTGTAGATCTTGTATGTGCTGTAGAAGAGGATCGCGGCGAAAACGAACAGGACGGCGGTGAAGCGGCTGACCACCGCCACACCGGCGGCGAGGAAGATGCCGCGGAAGACCAGGGCGCCGAGGACACCGAGAAACAGCACGCGGTGCTGGTAGGCGCGCGGCACCTTGAAGTAGCCGAAGATCAAGGCGAAGACGAAGAGGTTGTCGACCGACAGGCTCTTCTCCAGAAGCCACGCGGTCGTGTACTCGACTCCGGCGCTCGTGCCGACGACCGCGAACACCACGCCGCCGAAGACGATCGCCAAGCCCACCCAGACACCGCTCCAGGCGGCGGCCTCGCGGAAACCGATGACGTGTTCCCGCCGGTGCGCGAGAAGATCGACCGCCAACGACACCAGCACGGTGACGGCGAACGCCACCCACATCCACAGCGGCACGTCATGCACGGTTCCGACCTCTCCACCGTCATCGACCGGCAGTCTTCTTACGAGTCTGGGCCATGCGACGAGGGCTGTCTCCCTGGTGCTGGTGCACGGACGCTGAATGGAACGGCTCTGCGCCCACCAGCACGGTCCTGCTCAGGAGTCCACCAGCGCCGGCCGCTCGTGCCGCGTTCACCGAAACCATGCATGCGTGGAGAGTTCCGGGCGTATGCCGCGCTCGGCGCGGGCGAGGACGACGGCGCTGGACAGCAGCCCGACGTGGCTGAGTGCTTGCGGAAAGTTACCGAGGAAGGAATGGTCGTAGGGGTCGATCTGCTCGGCGAGCAGGCCGAGCGGGCTGGCGCAGGAGCACAGCTTGTCGAACAGTTCCGCGGCTTCGTCGATGCGGCCTTGGCCCGCGAGATTGTCCACGAGCCAGAAGCTGCACAGCAGGAAGGCTCCCTCCGGCTGGTCCAGTCCGTCGGGTGAGTCCTGCGGCAGGTAGCGGTAGAGGAAGCCGTCGCCCGCGCCGAGGCGTTCGGTGATCGCCTGCGTGGTGGCGACCATGCGGGGGTGATCGGCTGGAAGGACGCGTCGGAGTGGGAGGGCGAGGAGCGAGGAGTCCAGCCCTCCTGTCGCACCGAGGTGCTCGGTGAAGGAGTGCGCGCGCTCGTCCCAGGCGTCGTGGATGATCTGCCCGGTGAGGCGACGGGCCTCCGCGGCCCATGTGGCGGCGTTGCCCGGCAAGTTCAGGCGGATGGCGAGACGTGCGGCCCGATCCAGGGCGACCTGGCACATCGCTGCGGAATACGTGAAGGGGCGCGCCTGGGTACGTACTTCCCAGATGCCGTGATCCGGTGTCCGCCAAGCGCTGCGGGCCTGCTCCGCCAGGCCGGACAGGCGATGCCACAAGCCGGCGCTCAAGGGCCGGCCGGTGGCCGCCCACTGGAAGGCGCAGTCGAGGAGCTCTCCGTAGACGTCGTGCTGGACCTGTTCAGCGGCGGCGTTTCCCCACCGTACGGGGGCGGAGCGGTCGTAGCCCTCCAGTTCCGCCTCGATCACCTCCGGCGGCGGAGGCCGGCCGTCCACGTCGTACAGCACGCGCAGTCGCCCGTCCCGCCCGGCGGCGGTCAACGCCCAGTGGAGAAAACCTCCAGCTTCGTCGGGAAGACCGATCCGGCGCAGGGCGAACACGGTGTAGGCAGCGTCGCGGATCCACGCGTAGCGGTAGTCCCAGTTCCGGTCGCCTCCGATGCGCTCGGGCAATGAGGAGGTCGGTGCGGCGACGATGGCGCCGTTCTCGGCGTAGTCCAGCAGCTTGAGGGTGATGGCCGAGCGGCGCACCAAGTCCGGACGGGGAGTGTCGGCCATCACGAAGGCTGACCAGCGACGCCACGCTCGTACGGTGTCGTCGAGGCACTGGGAGGCTGATCGTCCGGAGCCGGCAGCATGTGGTTCGCTCCAACGCAGGCGGACCCAGAGGTCTTCGCCCTGGCTCAGACGCAGTGCGCATTCGAGACCGGGCAGGGGTCGGGACGTGGCGAGGTGGAGTTTCACGGACTGCTTCGGGCAGGTCAGTTCCCACCCGTCGGCGTGACGCTCGACCTGGGTTTCGCCGCGTGGCCGCACCGCCACCCTCAGCTCGACAGAGCCCTGCGCGACACGCACGTGCCGAAGCAGTTCCCCTGTGCCGACGGGAGTGTCCACCTCCAGCCGTGCATCCGGTCGGAGGGGGAACACGTCAGTGATCTCGACGAGGCCGGTGTCCGCCCTCAGTTCTGTCACGAGGACGCCGGTGTCCTCCAGATAGTGCTGGCGGCTCAGCCGTAGCCCGTCCGGCGCCAGCAGGAAGGACCCGCCACGGTGGCGGTCGAGCAGCGAGCAGAACAGGGGCGGAGCGTCGAAGCGGGGCACGCACATGAAGCTGACGGTGCCGTCGCGGCCCACCAAGGCGCACGTGCGACCGTCGCCGATGAGGCCGTGGTCCTTGATCGGCAGGTAACCCGCCGACGGTGCCGGCGACCACTCGTTCATGCGTGACCAGTACCCATCGAAAACGAGCCGGATCACTCCGAGGGTTGCAGCGGGCGGGAGGGCCAGTCCAGGAGGCGGGCGCCGAGGGCTGCGGTCTGCAGGATGTATCGCTGGTCGGGGTCGGTGGGGTCATGGCCGGTGAGTTGCCGGATACGGGTGAGCCGGTAGGTGACGGTACGCACGCTCACACCCAGCCGACGTGCCGTGGTCGTGTTCAGGCAGCCACTGGCGAAGTACGCGTCCAGGGTTTCCAGAAGTGCCCGGGGCCCGCCTCGTGCTTCTTCCAGGCCGCCGAGGACGGTGGCCACCAGGTCGGTGATGGCGGCGCGGTCCCTGCCGAGGACCTGGAAGACCAGCAGGTCAGAGGCGTACACGCGCGGGGCGGTCAGACCGAGCTGGGCGGCGAGGTCGAAGGTGCTGCGCGCCTCCTGGTACGAGCGGACGATGCCACTGGGACCGGGCCGCGGGCGGCTGACGGCGATGCGGCAGGGCTCGTCGACCGCACTGCGCACCGCAGTGGCGAAGAAGTCGGGGACATGCGGTACCGCGCCGGGCGATACGCACACGAGCAGACCGTCCTTGGTGGTGATCAGCACGTCCTGTGTGGTGAACCGGGCGGTCAGCGCGTCTTCCACGTAGCGCGTGGTGTCGTCTCCCGCGCCGAACGGCTTGCCCGCCCGGGCGACGGCCACGCTGTGTGGCCCGACCAGCCGCAGCCCGAAGCGTTCGGCCCGCTCGGCGAGGCGGCCCAGGTCGGTTCGGCCGTCGAGGAGGTCGTCGACGAACTCCCGCCGCATCGCCTCCTCACCCCGAACTGCCGCACGATGGGCGGTTTCGTAGCCCTCGGTCAATGCCACGCTCGCCTCGCCGATCGCCCTGATCAGAGCGGAACCGACCTCCGCCAGGTTTTCGGGCTCCCGAGCTCGCCCGGTGCCTGACAGGTCCGTCCAGACCCGGTGGAGGGAGGTGAAGTACTCGGCGACCAGGATGCGCAGGGCTGTCCCGCGGCCGGCCGCCGTGGCGGCGAGCTGCCGCAGTTGCTCAAGGTCCTCGTGGGACAGTCGCCGTTTGTCGAGGGAGGCGCCCATGAGCTGGTTCAAGTGGCGTTCCATCGCTGCCGCCGGGGGTTCCTTTCCCTTGACGGATGCGGCATCCCGGACGGGAACCGCGGCAGACGGTGCCACTGGATGCGTGGCTTGGGGACGCTTTCCTGTCGGCATGCTCCCATCTTGCCGGAGGGCGGCAAAGAATGAGGGGCCGAGACGGCCATGTTTGTGCCTGCTCGGCAGGCGTCCAGCCGATCCGCCCGGGTAATCCGTGAAGTGACGCGCCGGTGGAGAAACCTGCGAGCAGGGGGTATTGCGCTGTGTACCCGAGCGGCCTTCTCTCGTCGGCCAGAAGGATCACTCATCCTCCTGGTGGTGTTCGCCTGCCTGCTGGCAGCCCCCGCACGGGAGCGTGCCCGGTGGTCCAAGGTCATCCATGCCAAGGGCGAGTTCGAGGCTGCCCAGACCCTGGCGGACGTCGTGGAGCGGATCGAGGGCCACCGCGCCGCCATGCATCTGCGGATCCTTTCGACCATGGCCGAAATCTCCGGCAGCGAAATCCCACTCCCTGCCCATGGAAGCCAAGCGGTGCCCGTACCTCATGGACCAGACGGCGATGCACTCCGCGACCGAGTCCGCGTCCCCCGAACGCAGGTGATCGGTATGAACCCCTCGATGGACGACCGGCGCGTCCTGGCAGAGATGGAGCGCCGCCTCTCCCAGGACGACCCCGAGCTGGTCGGGCTGATGGACGCGCTGAACCATCAGTTTCCCGATGCCCAGGCCGACAGGGATGCCTTTGAGGACGCAGACGCCCACGACGAGGCAGGCGCCCATGAAGTCGACGACCTACGCCTCGACTGGCGCTGGAAGGCCATCGTGGTGTTCGCCGTCGTGCTGGTGGCCGGTCTGATCCTCACGGCGGTTTTCAACCGGTCAGCCTCGACCGACGACAAGCAGGGACCACTGAACAGCCGTGCTCCGGCCGTAGCCGTTGACACGCATGGCAGAGGGATCCCGGGCCCGGGCGAGCACCCGGGCACCGCCGACCGTGGGGCTGGTGGTGGCCGACTTCGGCGTCGTCGTGCCCGCTGCTGCCCGGCTGAGACACCGTCAGAAGGTCTGTCGCATGGGCGTACGTGCCAAACCTGCATCGGCTCACCGTCTTGCTGCCTCCCTGACACCTGCCAGCGAAAGTGATCCGCCCATGACCAGGAAAGCGACGTCCACCGTCATCCACCCCCATCGAGTGACACCGGCAGCAGACGGATGCCGTGCGGGTGCCGGCCCGTGGACACCGCGGCACATCGGTTCCGGCGTAGGGCCGCCTGCCCCGGTCCGCAGGAGAAGGCCATGAACAACTCGGTACGGATGGGCCGCGTTCTCGGGGTGCCACTGCGCATCCACTGGACCGTGCCCCTGCTCGTGGTGCTTTTCGGCTACAGCCTGGGCAGCCAGACCCTCCCGGCCATGATCCCGGACCAGTCGAACGCCACGTACACCATCGCCGGCCTGGCCGGGGCCCTGCTTCTCCTCGCCAGCCTGCTGGCCCATGAGGCCGCCCACGCGATTACGGCTCGTAAGAAGGGCATCTCCGTCGAGAGCATTACCCTGTGGGCCCTGGGCGGCATGACCCGGATGGGCAGGCCCCGCACGGCCGGCTCGACTTTCTGGATAGCCGTCAGCGGGCCGCTCACCAGCCTGCTCGCGAGTGCGCTGGCCCTCGGGGCGGGCATCGGGCTGGACACCTTGCCCGGGACGGCCGTGCCCGCAGCCGTCCTGCTCTGGCTCGGCTGGGTGAACCTGGTCCTCGCCGTGTTCAACCTGCTGCCCGCCGCGCCGCTCGATGGAGGACGGGTGGTGCAGGCTCTGACGTGGTGGCGTACCGGAGATCAGGATCGCGCTGAGCGAGTGGCCGCACGAGCCGGTCAAGTCCTTGGCGTCGTACTGATAGGCCTCGGGTGGATCGTCGTCCTGCGCGGCGCCCTGAGCGGTCTGTGGCTGACGGTCATCGGCTTCTTCGTCGTGATCGTCGCCGGCGCGGAACACCAGCGTGCGAGGCTCGCTCCTGCCCTGCGCGGCATGCGAGCGGCGGATGCCATGACGAGCCCCGTCGAGACATGCCAGGACTGGCTCACCGTGCAACGCTGCATCGACGACGTGGCCGCGCGGACCCACCACTCCACACTGGCCCTGATCGACTTCGAAGGGCGCCCCAGCGGTCTGGTCCACCTCCCGCGGCTCGCCAGGATCCCCGCAGCACAACGGGACACGCTTCGTGTGCGCGACGTGGCGACCCCCTGGGCATGCTGCACGACCTGCGCTCCGGACGACCTGCTGCAGGACGTGCTCGAAAAGCTCTCCTCGGGCCATGCCCTGCCCATCCTCGTCACCGAAGGGCAGAAACCGGCGGGCGTCATCACTGCGGACGACATCTTCCGGATCGCTCGGCGCCAAGCACTCCGCGGCACGGAAAGTCGGTAGAGGTCAGCAGGGATGGGATATCGGCCGATGGGAGCGTCACAGCACGGAAGGGTGCGGTGGTGGCGGTGGCGGCGGAATCCGCTGCGGCGGCGCAGTGACATCGTCGAAGCGCGGGTGTCGCTCGCCTCGTGGGTGGCCGCACGAACGGCAAGATCGCGGCTGAGCCCCTGACCGGTCAGGAGCCCCGGGGGGCACGCGATCTCGGAGGCGTGCTGACCGCGTCAGGGGCGAGCGGGGCCGTGCCGGCTGTTGCCTGGGTGGCTCGCCAAGCAACTGGAGCGCCACCGCCGCGGCGTTGGCAGGGGACCGGCCGGTGACGACGACGCTGCCGCAAGGCGGTCATGCGGCGGATAGGGGCGTTTTCGAGACGAAGAAGCCCTGCCGGGACGCTCCGGCGGGGCTTCCGCGCGGTGAATTGCGTCGGCATGTGCCTGTGGGCTTCTACAGGTTTGTGCTCCCTGGCGGTGATGAGGCAAGGGCAAGGCGCGCAAGGAAAACACCAGACGGCGTGGCGGCGCACAGGCGCTTCGTCAGTGACCGCGCTCGATCCAGGCGTCGAGGTGCGGGGCTTCAGCTCCGATGCTGGTGCTGTCTCCGTGGCCGGTGTTGACCGTGGTGTGCGGGGGCAGCGTCAACAGGCGGTTACGGATGGAGCGGATGATCGTCGGGAAGTGCGAGTACGAACGTTCTGTGGCTCCTGGCTCGCCATGGAACAGGGTGTCGCCGGTGAACGCCGTGGCCAGTTCCTCGGAGTACAGACAGATGCCGCCCGGCGTGTGCCCGGGGGTGTGCAGGACGGTCAGTTCCGTTGCGGTGACGGTGAGACGGCGGCCGTCGGAGAGATAGCCGTCCGGGTCCCGGTCGGAATGCGTGTGTCGCCACAGCAGACGGTCGTCCAGGTGCAGGAAGATCGGCGCGCCGGTGCGGTCGACGAGGGCGGGTGCGGCGTCGATGTGGTCGTTGTGCGTGTGGGTGCAGACTATGGCCGTCAGCCGTCAGCCGTCAGCCGTCAGCCGTCAGCCGTCAGCCGTCAGCCGTCAGCCGTCAGCCGTCAGCCGTCAGCCGTCAGCCGTCAGCCGGCGGTCGCCGATCGCCTCCCGGTCGATCCGGCCTCGCGAACGGTCTATCGACCCGGCGAGCTGGCCCAGTGCGATCTGTGGTTCCCCGACGCGGACATCCCCCTGGGCTATGGGCAGAGCGGACGCCCGCCGGTCCTGGTCATGGTGTCCGGCTACTCCCGCGTGATCACCGCCCGGATGCTGCCCTCCCGCAGAACCGGCGACCTGACCGACGGACACTGGCGGCTACTGGCCGAGTGGGGCGCCGTCCCAAAGACGCTGGTCTGGGACAACGAGGCCGGCGTCGGCCGCGGCCGCCCGACGTCCGAGTTCGCCGCGTTCGCGGGCCTGCTCGCCACCAAGATCTACCTGTGGCGCCCCAGGGACCCGGAGGCGAAGGGGCTGGTGGAACGGGCCAACGGCTATCTGGAGACCTCGTTCCTGCCCGGACGGCACTTCAGCGGACAGCAGGTCATCGTGCTCACCTCCGGCGGCGAGATCGTCGCCCAGCATGCCCGCTGCTGGGCCCGCCACCAGACCCTCACCGACCCCGAGCACGCCGAAGCCGGACAGGCGATGAGACAGGAAGCACGCCGCCGGCCCACAGGTCAGATCCACGCCGTCGGCTCCGCCTCCAGCCCGCTCATCGAGGTCGAACAGCGCGAGCTGGGCTCTTATGACCGGTTGTTCACCGTCATCGACGGCGGCGAGGGCAAGGAGGCCGGCTGACGGCCCACACCTCCGCCACCGTCGATGCTGACGCACCCTCCGCCGGCACGGCCACGGGTCGCAGGACCGGTCAGCAGACCGCCTCGACCTGGCCTTCCTGGCCCGGGCGATGAAGGCCCCGGCCCTCCTTGCCGCCGCCGACCGGCTCGCCGAACGGGCCCGCACGATCAGCGCGCGAGGTGGACTGCATCAAGTGCGTGCTCCTCCGCCTCGGGGCACACGCCACCAGGGCGGGTGCCATTTGTGTTTCCTGAGAGTTCCAGCCAGATGACGCTGAGCCGGAGAGGTGGTCGCCCATACGCAGCCACCAGAGCTCGAACACATACGACATAATCCGACCAGACTCGAACATGGCACCCAGCTCCGTACCGAACGGGAGGGGACGACCCATGAGGTCCATCGGAACGCAGCAAATGTTCGCCCTGCAGCGCCGGGAGAGGCTGATGGACCAGCTTCGGTTGCACGGGGCCGTTCGCGTACGCGATCTCGCCCGGGAGCTGTCGGTCAGCGAGCTGACCATCCGGCGGGACATCGCCGCCCTCGCCGATCGCGGTCTGCTGACCCGGGTGCACGGCGGGGCCACGCTGCCGTCGGCGCTGGAGCAGGAGCCGGTGCGCCGACGACGGCTCAAGACGCCCGCGTTCACGCTCGGGATGGTGGTCCCCTCGCTGGATTTCTACTGGCCGCAGATCGTCAGCGGCGCCCGTAACGCCGCGGCCGCGCACGGTGTGAACATGCAGCTGCGCGGCTCCAGTTACGACCGGGCGGAGGACTGCAGGCAAATCGTCCGGCTGACTGAATCGGGCCAGGTGCAGGGGTTGCTGCTGGCGCCGAACCTGGACGGCCCTGACCCGCGCGAGACGAACGAAATGATCGACTGGATCAGCAAGTTGCCCATCCCCGTCGTCTTCGTGGAGCGCAAGACACCCGAGTGGACCCCGACGCCGCACCAGCTGGAATGGGTGCGCAGCGACCACGCGCTCGGCCTGGAGATGGCGGTCCGGCACCTGCATGCGCTCGGCCACCGCAACCTCGGGCTCGTCCTGTCCAAGGGCAGCCCCACGTCGGCTCACCTCGCCGTCGGCTGGCACCGCGTCTGCGGCGAGCTCGGCCTCCCCGACGACTTCCTGATACGTGAGAGCATCGCGCTCAGCATGCCCGGGCACCGAGGGATCATCAGCGACATCCTCGATGGCTGCCGCCGCTCACGCACCACCGCACTCATCGTCCACAGCGATCCCGATGCCATCTCGCTGCTCCAGTACCTGACGGAGCGAGGGATCCGCGTTCCCGACGACATGGCGCTCGTCAGCTACGACGACGAGGTCGCCCACCTCGCCGATCCGGCCATCACGGCGGTGCGGCCGCCGAAGGCGCTGGTGGGCCGTATGGCCGTGGAGATGCTGGTGGCACGCCTCCTCGAGGGCAGCCGTCGGCCCGTCGAACGGGCCCTTATCCTCCCGGAGCTGATGATCCGGGCCTCGTCGCTGCCGGGCTCGCCGAACCCGCTGCCCGGCAACGCGAAGCGGTCGGCGCCGCGCCGCTCGCTGCCAGGACAGCGTTGATTTCGGCGGGACGGAGCTCATCGACTCGCGGCTGACGATCAGCCGAGGCGAACGTCGACCACCCGGATCGGCGACGGTGTGGTGCCGGTCGAGCGCTTCTGGTACTGGAACGACAGGACGCCGTCCACCGCCACTCTGGACGTGTCGACGTTGACCTCGCCGAACGCGTTCATCGACGGCCGGTCGAAGACCAGGGTCCAGTCCTTCCAGCCTTCGGTCTTGCTCGCCGAGACGATCCGGCCGCGCGGCATCACCAGGTAGGCGTTGTCGTTGCGGTCGAAGACCGGTTTTGTGCGCTGCGTGCTGCCCGGTGGGACCGGGACCTCGCGTTTGGTCCAGGTGCCGTTCGCGTTGCGCACGACGTGGAAGGTGCGGCCGTACCGGGTGCGCTGCTGTGCGTAGTTCGAGACGCACTGGGTGAACCTGCCCGGCACGTAGCTGATCACGACGTGGGGTGTGCCGGCGGAGTCCGCGCCTTGGCCCTCCTGGTTCATCAGGCCGTGGTTCGGGTCCAGGGGGTCGGCGATCAGGCCCGGCGAGTTGACCGAGATCCGGGTGCCGCCGGTGGTCCCGACGACCGTGCCCGCGCCATTGCGCCAGGTCCGGCCCCGGTCGTCGCTGTAGACGTAACCGGTGTCGTGGTTGCTCAGACCGCCGGGGCTGCACAGCACCCTGGTGTTGCCCTCGCGCCAGGTGAACGCCGCGTGCAGCCGCCCGCGCCGGTCGTAGGTGAGACCGTGCAGGTACATGTTTCGCGTCGTGGAGACGACACCGTTGGGCCCGGTGTAGTTCCCGGTCGCGGACGACCCCCCGCCCAGCTTCCGCCAGCTGCCGCCCGTGTACTCGGCCAGCTCGTTCACGCCGTTGCCCGACCCGCCGGTCCGGTAGCTGAACTGCAGCGCGCCCTCGGGCGTCACGACGAACTG
The DNA here is from genome assembly GCF_002891435.1 of Streptomyces cahuitamycinicus. Classification (GTDB taxonomy): domain Bacteria; phylum Actinomycetota; class Actinomycetes; order Streptomycetales; family Streptomycetaceae; genus Streptomyces; species Streptomyces cahuitamycinicus. The sequence goes on from NZ_POUC01000003.1 coordinate 16,616, forward strand.
CGGGTACGTCATGTTCCCCAGCTCGACGCCCCCAAGAGTCCGCTGCACCGTGCCGAACACCGATGGCGACCACTGGTGTGAGCCGGGCCGGGTGGCGAGCCCCGCCACCGACTTCGTGTAGTACAGCCGGGTGTTGTGGGTGTCCATCGCGACGTGCAGGGTGCCGTCCTGTGGCGAGATGCCGATCGAGATCACGTTGTGCGAATCGTTGACGCTCAGCCGGTGCGGCAGCACGGCCTTCTCCCAGCCGCCCCCGCTCAGCGCACGCCGCGCGATCACGGCGTTGCGGCTGGAGGTGTACCAGGCCGCGTACTGGTACCCGTTGTAGGTGACCAGCGCGTCCTGGAACGCGTTGTTGTTGACCAGCCCGTCGTACGACACGAAGTACAGCGCGGACTGGTCCAGCACGGTATCCGCCAGAAAGGTCACACTCGGCCCCGCCTGTGCGACGGTCGGCTGGGGCTGCAGTTGAGGCTGGAGCACGGAGGCGGCGAGCACCATCGCCGCCACTACGCTCTTCACCGGACCACCCCGTCCACCTGGATCGTCTGTACGGCGCCGGCCGCGAACGGCACGCGTACGAGCTTGCCGCTCACCGTGAGGTCCTGGCGCCGGGTGTACCGGTCACCGGATCCCGAGGTCAGCGTCGACCAGCGGGTGGCCGTGCCGTTCGGCACCGTACCGAACGCCGAGAGATTGAAGGTCAGGGTCTGCGCGGCACCGTTGTTCGCGGCAACGATCACCAGGCGCTGCGCGGCCGGGTCGTGCGCCGCCACCGCGTAATTCACGCCCGTGTTGATGATCCGCATACCGGGCCGGATGTGCCGGGTGAACTGCGCCAGGACGTACAGCTTCGTCTCCACGGCCCCGGCCTGCCCCGAGCTGCCGTCGTAGCGGATCGCGCCCCAGCCGGCCGTCGGGTCCATCACCTGCCAGTAGCACCAGGCCGTCGGCTTGAGCCAGCGGAAGTCCATCAGCAGGCAGCGGGCCGTCATCATGCCGGTGCCGTTGTTGTCACCGTGCTCGGAGTTCCACAGGATCTTGCCCGACGCGCGTACGTCGTTGCCCAGCAGGTCACGGCGGCCGCTGAGGCCCTGGTAGCCGTGCACGTTGACCTGGCGCACTCGGCCCTTGGTGGCCGAGTCGAAGCTGTTCCAGGTGGTGCGGGCGAGGTCGTAGCTCGTCTCGTCGGATGCCGCGACCGCCACCCCGTCCAGGCCCAGCCGGTCCAGCTCGGTGCGCAGGTGGGCGATGACGCTGCGCTGCGTCGTCGCGTCGATGTGGCAGCCCTCCTGCTTGCCGTCGGCCTTCCACCAGTTCGACGACGGCTCGTTGAACGGCTCCACCGTCCGGAAGTTCACGCCCCACTGATCACGGGCGCGGCGGGCGGTGGCGGCCAGGTGCAGTGCGTGCTGACGGTGATTCCACGACTGGAGGTTGTTGCCGCCGTCGGCCGCGCCGGACGGGTTGTGGTTGTTGCACATCCACCACATCGGCGAGTTGGCGAACAGCTCGCTCATCGCGCCTCGCTGGGTCGCCTTGACCAGCATCGCGCGCTGCTTGGCGTCGGCGCTCCAGTTCCACGCCGAGGATGCCGGATCCTCGTTGCGCCAGTCCTGCCAGAAACCCTCGATCTGCTTGAACCGCGGGACGTTGGGCGACACGACCATGCGCGCGCCGCCGACGTCGTTCCAGCTGCACGCGCCGAGGTTGTAGCGGACGATGTTCATGCCGAGGCCGGGCAGCGAGGCGCCGTTGTAGCTCACCGTCTTGGTGGAGAAGAACAGGTCGGCGAAGTCATCCCGGTCGCCGAACACATTGGCCCACCATGCGAGGGAGGTGCCCCAGCCTTCCCAGGCGCCCTGGTCGGCGGCGGGATTGATGCCCACGGTGGCGTCGGCCCGCGCCACGCCCGTGCCGAGGGCTCCGGCCACGAGCGTTCCGCCGGCGGCGGTGAGCAGGGTCCGGCGGTTGATTCTTGCCGGTATGTCCATGGCGCTCTCCTCGTGAAGTGATGAGGACACTTCAATGCATGGCGTAGCCCCGGTCCAGGAGACGAACTCAAACAATCAAACTCGAACGGAAACGACCGACGTAGGCAAGGCGCGTGCTAAGCGCCTGCGACAAGGTCGACCAGCGTGGTGATCAGGGCTTCCTCGCCGACCCCGGCGGGCTGGTGTCCGAAGAATCGGACCGACAGGTGGTAGCCGGTGAGCGCGAAGGTGATGACCGCCGCGAGGGCCTCCGCGTCACGCGCCGGGATCGCCCCGGCTGCCATCAAGCCGGCCAGCCGCTGCGAACGGATGCTGACGTTACGGGCGACCAAGAGCTCGTCGAGATGGTCGACCGAGGCTCCGAGATGGTCGCGCTCGCGTGCGACGAGCTCCATGAGCGGGTGGAGTCGCCGCAGATTGCCGAGCCGGCGCTCGAACTCGACCGCGAGCGCGGCCCGCACGTCGCCTCCGGTCTCCTCGGGCTCGGGGCCGGTCTGCCGCTCGGCGTTGGCGCGGTCGACCTCGCGGTCGACGACCGCCTGGAGCACCTCCCCCTTGGACCGGAAGTGCCGATAGAAGCTGCCGCTCCCGGCCGACAGGCCGGCCGACGCCTCGATCTGCGTCACCGTCGTCCCGGCGAATCCCTCCCGCAGGAAGAGATCCCACGCCGCGTCAAGGATCCTCGTCCGCGTAGGCACTGGCATAGGTGCGATTGTAAGGACAAGAGGAGGGCCGCCCTCGGGCCGGGGCCTGGGCTCTTCGTGCGATGCAAGAAGATTCTTGCGCCGGCACCGTCGGACTGCCAAGCTGCCGAATATGACTACCCGTCACTTACGCATGCTCGCGGGATCAATCACCCTGGCGTGCCTGCTGATTCAGGTGCACGCACAGCCGGTCGGGGCCACGGACAAGAACACGTCCTCGGCCGCTGCCGCAGGCCGGCAGCCGCTGCTGGACTTCGATCCGAACAAGGGCACCCTCGACGGCTCACCGGTCGACCACCTGCCCGACCACATCCGGCTGCTGGACATCCAGTTGCCGAACGACGGCGCACCGCAACGGGCCGACTGGTCTCCCGATGGCAAGCGCCTCGCCTTCCTCGACGCTCCGATCGGTGACCTTTGGGAGCACGACCTGGCGACCGGCGCGAGCCGCAATCTGACCAGGTCGACCGCGCTCCACGGGGGAGTGCTACGGGCGCACCACCTGACCAACGGCGACATCGTCATGTGCGCGGTGGATGAGCGCAGCGCCGAGGACCCCGAGGGTGACCGCTTCCGCGGCGAACTATGGGTGCTCCAGCGGCCCTTGGGTACACGCGGCCCGGCCCGTCTCGGCGAGAGTTGCTGGGAGGGCGTCGCGGTGTCCAAGCAACCTGGTTCCACCCGCATCGCATGGAACCAGTCGACCATTGACTTCACCAGCCCGGACGTGATCGTCGACGCCCTGTTCGGCAAGTCGAAGATTCTGACGGGCCGGATCGTCTACCGCAACGGTATGCCAGAGATCGCCGACCGGCGGGTTGCCCTCGACAAGCGCGATGTCTCCCTGGCCACGCCGGCCGTCGAGGCTCAGGACTTCCGGTCCCTGCCCGATGGCGACGCCGACCCGGACGACGAACTGATCTTCTCCGCCTACTTCCACAAGGGCGGACAGGCCATGGGCGTCAACCTCAGCACCGGCAGCGTCAGGGATTACGCGCCGACCTCGCTGTTCTACGAGGAAGCCGAAGGCACGGACCCGGCCGGCCGCTACACGATGGTCGAGCGAGACCTCGCCTTCGTCCTGTTCCCCGGCATGGTCGACATCTGGCGCCTCTCGCTGGACGGCTCCGGGACGTTCGAGCGGATGACCACGTTCAACCACTACAAGGGCTTCGGGGCCAACAATCCCGTCGTATCGCCCGACGGCACGCGCATGGCCTTCGGTCTGAAAATCGAGGGCGGCGCGGAGGGCGAGGGCGACGGCATCCTCCTGATGGACCTCCCCAGGTGAGTTGGTTCGTCCCGACGGCCGACGGCGGCCGTCGGGACGGCCTTGCCGGCTCCTGTACGGGCGGGTTGCCCCCGGGCTGCGCCACTGAATCGTTTATAGCGGTGGCTGCTGAGTGCGTTGGAGTCCGCGGCCTCGCGGTCGCAGTCGCACGGAAGCGGGCAAGGGCTCAGCGCGTCCCCGATCGCCACCGAGGAGCATGAGTTAAAGCGTTTGCGTGGTCGCTGGAACTTGGGACCGGATCGCCGCGCGATCATCACCTGGGCCGACAACGAAGACGACCGTACCGCTTGACACGGTCACGTCACCGGCAGTAGTAAACGTTTCAACACGTCTTGGACAACGGCGCCAATGCCCGAGCACTCCCATCACTCTCCCGGTCGGCGCCGCACTCCGCGGCGAAGATCGCCCCTCACCACACCGGCGGGCTGGGCCGTGCCGACGAAAACATGACCGACGGTGATCACCTGCCCTGTCCCTGCACCGGAGGATCTATGAAACGTTCCATCAAGATCTCGACGGCGGTCAGGCAACCCGCTGTGGGAACCGCGAAGTTCGTCACCCGTGCCCTCCTGGTCTCGGTGGTCACGGCGAGTTCCGTCGTCATGGCCCCCGGCTCGGCGTCCGCGAGCGCCGCGGCGGCCGGAAGCACCTACTACGTCGCCCCGAACGGAAACGACGGCGCAGCGGGTACGCAGGCCGCTCCGTGGCGGTCGATCGCCCGTGCGCAGGCTGTTGCCAAGGCGGGTGACACGGTCTACTTCCGGGGCGGTACCTACGCCTACACCCGCGCGAACAGCGCCTGTTCGAGCCAGAGCGCGAGAGTCGACGCGATCACCCTGAACAAGAGTGGCAGCTCGGGCAACCCGATCCGGTACTGGGCCTATCCGGGCGAGAAGCCGGTCTTCGACTTCTCGCGGATGACGGACAACTGCCGCATCAAGGGCTTCAACGTCACCGGCAGCTGGATCTACCTCAAAGGACTGGAAGTCAAGGGCGTTCCGCAGAACAACAACCGGAACGCCGAGTCCTGGGGCATCTGGATCTCCGGCAGCAACGGCGTCTTCGAGCAGATCAACACCCACCACCACATGGGCACCGGCCTGTTCATCAACGGCGGGGCAGGCAACCTCGTCCTCAACTCGGACTCGCACGACAACTACGATCTGCGCAGCAACGATGGGCCGGGCGAGAACGCCGACGGGTTCGGTGCGCATTACACGCCGGCCGGCCGCGCCGCGAACGTCTTCCGGGGTTGCCGCGCGTGGTGGAACGCCGATGACGGGTTCGACCTCATCTCCACCTACTCGCCCGTGACCATCGAGAACTCGTGGGCCTGGCGCAACGGCTACGTGCCGGGGACCACGACGCCCTCCGGCAACGGAGCCGGCTTCAAGTCCGGCGGCTACGGGGGCGACTACGAAGCGAACGCGCCGAAGCACACCGTCCGCTCCTCGGTGGCATTCCTCAACAAGGCGGCCGGCTTCTACGCCAACCACCACCCGGTGGCCAACGACTTCTTCAACAACACCGGCTACGGAAACCACCCCAACTTCAGTATGAGGGGAGTCAACTCGAGCGGCGCCGCCGTCGGCCGGGGCAACCTGCGCAACAACATCGGCTACACCGGAACGCCGACGTCGTACATGACCGGCACGAACGCCGCGTACAACACCTGGAACCTCGGTGTCCCCCTGTCGGACTCCCAGTTCCAGAGCGTGTCGACGTCCGGCTGGGACGCGCCCCGCCAGACCGACGGAAGCCTGCCGCTGCTGCCCCACCTCCGGCTCGCAGCGAACAGTGCCCTGATCGACAGGGGCACCAATGTGGGACTGCCCTTCAGCGGAAGTGCGCCGGATCTCGGCGCCTTTGAGAATGATGGAAGGTGACATCTTGAGGCACAGATCGCGTGCTGTCTCGAAGTACTGGAAGTGGGCCGCCGCCGCGGTGTTATCCATGGCGCTGGCGGCCCCGGTGTCGGCGAGTACCGCTGCGGCGGAGGAACCGGTAAAGGAAAGACTGACGGCGCAGGCGCCGGAAAAGGAGGTCCAGGACCGGCGTGCCGCTGCCGCACCGGCGAAGGAGCGCGGCCTGAAGCACATCGTGTCCGAGTACCACACCCGGACTCCGTCGAAGTACACGGCCCGCTCCTGGAAGCCCTTCGCCAAGGCGTTGCGGACCGCGGCCGCGGTAGCCGACGACACATCTGCCGGCAAGTCGGAAGTCGCCGACGCGAAGACAGCCCTGATGACCGCCGCCGGCGATCTGAAGGCCGCTGACGAAGGCACGTTCCAGACCATCACGAACAACACCTTCTGGAACGACACCGACGGCAACCCGATCTATTCGCAGGGCGGCGGCGTCTTCAAGTTCGGCGACACCTACTACTGGTACGGCGTGCACTACCGGGGCGCCGAGCTCTACCGGGCCAATCCGACGAGGAAGTACGACGGCGACGTCAGCTTCGTGTCGATCCCCGTGTACTCGTCCAAGGACCTGGTGAACTGGAAGTTCGAGAACCGGGTCGCGACGCGCTCCACCGGCGTGGGCAGCGGCGCCAACCTGGGTGGTGCGGGCTGGGTCGGGCGGCTCGGTGTCTCGTACAACGAGAACACCGGCAAATACGTGCTGGCCACGCAGATGTGGCACACCGGCAGAGGCGGGCACGGCGTCCTGCTGCTGCAGGGCGACTCGCCCACCGACACCTTCGACTACGGCTACTTCCAGACCCAGATCACCAACTCGCCCACGACCGGAACCGGGGATCAGACCGTCTTCACCGACGACAACGGCAAGGACTACCTGATCTTCTCCAACCGCGAAGGACGCTCGCGCGGCTTCGTGGCCAAGTTCCGGGAGTCCGACTCGCTGCGCATCGAGCCAGGCGTGGAGATCCGCCGCGGCTCCGGCCGCGAGGGCAACGCCATGTTCAAGCTCGACGGCAAGTACTACCACGCGGCGTCGGACCTGCACGGCTGGAACACCTCGGTCAACTACGTCAATGAGTCGACCAGCAGCAACGTTCAGGGCTCGTACAGCGGCGAGTACGTCCTTGCCGGCACCGAGATGGACTACAGCCACGTGACCCAGACCGGGTTCTTCGTGACGGTCAACGGCACCAAGCAGAACACGGTGATCTACGCCGGTGACCGCTGGGCCGATTTCGCCTGGAACGGCATCGGGTACAACCAGTGGGTGCCGATCACCAAGACCGGCGCGCGGCCGCAGTTCCACTCGGTGAGCCAGTGGCAGTTCAACGCCACGACCGGCGAGTGGCGTGCCGGGCCGGCGAACAACTACATCCTCAACCCGGACATCCAGGCTGACCGCATCATCGTCTCCAGTGTGCGCGGATGGCGGAACCTCGGCGGTTCGGTGACCAACGTCAACGGTGGTGTGAACGGGTCTCGCTTCGCCCTCCAGGTGAGCAACAGCGGCGGCGTCGAGCAGCGGATCGCGTCGGTGCCCGCGGGCACCTACACCCTGTCCCTGCACGCTCGGGGCAGCGCCGGACAGGTCGTGATCACCGGCGCCAACGGCAGCCAACGCACCCTCGGCATCCCGTCGTCGAGTGGCTGGGCCAAGCGCGAGCTCACCGGCATCGCGCTGCCCAGCGGGGCCGCCACCGTCACCGTGCGGGCGTCCGGTTCCGGCGGCGTCATCGTCGACCAGCTCTCACTCGTCAAGACATCCGGCGACACACCACCGCCGCCGGGGGTCCGCTACGAGGTGGAGACCGCCCCGGCGGAGTGCCAGGGCACGATCGACTCGGATCACTCCGGCTTCTCCGGCAGCGGGTTCTGCAACGGCGCCAATGCCGCGGGCTCGTACGCGCAGTTCACCGTGAACTCGGAGACCGCCCGCACAGCGACGGTGGGGATCCGGTTCGCCAACGCCGCCAGTGCCGGGGCGAGGCCGGCGAACCTCGTCGTCAACGGCACCACGGTGGGACCCGTTTCCTTCGAGACCACCGGCGCGTGGTCGAACTGGTCGACCAAGACCGCAACCGTCCCGCTGAACGCCGGCAGCAACACCATCTGGCTGGATCCGACCACGGCAGCCGGACTACCCAACATCGACTGCCTCGATGTCGCTGCCCCGGCTGCCTGACCCGCTGCACGCTCTGCCGGTCTCCTCTCCGACCGGCAGAGCGTGCGGCACCGCGTGCCTCGGACCACGACACCGTCACATGGTCAGGAGAAGGAATGAGCAGCAAGCGTCCGGCCCGCGTCATCGCAGGCACGACGACGTTGGTCACCGTGGCGTCCGCGACGTTACTCATGGCGCCCACGCCGGCGAATGCGATCTACGGAAGCGCGGACATCAAGCCGATCGAAAGCAATATCGCCGCCAAGGACTGGGCCTCGGCGACGGCCAGCAGCGGCTCGTCACAGGCCGGGCTGGCCATCGACGGCGACCCGACGACGTCCTGGCACCCCGATCGCGCCGGCGCCCGGGAATGGCTCACTGTCGACCTCGGGGGCGGGTACGACAACCTGCGCAAGGTCAAGGTCATCTTCCCGGACCGTGGCGTGGCCTACCCGTACGTGGTGGAGGCTTCATCCGACGGCCGCCGGTGGAAGACCATCGCCGACCGGTCCCGTAACCGAGCCGTGGCGCGCGGGGAAGTGCACCTGTTCACCCGGCCGGGAACGCGCTTCGTCCGGCTGATGTTCACCGGTGGGCAGGGGAGTGCCCGGGCCGGGGTCAGCGAGCTCCAGGTCTTCAACTACCTGCGCGACGACCTCACCCTCGGCGCCGATCTGTCCTGGGTGGACGACGTCCAGGACCGGCAGTACTGGGTCAATCCCCTGGCCGAGGACCGCGGCGCCGGCCCACACCTGCTCGACGTGGCCAAGGACCGTGGCATGCAGTACGCCCGGCTGCGGATATTCAACGAACCGCGCAGCGAGAGCACCGGTCAACCGACTCCGATACCGCGCCAGGGTCCGGAGCGCTCACTGACCTCAGCCAAGTGGATCAAGCAGCGGGACATGGGCCTGGGCATCGACTTCCACTACGCGGACTCATGGGCCGACCCGAGCAAGCAGCCGAAACCACGCCGCTGGGCCGAGCTGGAGTTCGCGGACCTGTCCAAGGCCGTGTACGACTACACCGCCGACTACCTGAAGCGACTGAAGCGGCAGGGCACCACGCCGGAAAAGGTGGCCGTCGGCAACGAGATCATCAACGGTTTCATGTACGGCAGCGAGGCGGCCCACATCGGAACCACGAATCCGCCGTACTTCGTCGACCAGGCCGATATCTACCAGTCGAAACCCGGCGGTGGCCTGCTCTGGAAGTACTGGCGGTCAACCGACCCGGCGGAGCGACAGCTCTACGACCAGGCGTGGGACCGGTTCACCACCCTGGCCGTGTCCGGGATCAAGGCCGTCCGTGACGCGTCACCGAAGTCCAAGGTCGAGATCCACGCGATCGTCGGCAAAGACAAGCTCGCCAAAACCATGGAGTTCTGGCACCAGTTCCTCACCCGGGTGAAGGCAAAAGGCCAGAACCCCGATGTGCTGGCCATCTCGTACTACCCAGAGTGGCATGGCACGCCCGAGGCGCTGGATCACAATCTCAACACCATCGCCACCACCTACCCCGACTACGAAGTCGACGTCGCCGAAACCGCCTACCCCGCCTCGGGCGGTGAGGGCTCGCCGTTGCCCAACTCACCGTTCCCGCGCACGATTCAGGGTCAGGCGGACGCCATCCGGAGGGTGTTCCAGGCCGCCAACGACGTGGTCGACAACCGAGGTTCAGGTGTGCTGGTGTGGGAGCCGGCCGGCTACCAGCCGATGTTCCGGGCCGTGCCCGGACTGGCGAACACGTGGGAGCCGCACGCGTCCATCAACGTCTTCAACGCCAGCCGCGCCAAGCACATCCTCCAGGACACCCTCTACACCGCCACCACGGTGGGAGCCGCCCCGAAGCTGCCCTCCTCCATCCGCATGCTCACCACCGCCAACGACACGATCACCGGCGTCCCCGTCCGCTGGAAGCCGCTGCCGCCCGGCGCGACCGACAAGCCGGGTGAGGTGACGGTCACCGGCACGACGCGCACAGGACCGGTCACGGCGGTCATCGACGTCGTCCCCAAAGCGGCGAACAGGTCTTGAGCGCCCCGTCTCCCCGTACCCAAGGAGCCATCCATGACCATGCAAAGACGCACATTCCTGCGCATCAGCGCCGTCGGGGCGACGGGCGTGGGTCTGTCACTGCTCGGCACGGGACCGGCGCCGGCCGCCGTCAGCCCGCTGGGCACGGCGCCGACCACGCCGTTCGCGGTCGGCGTACGCCGGTACAACTGGACCCGCGGCAGCCGTCCGTGCACCACCTACGTCTACTACCCCGCCACCGGCACCCCGGGCGGCAACCCGGTGACGAACGCCCCGGTCGCGGACGGTGTCTTCCCCGTCTACAACTACACCCACGGCTTTGGCAGCAGCCCGCAGAACTCGCTGTTCTTCATCCGGCCGCTGGCCGCCGCAGGCTTCATCGTCCCCGCCCCGCACTTCAGCTACAACGGCGCCGGCGAAGTCAGGAGTGGCGAGCCGTCGAAGGACGTCTCCGCAATCATCACGCAGACCCTCGCCCTCAATTCGAGCGGACCGCTGGCCGGGCACATCAACACCGACATCGGCGTGGGCGTCTCGGGCCACTCCCTGGGCGGCATGACCACCCACGGCCTGCTGACCGCCTGGCCCGACAGCCGGATCGTCTCGGCCAACCCGCAGTCGTGCGAGGACATGGGCACCCCCGCCACCTCGATCACGGCCAAGGTCGTGTTCGTCCACGGCGACCGCGACAACCTCACGCGCTACGACTCGGCCCGCCAGGCGTACAACGAGATGGCCTGGCCCAAGGCGTTCCTCACCTTCGTCGGCGGCAGCCACACCAGCTTCTGGAGCGACCAGCGCTTCCCCAGGACCGTCGTCGACTGGGCCCGCTGGACCATGTACGACGACACCGCCGCACGCGACCGCCTCCCCGCCGACGCGGCCGGATCCAACACCAGGTGGGAAGCCCAGCTGGGCGGCGACACCCCCGGCGGCCCGGCCGTCTACAGCCTGGTGGCCCAGCACAGCGGCAAGGCCGCCGACATCTACGAGGCCTCCACCGCCGCCGGCGCCCGGCTCGTCCAGTACACCCCCAACAGCCGCCCCAACCAGCGGTTCGAGTTCGTCGCCGCCGGCGACGGCCACGTCCGCGTCAAGGCACTGCACAGCGGCCTGTTCCTCCAGCCCACTGGCACCACGAACGGCGCGGACATCGCTCAGCAGACCGACTCCGGCGCCACCGGCCAGCAGTGGCGCGTGGTCGACCACGGCGGTGACGTGATCAGTCTCGTCAACCGGGAGTCCGGCCTGGCCATGGACGTCTGGGAGTACTCCACCGCCAACAGCGCTCGCATCACCCAGTACACCTACACCGGCAACGCCAACCAGCGCTTCACCCGTCGCCGCGTCTGACGTGTGGTGGGGCGGGGCCGATGATCCGGCACCGCCCCACTCCACGCTTCTGGAGGTCGATCATGCTTTTAGCCAGACGGCGCGGAGCGCTGCTCACTGCCGTACTTGCCGCAATACTGGCCGGCGTCGGCCACATAGTCAGCCCCGCGGTGGCGTCCGCCGCGGCCCCTCGGTACGAGGCGGAAACCGCGCCGGCCACATGCGATGGGCTGATCGAGTCGAACCACGACGGTTACTCCGGCACCGGATTCTGCAACGGCGACAACGAGGTCGGCGCGGCCGCGCAGTTCACGGTGAGCGCGACTGAGGAAGGTTCGGCGACGCTGGCGATCCGGTACGCCAACGGCTCCTCCACGGCACGCCCCGCCGCCGTGATGGTGAACGGCGTCACCGTGCTGTCGACGTCATTCGAGCCCACCGGCGGATGGAACAGCTGGACCACGAAAGCCTCGGCCGTGCGGCTGAATCCAGGCAGCAACACGATCCGGCTCAGTCCGACCAGCGCCGGCGGTCTGCCCAATGTGGACTACCTCGACGTCGAGACCGGCACATCGCCCGAGCCGCCCGGCCGGCCGCCGCAGTGCTCCGGCGGCGCGCCCATCGTCTGCCACTTCGACGTCGCTCCCGGCAACTACACCGTCACCGCATGGATCGGCGACGGCGCCGCAGCGGGCAACACCTCGATGTCGGTGGAGGCCCGCCGCCGCGTCCTGCCCGCGGTCGACACCGCGGCCGGCACGATCAGCCAGCACACCTTCACCATCAACGTCCGGCAGCCGGAGGGCCAGCCGACGGGCCAAGGCGGGACGGGCAGGCCCGGACTGGACATCACCTTCGCCGGAAAGGCGCCGCAGCTGTCCGGCCTGACGGTGCAGGCGGCGACCGACCCCCTGGTGGTGTACCTGGCGGGGGACTCCACGACATGTGACCAGATGCTCGCTCCGTGGACCGGCTGGGGGCAGATCCTGCCCACGCATGTGACGGCGGGCGCGGCCATCGCCAACTACGGGGACTCCGGCGAGAGTTCGGGGAGCTTCCTGCGCAACTCGGCGCTGTTCCCCACCATGAAGCCGCTGATCAAGAGGGGCGACCTGGTACTCATCCAGTTCGGACACAACGACAAGTCCACGTCGGCATCGGCGTTCCGCAGCAACCTCACCACCATGATCAACCAGGTGCGGGAAAGGGGCGCCAACCCCGTTCTCGTCACGCCACCGGTACGGCGGCACTTCGACGGCAACCGGCTCACTCCCACCGCGCGACATGTCAACGGCGTGGGCGTCGACCTGCCGGCGGAGACGCACAGGGTCGGCTCCCAGCTCAACGTGCCGGTGATCGACCTGACCGCCAAGAGCAAGGAACTGGTGGAGTCGCTGGGTCCGAACGCCTCCGCCAGGCTCTACCTGCGCGAAGAGGAGGACGGATACAAGGACAACACCCACTTCTCCGAGTACGGCGCCGGAAGGATGGCGGACCTGGTCGTCGAGGGGGTCCGCGAACACAACCTGTCCCTGGTCAGCTATCTGCAACCCAGGAGGGTTCCATGAGACAGCCTTTCCACGCACCGGCCGCACTGAGACGTCCGTTACGCCGCCGCACGATATTCGTTCTCGTCGGCGCACTGATCGCCAGCTGCCTCGCGGCGATCGTGGGACCGTCGGCGAATGCGGCCGTGATCGATCCGGGCGCGTACTACCAGCTCGTGGCGCGGCACAGCGGCAAAGCAATCGGCATCGCCGACCAGTCGAACGCCGACGGCGCCGCCGTCCACCAGCAGACCCGCGCCGACCGGGCCGCCCAGCAGTTCCAGTTCGTCGACTCCGGCAGCGGCTACCACAAGCTCCGGGCCCGGCACAGCGGCAAGGTGGTGGACGTCTCCTCGGCGTCCACGGCGAACGGCGCGAACGTCATCCAATGGACCGACACCGGCGGCACCAACCAGCAATTCCGCGTCGTGGACACCGACAGCGGATACGTCAAACTCATCAACCGTAACAGCGGCAAGTCGCTGGACGTCTGGGAGCGCTCCACCGCCGACGGCGCGCGGATCTCCCAGTACACCGACACGGGCGCCGCCAACCAGCAGTGGCAACTGGTCCGGGTCGACGCGGCTCCGGTCCCGAAGTACGCCGGCTATCTCTTCACCTACTTCACCGGCGAGAACACCTCCGCCGGCGAGCAGGTCTACTTCGCGCTCAGCCAGGGCAACGACCCGACCCGGTGGCGGCAGCTGAACAGCGGGCGGCCCGTGCAGACCTCGACCGCAGGCACCCGCGGCGTGCGCGACCCGTTCATCATCCGCTCGCCGCAGGGCGACAAGTTCTACCAGATCGCCACCGACCTGCGGATGTACGGCAACGGCAACTGGGACCAGGTCCAGCGGACGGGCAGCAAGTCCATCGTGGTCTGGGAGTCGACCGACCTGGTGAACTGGAGCGCGCCACGCCTGGCACGCGTCTCACCGGACACGGCCGGCAACACGTGGGCCCCGGAGGCGTACTACGACGAGGAGCTCGGCCAGTACGTCGTGTTCTGGGCGTCGAAGCTGTACTCGGCCGGCGATCCGAACCACACCGGCAGCAGCTACAACCGAATGATGTACGCCACCACATCCGACTTCCGGACCTTCAGCGCCCCACAGGTCTGGGTCGACAAGGGCTACTCGACGATCGACTCGACGCTCGTCAAGCACGACGGCACCTACTACCGCTTCACGAAGGACGAGCGGAGCGCGTCGCAGACTTCATGCGGCAAGTTCATCCTCGCGGAGAAGTCGGCGACCATCCTCAACCGCAGCTACTCGTTCGTCGCTGAGTGCCTAGGGAACAACGCGATCAGCCAGGGCGAAGGTCCGTTGGTCTTCAAGTCGAACACCGACGAGCGCTGGTACATGTTCATCGACGAGTACGGAGGGCGGGGCTACGTCCCGTTCACGACCACCGACCTCAACTCCCGGCAGTGGTCACCCGTTTCCGGCTACACCATGCCCGGCCGGCCGCGCCATGGCACCGTCCTGCCGGTCACCCAGGCCGAGTACGACCGGCTCCTGCAGCGCTGGGGCTGAGCCGCCTTGCGGGGGAGCCGCCGACTGCTCGATACGCCGAGTGCCCCACCCGTATGACCACTGGACTGAAACGATCACTGCCGAAAGGGTTCCGTCATGTCCGGTACTCGCTCTCGCGTCTTCCTTGCCGCGGTGACGGCGCTGTGGGTGGCGCTGTCCGTCGGCGTCGTGCAGCCGGCCTCCGCCGCACCTGGCCGCCCGTACACCAATCCGATCAAGTCCCAGAAGGGGGCCGATCCCTGGCTGGAGTACTACAACGGCAACTACTACCTGATCACGACGACGTTCACCAACAAGCTGCTGATGCGCAAGTCGCCGACACTGGCCGGACTCGCCACCGCGCCGAGCGTGCAGGTCTGGGAGGACAGCACGGCATCGCGTGGGACGAACTTCTGGGCCCCCGAGATCCACTTCATCGACGGCCGGTGGTACCTGTACTACTCCGCCGGCCAGGTCGGCGCCAACTGCTGCGACAGCCAGCGCACCCATGTGCTGGAGAGCGCCGGTGCGGACCCGATGGGCCCGTACACGTACAAGAACGCGCTCACCGGCTCCAATCTCACCCCGGGCGGCTGGCTCATTGACGCCAGCGTGCTGCGGCTCAACGGCTCGCTCTACCTGCTCGGCAGCGGGTTCGTGGGCGGCAGTGAGCAGAGCCTGGTGATCGCGCCGATGAGCGGCCCGCACACGCTCGCCAGCCGCACGTTCAGCGTCATCTCGCAGCCGACCAACTCCTGGGAGCGGTCCGGCGCGCCGGTCAACGAGGCGCCGGTGGCGCTGCAGCGCGACGGCCAGACCTTCGTCACCTTCTCGGCGAGCTCGTGCCAGACCGCCGACTACAAGCTGGGCATGCTCACCTACAACGGTGGCGACCCGCTGGCCGCCTCGTCCTGGACCAAGGCGGCCGGCCCGATCTTCCAGCGCAACGACGCCAACAGGGTCTACGGGCCGGCCCACAACGGCTTCTTCACCTCCCCGGACGGCACCGAGAACTGGATCGTCTACCACGCGAACTCGGCCTCCAACGGCGGCTGCGGCAACGCGCGGACCACCCGGGCGCAGAAGTTCACCTGGAACGCGAACGGGACGCCGAACCTCGGCACTCCGGTGGCAACCGGCGTAACACTCGCCGGCCCGGCGGGCGAGACCGCGGCCACGCCGTCGGCATACCGAATCGTCAACCGCCACAGCGGCAAATGCCTCGACGTGTCCGGCGCCTCCAGCGCCGACGGTGCGGACGTCATCCAGTACAGCTGCACCGGCAGCACCAACCAGCAGTGGCGCATCGGGGATCTGGCCAACGACACCAGCCGGCTCGTCAACGTCCGCAGCGGCAAGGCGCTCGACGTCGACGCCTGCGGCTCCGCCGACGGCACCAACATCCAGCAGTGGTCGTGGCTGGACAACAACTGCCAGAAATTCCGCATGATCGTCACCGATCAGGATGGCTGGGTGCGGCTGGTCAACGTCAACAGCGGCAAGGTCGCCGACGTGCCCGGCTGCGGCACGGCCGACGGATCCGCCGTACGGCAGTGGAGGTGGCTCAACAACAACTGCCAGCAGTGGCGGCTGCAGCCCGTCTGAGGAGTCAGCCCCGTCTGAGGAGTTAGCGATGCGCAGACGTACTTTCCTCGCCGTCCCCGCACTGGGCGCGGCGGCCACAGCGACCCTGCTGACCGGATCAGTGGCGTGGGCGTCACCGTCGGTGACGTACACCAACTCGCTGATCGCACGGCGGGCCGACCCGCACATCTTCCGGCACATTGACGGCTACTACTACACCGCGACGGCGCCGGAGTACGACCGGATCATCCTGCGCCGGGCAGCGACGCTGCAAGGACTGGCCGACGCGAGCGAGTCGGTGATCTGGCGCAAGCACGCCAGCGGTGACATGGGTGCGCACATCTGGGCGCCGGAGATCCACTCCATCAACGGCAAGTGGTACATCTACTTCGCTGCGGGCCGCAGCAACGACATCTGGCGGATCCGGATGTGGGTGCTGGAGAACAGCAGTCCCGACCCGTTCACCGGTACCTGGGTCGAGAAGGGGCGCATCGTCACCCACGCGGACACGTTCTCCCTGGACGCGACCACGTTCACCCACAACGGCACCCGCTACCTGTCCTGGGCCCAGCAGGACCCGGCGATCGGCAACAACAGCAGCCTCTACCTGGCGCTGATGAGCAACCCGTGGACGATCTCCGGCACTCCGGCACGGCTGAGCGTGCCGACGCTGTCATGGGAGACCATCGGGCACAAGGTCAACGAAGCCCCGTCGGTGCTCATCCGCAACGGCAAGGTGTTCATGACCTACTCGGCTAGTGCCACGGACAGCAACTACTGCCTGGGGATGCTGACCGCGTCGGCGTCCAGCAATCTGATGAGCCCGGCGTCGTGGAGCAAGAGGCAGCAGCCGGTGTTCAGGTCCAACGCCGCGACGAGCCAGTACGGCCCGGGGCACAACTCGTTCACGGTCTCCGAGGACGGGCAGAGCGACGTGCTGGTGTACCACGACCGCAGCTACCGGGACATCAGCGGCGATCCGCTGAACGACCCGAACCGGCGGACCCGAATCCAGAAGCTGTACTGGAACGCCGACGGCACACCGAACTTCGGCATCCCGGTGCCGGACGGGGTCACGCCGCACCGCTTCAGGTCGTACAACTTCCCGGACCGGTACATCCGGCAGGTCTCGTTCCGCGGACGGATCGACGCGAACATGGCGAACCTGGCCGAGTCGCAGTTCCGCATCGTCACCGGGCTGGCCGGAAGCGGCACGGCGTCGCTGGAGTCGACCAGCCATCCCGGCTACTACCTGCGGAACCGGAACTACGAGATCTGGCTGGACAAGAACGACGGCACGAAGGGGTTCAAGAACGCTGCGAGCTTCACCCGGCAGGCCGGCCAGGCCGACCCGGCCGCGGTGAGCTTCGAGTCGGTCAGCGCCCCGGGCCGCTATCTGCGCCACTACAGCTACGCGCTCCACGTGCAGCCGTTGAGCACCGCCACCGACCGCGCGGACGCCACCTTCTACCTGGAGTAGCCGGCATGCGACTGAAGTCAGCCCTCGCGGGCGCAAGCCTGCTCATCAGTGCGCTCGTTGTGGTACCTGGCCATGCGGCGTACGCGGCGGCGACGCGGTACGAGGCGGAGAGCGCCGCCGCCAGTTGCGTCGGCACCATCGATGCGAACTGGTCCGGGTTCTCCGGCACCGGCTTCTGCAACGCGAACAACGCAGTCGGTGCACACGTGCAATTCACCGTGAACGCGGCGTCGGCGGGCACGGCCACGCTCGGCATACGCTTCGCCAACGGTGGGACAACTGCGCGCCAGGCACACGTTCTTGTCGACGGCGTGGCCGTCCAAAGTGTCTCGTTCGAGCCCACCGGTTCCTGGTCGACCTGGATGACGAAAACCGTCACGGTTTCGGTGAGCGCCGGCGACCACACCGTCCGGCTCAGCCCGGCTGCCTCCACCGGACTGCCCAACATCGACTATTTGGACTTTGGTCTCGGGGGAGGGCTGCCGGGCAGTTTCCAGTGGAGCTCCAGCTGAGCCGAAGCACGATAGTTGTCACATAGGCAAGCTGGTTGTCACCGACGGTGTTGTGGGTGGTTGAGAGCCTGAGCGCGACAGGTCGACAACCGTGGTCATCCGTCTCCGGCCTCCCAGTTCTGGTTCTCCTGGGTCGGCCTCTGCGGGCTCAGAGAAGCGGCGTTGTCAGTGGGTTCTGCCAGGGTGTGCGTTGTGGATGAACTGGTGGAGCGTGTCGACGATCAAGATCGTGTGCTGGGGATGGTGGTCAGCCGCCGGCAGGCCATCCAGGAGGGTTGGCTGCACCGAGTCGCCGTGACGGTGTGTCGTGATGAGCGTGGACGGATCCTCGTCCACCGACGGTCGGAGCAGGTGTCGCGCTTCCCCGGGCTCTATGAGGTCGAGGTCGGTGGTGCCGCAAATGTCGGCGAGTCCTATGAACAGGCCGCCGCGAGGGAGCTGGCCGAAGAGCTGAGCATTCGTGCGCTGCCGCGCCTGCTGTTCACGTTCATCGACCGCAGCGGCCTGAGCCCTCACTGGCTCGGCGTGCACGAAGCCGTGGTGCCGGACGCCGTGGTCACCGATCCCGATGAGGTCGCCTGGCATGGCTGGCTGACCGAGCCGGAGCTGCGGTCGGCCCTGCTGGAGTGGCGCTTCACCCCCGACAGCCACGAAGCCTTCAGTCGGTATTTGGCGTTCCGGACCGCGCGGTCCTGACCTTGCCCATCACGCTCAGGCTCAGCGTCTGTCGATCGCCTTGGTCAGGTGCTTGGCGTGGTCTTCGAGTAGCGGCTTGAGGGCGCCGTAGTAGGGCTGGTAGTCCGTTGTGCGGAGCCAGTGGAAGACGTTGTGCCGCTCCCGCGTCCAGACAGCGCGTAGCGCTGGATCGGGTGCGATGTGCGGTGGGCAGGGGGCGAAGTCGGGCTCGCCTTCGGTGGCGCGGGTCCAGATGTAGGCGCTGACGGCCAGGCGTCTGCGGTCGTCGCTGATGGGTTTTCGGTGGCTTGTGAGGACCGGGAGCTGGGCGAGGATGTGCTGCCAGTTCTCGGGTTCCAGGGTCCAGGTGGCGAGGGCCTCGCGTCGGCGCTGGTAGTCGATGACAGGCCCGGCGAGGAGTTCGGCGGTGATGGCGTCGAGGGCCTGTTCGAAGTCGCGGGCCGTACCGCTGGCGCGGAGATGGCGGTTCAGCAGCTGTGTGTAGCCGTTCCTCTTGCCCTGGGGGTTGATCCCGAGGAACTGGGCGGCTTCGACAGGTGCCCGGCTGCGGCTTTATCGGGCCTTGTACGCCATGGCGCAGCGGGACAAGTTGTGTGGAAGAACGCGGGTCGGATCACCAATGGCAGTCCAGCGAGCGTCGGCATCCCCCACCTTGCCGGTAGTGCCCGTCACCGCGGCTCGTGCGGTAGCGCCATGCGGTCGGTGCCGGTGGCGGTGTCGAGGGCCTGAACGTCCGGCCCGGTCGAGCCCCCGTACGTGGCGATCTTGTACTCGGTCGCCGTGAGGGAAAGGGACAGCTCACGGATCGGCGGCGGATCGCGACGGTGTCGAACGTGCGCCCCCGGTGCGTTGGCGGTCGTTCAGCTCGCCCAGCGCGGTGCGGGTCAACCGGACGGCCTGCGCGGCAACCGTGCCGTGGCCGCAGCCGGACAGTTCGGCGGTGGCGGTGAAGAACCGGACCGGCCAGCCACCGTCCGGCGTCCGCCCCGGGCCGAGGAACGCCGCGTGCGAGGTGCCGGCCGCAGCAGCGACCCCACGCCGGTTGGCGTCCGTCGCCGCGGGTCGTCGTCGGAGACGGACGTGGGGCTGCCGCCCCGGCCGTCGCGCCGCACGCACGCATCAACCACCGTGACATCCGGCCAGGACATCGGCCCACCTTTGACGCTCAACGAACCGGCAACCGCCAACGGCGTCCGCCGCTAGCCAGACCTGGCCTTAAGCGGCCGACCGAACGCGTCCCGGAGCGTACCGGCCTGCCTCAGCCGGTGCCGTCCTGTACCGGATAGTGGATGATGACCACACCGCCGGTGGCGTAGTTGGCGACATCGGCGGCCAGCCGCTGGCCGTGCGGCGACGCCAGCGCCGCGTCCATGGCGGCGGCGTCAGCGAAGTCGGCTTCGAAGACCGCGAAATACGGCGCTTCTCCCTCGAGTGCCGCCACGTCGAAGCTGTAGCGCCACGCAAGCGGGCCGGGCCAATTCTTGACCAGCGGAAGGTGGTTGCTCACGTAGTAATCGCGGAAGTGGTCAGGGCCAGCGGGCTTGGAATACAGGACCACCAACTTATGCATGACGACCTCCGTCCAGAGACGAGACCGTAACACTCCGGGTGACCTGGGAGCTCCTGCTAAGAACTGCCGCCGACCTCACTAGGTGCGGAGCATCGGGATCTGGGTGAGGACGGAGGTGGTTTCGAGGAGCGCGTGGGAGTCGGTGGCCAGCCACAGCGGGAGGTCGCCGACGAAGGCTACGACATCGGGGAGGACCCGGGTGGGTCGGGTCGCGCCAGAATCCATAGTCGAGCACACCGGGCTCGGTGGCCGCGGCCTTCGCGAGAGCCGTGAGGGCGGACTCGAAATCGGCGGTGTGCGTGAGTGCGATGTCCCGTACTGCGGTCAGTTGGATCGTCATATGCGCAGGTTAGGGCTTGATATGCGGTCGAGGGAAAGACCGGTACGGGATAGGCTCAGAACGGATCGTTATCAATCGGCAGGGAGGTCACGTGGCGCCGGATACGGTGAGCCTGCGGTACTTCCTGGTGCTGGCGCAGGAGTTGAACTTCACCCGCGCGGCCGCACGGATCGGTATCGCACAGCCCGCACTCAGCGCCCGGATGCGCCGACTGGAGGCGGAACTCGGTACGCCCCTGCTGGTCCGCAACACGCGTACCGTCGTATTGACCACGGCCGGTGCGGCTTTGGCGGAGTCCGTGCCGCCCGCGCTGGCGGCGCTGGACCGGGCATGGGACACCGCCCGGAGCGCGGCGGCCGGTGAACTGGGCACGCTGCGCATCGGATACAGCCTCAGCACCGGGGCCGAGACGACACCGGCCTTGGTGGACAGGCTGATTCGCGGCAACAGCGGACTCGAGGTCGGCGCGGTCCCGATGGCGACACCGGAGATCTCTCCCGCGGTCGCCGACGGCCGCATCGATGCCGGGATCACCCGCGGTGAACAGCCGGGCCGTGGCGTGCGCCGGTTCCTGCTGCGGCGTGCGCGCGTCGGGGTCCAGCTGGCGCAGCACCATCCGCTGGCCGAACACGCGGAGATCGAGATCGCCGACGCGGCCGCGTATCCGCTGCGACTCCCGGACCGTGCGGCAAACCCCGTGATCCACGATCAGCTGTCCGCACTGTTCCGAGACACCCGACCACACTCCCGATTCCACACGCCCGCAGTCTCTTTCGACATGTCTCAGCGCGACCTGCGCGACGGGGCCACCCTCGCCCCGGCCGGGGAAGCCGCGGCCACGGTACAACCGGCCGGTCTCACCTGGCGACCGCTGCGAGGCGCGCCCAGCCTGACGATCCACATGGTCCTCCCACGCGAGCAGTCGCCGCTACACCGCCGCATCCGTGCCGTCGCCAAAACCCTGGCGCACGAGCTGCACTGGCTGCCGGACTGACGCGCAAGAGGTCAAGCGAGACGGACGCCTGCGGTGGCGAGGCCGAAGACCTTTCGCCGGGCGGCCGTGGTGACGGCGAACTCGTGTTCGGTCGGCGTGAACCGGGCCACCGCGTCGACCTCGCGCACCACGGTCGCCGGATTGTGCGGGCGCCCGGTGTTCCGCAGGACCTCGCGGGTGTCGTTGTTTTCGGCGCCGGAAATCCGGCCTTGCCGAGCTTCTGCCCAACGCGTGATCAGGCCTCGAAGACACAAACTCGCGCCCGTCAAGGTTCGATGGCACGGCGCGAGCTGAGTGCGGGGTTCCCGGCGCTCAGCTGTAGTAGGCGATCTTCTCGTCGAGAACCTCCATGGCCCGGCACAGCGCTGCCACCCGCTGCTCCAGGGAGGCACGGCGCTCGCGAAGGAAGGCGACCCGGTCCTGGGGAGGGTGCTCGGCGCGCAGGATGGCGACGAACCCCCGCAGGTCGGTGATGCCGAGGCCGGCCTCGCGGAAGCACGTGACCAGGCCGATCCAGAAGAGGTCGTCCTCGGTGTACTGTCTGCGCCCGCCAGCGGAGCGCCGGATCGGGCCGATGAGCCCTTCGCGCTCGTAGTAGCGCAGCGTGTCGATGGAGACACCGGTGCGGTCGGCGGCCGTTGCCGGGGTGAGAGTGGTCATGGGGCTCCTTTGGTGACTGCCACTACCGCGCTTCGCCGAAGCGCGCCAGGTGCTCGTCGCTGAGCCGCACACGGCGCGCAGCGAGTGCCTCCTCGATCTGCTCCACCCGGCTCGCGCCGACGATGGGATCGATCCCCTGCCGCATCAGCCATGCCAGGACGACCTGGTTCCTCGTGGCCGAGAGCTCGTCGGCGACGTCGTCCAGGACCGCGAGCACCTGGATGGTCCCGGGGTGATCATAAGTGTGCGGAAGCGGCTTGTCCGCGCGCACGTAGGAACCCCACATCAGCGAGCTGTACGACCACACGGCGAGCCCCTCCGACCGCGCGAGGTCCAGGTCCTCGGCGGCGAGCATGCGGTGGCCGGCCTCCGCCACGGGGGTGAGCGGGCGCGGCTGGAGGAGTGAGTGGCGCAGTTGCAGGGCCGTCCACGGTTCCACGCGCTGCTCCCGCGCGAGTGACCGGGCGCGCTCGACACGCCAGGCGGCATGGTTCGCCGCCCCGACCCGCAGAGCCACTCCCTTTGCGACCAGCTCGCCGAAGGCGCCGACCGTCTCCTCCAGCGGCACGGCGCGGTCCTCGGCGTGGGCCCACAGCAGATCGATGTGCTCGACTCCCAGACGTCCCAGGCTCTCCTCCACACCGGCGTGGACGGCGCGGGCGGAGAGTCCTTCGGCGCTTTTCGGCCAGGAGTGCGGAACGAGCGGGTTCTGCCGGACCTTCGTCGCGATCCGCACCGCGTCGCGCGCGCCCGGGCGGGCCCGGAGCCACGCGCCGATGAGGCGCTCGCTGGCGCCGCCGACGCCACTGGGGTCGGTCCAGAAGGAGTAGCAGTTCGCGGTGTCGAGCCAGACACCGCCGCCGGCGACGAAGGAGTCGAGGATCGCGAAGGCCCGGTCGGGGTCGACGCGGGTGCCGAAGTCCATCGTTCCGAGGACGATCTGGGGATCGGTGGTGTTCATGCCGCCTATGCTCGTATCTGGAGCGCGCTCCAGGTCAAGAGCGGTTGTGGCGGACGGTCCGGGACCCGATATCCGGGGCCCGGCGCCGCGCGCAACGGACGCGCGTGACGATGCTCCCGTCGGCGGCGTCCTGATAAGTGGCCGGCCTGCCGAACAGGTCGCACAGGACTGCCGGACAGTGACGCCGTGCAGCTCAGCTCAGGTTGCCGACGGAGCGCCGGAGCGGGTGACAACAGCCGTGCTTTCCGTGCTGCTGGTGACAAGTAGCACGCCGACCTGGTGACAACTGCCGTGCCTCGCCGCGCCGAAGCCGCAGGACAGCGAAGGCCGTTGGTGACAACCATCCTGCTTTGGCACACCAGCGGGATACTCATCTCGCCGAAATCCGATGCGACGCACAACATCCGCGCGCTTAAGGACCCGTCGGTCGTGTACCACAACGGCCGGTATCACGTCTTCGCCACGACCACCAACCAAAGTGGCGCGTACAGCATGGTGTATCTGAACTTCACCACCTGGTCGCAGGCGAATTCCGCCCCACAGCACTACCTCGACCAAACAGCGATCGGCAGCGGCTACAAAGCCGCGCCCCAGGTCTTCTACTTCGCGCCGCAGCAAAAGTGGTATCTCGTCTTCCAGACCGGATCGAACGCGGCGTACTCGACCACGTCCGACATCAGCAACCCGCGGTCATGGACCGCACCGAAGCCCTTCTACGCCAACGGAATGCCGCAGATCATCAGGGACAACATCGGCAACGGCTACTGGGTCGACTTCTGGGTGATCTGCGACAACGCAAAATGCCACTTGTTCTCCTCCGACGACAACGGCCACCTCTACCGGTCGGAGACCTCACTGTCGAACTTCCCCAACGGCTTCGGCAACACCGTCGTCGCCATGCAGGACAGCGCTCGATATCCGTTGTGGGAAGCGGCCAACGTATACCGCGTGTCGAGCTCGCAGTATCTGCTGATCGTCGAGGCGATCGACTCCGGCGGCAAGCGCTACTTCCGCTCGTGGACGGCTCCGGCCATCACCGGACCGTGGACGGCGCTGGCCGCGACAGAGGCCGGCCCGTTCGCCGGCGCGGCCAACGTGACCTTCAGCGGCACACCGTGGACGCGCGACATCAGCCATGGCGAGATGATCCGTAACGGCATC
Organism: Streptomyces cahuitamycinicus; assembly: GCF_002891435.1. GTDB lineage: Bacteria > Actinomycetota > Actinomycetes > Streptomycetales > Streptomycetaceae > Streptomyces > Streptomyces cahuitamycinicus. Next base: position 41,081 of record NZ_POUC01000003.1, read on the forward strand.
GACCAGACACTGCCCGTCAGCCCGTGCGGAATGCAGTACCTGTACCAGGGCAAGGACCCGAATGCCGGCGACCCGTACAGCATGCTGCCGTGGCGGCTCGGCCTGCTCACCCAAACGAACTCGACATGCTGAGGTGGTCATGAAACGTCGATTGCTCGCCGTGGTGGTCGCGATGATCACGGCAGTCGCGGGCGCCGCCGGAGCCGGGAATTCGATCTCGGTTCCGGCGGCCGCAACGGTGACCGTCAACGGCGCTGTCGGGTACCAGAAGATTGACGGTTTCGGTTTCTCCGAATTCTTCGGGCGCGGGGCCATCATGCGCGGCTCGCAGGGACTGTCGGACCAGAAGCAAAAGGAGGTCCTGGACCTGCTGTTGTCGCGTTCCAGCGGTGCGGGGCTGTCGATCCTGCGGCTCGGGATCGCCTCCGGCAGCGGCTCCATCCAGCCGGTGAATCCCGGTGGTCCGAACGCAACACCGCGTTACGTGTGGAACGGCAATGACGACGGTCAGGTCTGGCTTGCGAAACAGGCCAAGGCTTACGGCGTGAACCGGTTCTATGCCGACGCATGGAGTGCGCCGGGGTACATGAAGACCAACGGCACCGACACCAACGGCGGCACGCTGTGCGGGCTGTCGGGCGCCACCTGCGCCAGCGGCGACTGGCGGCGCGCCTACGCGAATTATCTGGTGCAGTTCACCAAGTTCTACGCCCAGGAAGGGATCCCCATCACCGATCTTGGATTCACCAACGAGCCGAACTGGACCACCGACTATTCGTCGATGCGGCTGACGCCGGCACAAGCGGTGGAGTTCAGCAAAGTCCTCGGGCCGATGGCGGACACCCATGGGCTGAACATGGCCTGCTGCGATGTGGTCGGCTGGGACGGGCAGAAGACCTACACCAATGCGATCGAGGCCGACAGCACAGCACGCGGCCTGGTCGACCTGCACACCGGGCACTCGTACGGCAGCTACCCGAGCACACGCCTGGCCACATCGAAACCGACGTGGATGTCCGAGTGGTCACCGGACGGCACTACATGGAACGAAGCCTGGGACGACGGCAGCGGCTACGACGGATATCGGGTGGCCAACGAGATTCACACGGCGCTGACCGGTGGCAACGTCAACGGCTATGTGTACTGGTACGGCGCATCCACCGGAACCACCCGCGGCTTCATCCAGCTCAACGGTGATGCCTACCGCGTATCCAAGCGGCTGTGGGCGATGGCAAATTACAGCCGGTTCATCCGTCCGGGCGCAACGCGTATCGCAGCGTCCACCTCGGACAGCAATCTGCGCATTTCCTCCTTCCGCAACACCGACGGCAGCGTGGTCATGGTCGCGCTCAACGCAGCCACGAGCGCCAACCAGGTCACGTTCTCCTTGCAGAACACCGGGATCGGCGGCGGCATGGCAACGCCCTACCTCACGAACAGCGGCAACAGCATGACGGCCCAGCCCGCGACTGCGGTGTCGAATGGTGCCTTCACCGCAACCGTGCCGGCGCGATCGGCCGTCACCTACGTCGTGCGGGGCAGCGACTCCGCCACGCGATACGAGGCGGAGACGGCGCCGGCGGTGTGCAGCGGCACCATCGACGCCGACTGGCCCGGCTATTCGGGCACCGGATTCTGCAACGGTGACAACGCCGCCGGCGCCTATGCACAGTTCACCGTGAACGCGGCCAGCGCGGGCACCGCCACCATCGCGGTCAGGTTCGCCAATGGCACCACGACGGCCCGGCCCGCGGATCTCATCGTCAACGGCACGCGAGTCCAGCAGGTGTCGTTCGAGGGCACGGGCGCATGGTCCAGGTGGATTTCGAAGACGCTGACCGTCAACGTCGGCGAGGGCAGCAACATCATCCGCTTCAACCCCACCGGCGCCGGCGGTCTGCCCAACCTCGACTACGTCGAACACGCCCCGGGCTGAACAGCACCCGCACTCCTCCGATCACACCTTCAGGAGTTGTCATGCGAACGGCAGGCAGAACGGCGCTCACCGGCATACTCGGCCTCGGGTTGGCCCTCACCACCGTCTCACCGGCGGCGGCCGCCCACCATCTGACCGACGGGACCTCGGTCGAGCTGATCGCCCGGTATTCAGGCAAGTGCGCCGACGTCGTCAGCGCCTCGACGGCCGACGGCGCCGAGGTCGGCCAGTACACGTGCAATGACGGGCTGAATCAGCTGTGGCGCATCCGCCACCTCGGTAACGGGTATGTGCAGCTCGCCGCCCGCCACTCCGGCACGTGCCTGGACGTCTCGGGTGCCTCTGCCGCCGACAACGCGGCGGTCATCCAGTGGTCGTGCTCCTCCAGGACCAACCAGCAGTGGAAGATCGAGAACACCGGCGCCGGCCACACCCGGCTGATGGCGCGGCATTCCGGCAAATGCCTCGAGGTCCCGGGCGCCTCGACCGCCAACGGCACCCGCCTCCGGCAGCAGACCTGCGGCACCGGGACCAACCAGCAGTGGGAGCTGAACACGGTGTCGAACCCCGCGATCCCGGGACTGTTCGCCGACCCCAACATCGTGCGGTTCGGCGACACGTACTACCTCTACGCGACCACCGACGGCTTCGCCGGCTGGTCGGGCACCCAGTTCCGGGCCTTCTCCTCCAAGGACCTGGTCAACTGGACCGACCACGGCGTGATCCTGGACGTCGACAGCGACATCGCGTGGGCGGACAACTCGGCCTGGGCCCCGGGCATCGCCGAGAAGAACGGCAAGTACTACTTCTACTTCTCGGCCGGTCGCGCCAGCGGCGACACCCGCAAGCTCCTGGGTGTGGCGGTGGCCGACTCACCCACCGGCCCGTTCCGCGACGCCCTCGGCAAGCCGCTCGTGCCGGCCGGCTCCTATGCGGGCCAGATGATCGACCCGGCCGTGTTCACCGACGCCGACGGCAGGTCGTACCTGTACTGGGGCCAGGGCTCCTCGCACCAGGTGCCGCTGAACAGCGACATGGTCTCGTTCAACTCCTCGCAGGTGCGCACCTACCGGCCAGCGAACTACAACGAGGGCAGCTTCGTCGCCAGGCGCGGCAACACGTACTACTTCATGTGGTCGGAGAACGACACCCGCTCAGAGGACTACCGGGTCGCCTATGCCACCGGCTCCTCACCGACCGGGCCCTGGAGCAACCGCGTCGGGACGATCCTCCAGAAGGACCTGAGCCAAGGCATCAAGGCCACCGGCCACCACTCGGTCGTCCAGGTCCCCGGCACCGACCAGTGGTACATCGCCTACCACCGCTTCGCCATCCCGAACGGCGACGGCACCCACCGCGAAACCATGATCGACCGCCTGTACTTCAATGCTGATGGCAGCATCCGACCGGTCGTGCCGACCATTGACGGCGTCGACCCGATATAGGGATCTTCATCAGCGGAGGTATGGCGGCGTGAGGTCGGGTGGGCAGTGTCCAGCAGGCGGGCGTCTTCGGACTCGGTGAAGCCTTTGCGGCGGCCGTGGCATGGGCCGCGGTCGCGTTCACGGCGGATGCGGCGGATCAGACGGTCGCGCCATCCGCGACCGCCAGAACCATGCGTATCGAGGTTTATCCCTTCAAGCCCGAACTGACGACGCCGCGGATGAAGTAGCGCTGAGCGAACAGGAAGATCACCAGGACGGGTACCACGTAGAGGGTGGCGGCGGCCGCCTGCACCGTGGCGTCGGGGTTGCCATGAGGGTCGACGTACAACGAGGCGATAGCGACCGACAGTGTGGTCTGGTCGGGATCGAGGAACAGGGCCGGGGCGATCCAATCGCCCCAGGTCCAGGTGAACGAGAGCACAAAAGAAGTCAACAGCACGGGCCGGGACAGCGGCAGGAAGATCTGCACGAAGATCCGGCCGTACCCGCACCCGTCGATGATCGCCGCCTCCTCCAGTGAGGCGGGGATGGCGGCGAAGAACTGGCGGAACAAGAACACCAGGAATGGCGACGCCGCGAGGCCCCACATCACCCATGGCCAGTACGTGTTGACCAGTCCCACCCTGGCGAACAGCACGTACGTCGGGATCAGGGTGAGGATCTGCGGCAGCATCATGGTGGACAGCACCAACACGAACAGCGGGCGTTTGCCGCGCCCACGCAGGCGGGCGAAGGCAAACCCGACCGCCGCACTGGACAACGTCACAAGAGCCGCGAACACGAACGACAGGAACGCCGAATTCCCCAGGTACGCCAGGAAGTTGATCTCGGTGAGGGCCTGCGTGAAGTTCCCCCACTGTGGATCCTCCGGCAGGATGTTCGCCGGGATCGTCACCCATTCCGCCTTGGTCTTCAACGCGGCAAGCACAAGCCACACGAATGGGCCGGCGAACAGCACCGCGAGCGCCATCAGGATCAGGTAGGTGCGCGCCGCGTTGCCCCGACGGCGTGGGCGCCGACGGGGGCGCCGGGCAGTCGGCGGTGTGCTGACGGCGGGCGGCGTGGCCGCGGTGGTCTGCGTCATCGGTCAGCCTCGCTGTCGACCTCGTAATGCACCCACAGCCGGCTGGACCGCAGCACGATGAGCGTGACGACCAGGATGACCAGGAAGAACACCCACAGCATCGCGGAGGCGTAACCGTAGCGATTGTTGGCGAAGTACTCCTCGTACACCTGCACCATGAACAGGTGGGTGCTCTCCGGCACGTGAGTCACCTGGCCGACCTCGCGCGTCTGCGACAGCAACAGCGGCTGAATGACGATCTGGAAGGTGAAGATGACGCCGGTCACCACCTGGAAGAAGATGACCGGCGAGATCATCGGAACGGTGACGTTCCGGAACACCTGCCAGCGGTTGGCGCCGTCGATGATCGCCGCCTCTTCCAGTTCAGCCGGCACGCCCTGCAGGGCGGCTAGCATGATCACCATCCCGCCGCCGAGTCCCCACAGGATGAGGATGACCAGCGCGTAGAACGCGTTCGGGTCGACCAGCCAGGTGACCGGAGGGATGCTGATCACATCGAGAATCTCGTTGAGGATGCCGACGTCCCGGTTGAAGATCAGCTTCCACATGATGGCCGCGGCAACCATCGGGACGACCGATGGCAGGAAGAAGATCGCCCGGAACAGGCCGACCGCCTTCAGCCGCTGGTTGAGCAGCACCGCCAGACCGAGCCCGCCGGCCACCATGATCGGCACCGCGATCGCTGTGAACGCGAGGGTGCGGACCATGCTGGCGAGGACATCCGCGTCGCCAAAGAGCTCGGTGTAGTTGCGCAAGCCCACCCAGCGCCAACGTGGGCTGTGACCGTCGAAGTTGGTAAAGCTGATCGCCAACGCGTAGCCGAGCGGTAGCGCCGTGAGCAGTGCGAAGCCGAGCAGCCACGGCGAGGCGAACAGGTAGAACGTCCGGCTGGAATACCGCTGCCAGCCTTTCCTGCGTCGCCGGGTCCCTTTCGTTGTCATGGCGGTCACTAGCCGATCTGGTCCTTGCCTTGCTGCAAGAGCTTGTTGATCTCATCGGTGATCGCCTTGCCTGCGGCCTCGACGGTGACCTCGTTCTTGATGGCCCGCAGAAGGTGCTTGTTGAGTACGGGGTCCCATGCGGTGGCGCCGCCGATGTAGGGAGAGTCGGGCAGTTGCTCGGCGTACTCCAACTCGGCCTGCTGCGTCTGATAGACCTGCTTCTGGTACGGCAGCTCCTGAGGCATCATCTCCAGCTGCGACTTCAAGGCCGGAATGCCCCAGCCGCTCTTGGCCCGGTCCTCCGACGGCTTCCCGGCCATGAAGTACTCCATGAGCTTCCAGGCCTCGTCCTTGTGCTTGGCCTTCGCGGGGATGTAGGCGCCCCAGCCCGCGTACGTCGGACTGATCCGCTTGTCGCCCATCACCGGCGCAGGCGCCATCGCGATGTTGTTCTTGATCTCGTCGGACTCTTCGACGAAATTGCCGCCGTACCAGTAACCGTCTTGGGTGATCGCCATTCGCTTGGCGAGGAACAGCGACAGGTCTGCGCCGTCCGGCGCCGGGTCGAGGGAGGTGGGACCTACGCCGGCCTTGGCGAAGTCGACGTACCACTTCAGCGCTCGCAGGGCCTGCGGCGTGGTCATATCGGTCTCGGTCAGGTCCGAGCTGTAGACCTCGCCGCCCTGCTGGAGAATCATCATCGAGAGCGGCGCGTACAGGTTCCATGCCCATTCCAGGCCGAGGCCGTAGACCTGAGTCTTGCCGCCGCTCTTCTTGGTCAGCTTCTTCCCGATCTCCAACAGCTCGTCGTAGGAGATCGGCTCGGTCGTGCTCAGCGGCTCGATCTTGGCCTCTTTGAACAGCGCCCGGTTGTACCAGAGCGTCGCGTCCTGGCTCCAGTCCTTGACGAGCCCGTAGTACGGGCCACTGCCGATCTGCTTGCCGTCCCACCGGAAGCTGTCGTTGACAGGCAGCAGGCTTTCCTTGTTCAACACGCTGCTCTTGTCCAGGTACTGGTCCAGCTCGGTGGCCAACCCCTGTGCATTGGTCCGCGCACTGCCGACGGCCGGCCCGCGCACGAAGTCCGGCGGCTCGTTCGAGGCGAGCATCGCGTTGAGCCGGGTGCCGTCGTGCGCAATAAACCTGATCTTGATATCGGGGTTCTTGGCCTCGAAGTCGGCGATCTGCTCCTTCGTCAGCTCGTTGGCCATGTACATGACGGTGAGGACGGTCTTGCCGTCGCCGGACTCCGTGCTGGCGTTGCAGGCTCCGAGCAGCGGCACTGATAACGCGCCACCGGCCGCAAGCGCCGAACTGGTGAGGAAGCGGCGCCGGCTGATGTGTTGGCCCGGCGGCCTGGGGAACTGGTTCGCGGCGCCGGCCGGAGCGGCGCCGATCAGCTGGGTGCGGCGGGGAAGCTGGGGCACGAGCGCTCCACTCGAAGGGCGTGTTGAAACGCTTCAACATTTGGGACTCGGAAGCTAGTCCCACGCCCGAATAGTGTCAATACAAACGGTTAAACTTTCGATTGCTTGCGCATGTTGCCGGCCCCGTACAGCAGCGCCATGGCGGCGACCGATGTGATCCCGTTGCCGGCGGTGAAGTGACGGGAGGAGCGGCAGAGCAGCTCGTCGCGCGGAACCGGGCGGAGAAGCGTGAGCAGGTGCCACGCTGTGTCGGCGGCTGCGGTGAGACTCGCGGCCGTCTTGTCGTGCGCCAGGTCATCACAGATGCCCTCTAGGAACGCGTAGCACGCACCGGGTCGGCGATCAGGGCCCTCGCCGCGGCAACCTGAGGCCTATGGCGGCAAGGAGGTCGGGGAGCTCATCACCGATGGTGTGCAACCACCGGATCGCCCACGGCTCGGCCGCGGCGGCGTAGTAGCTGTGGGGTACCCGCTCAAGGGCCGCACCTGGGAATGCGAGCTTGAGGAGGTCGTCCCCGAAAGGCCGCACGGTCTCGGTCGGGTCGGTGAACAGGTGCTCGGCGAACGCCTGGGACCGTCGCGGGGGAACTGGTCGATGACGATGCCCGCCAGGTCCGGAGTGTCGCTGTCGGCCAACGCCTGGGCCATCATGCGGGTCACGATGTCGGTGGCCGCGGGTCGTACGTCCAAAGGCTGGGAGTGCGCGGTGCCGCACGCGGCGAGGGCGGGTGCGGCGAGCAAGGCTGAGGCCCAGTCCGGTGCCGGCGCACAGCAGGGCGCTGCGGCTGACCGGGGTGCGGTCAGTCATGGCCGGATCCCCGCGGTGCGCGAAGTGTGAGCCGCCGCAGCGGCAGGAGCGACACGGCGTCCACGGACGTCCGGGCGTGGGCGGCGTCCAGGCCGTCGCGCGCTGTGGGGTCCACATAGATGCGGCTCTCGCGGGCCGCCGGGAGGATCCGGAGCTCGATCCCGTGCCGGACGGCCTCGGCGGCGAAGCGCCGCAGCCCGATCTCCCAGACCGGGCCGTACCAGAAGTGGTCGGCGATGAGCTTGCCGCCGATGTAGGCCCGGGCCACGTCGCCGGTGTACTGGATGCGCAGCAGGACCTCACCCGCCTCCTCGCTCTCGTCGAAGACCTCGGGCAGGACGGCGATGTGATGGACACTGGCCCGTTCGAAGTCGGCGTCCAGCGGTGCGGAGGCCCGGCCGTGTGCACGCGCAGTTCCTCGCCGTCGGCGAGCACCAGGTCGTCGCAGAGCACCAGCCGGTCGCATCCCCAGATATGGACGCGGCTGACTTGCCGCCCCTGCTCGGCGGAGAGCACCAGCACGCGGACCGGGCCGTGCGGTCCGTGGACCGTCAGCAGCGCGCCGGTGCCGGGGTCGAGCACGGTCACCAGCGTGCCGTCGGCCGCCTCCCGTACCCGCACCGTCGTGTCCGGCCCCTCGACCCGCGTACCGGCGGGCAGGTGCAGCCGCGGCGTGACACCCTCGGTGGCCGCCAGTACGGCGGTGGGTGTGACGTCGATCTCCAGGCGGGTGAGGGGCTGCGCGGCCGCCCAGTTCAGGCGCACGCCGGGGCCCAGCTCGTATCCCAGCGGCCAGACGAAGTGGGCGCCGGAGGGCACGGTCACCGGCTCCTCGGGCAGGGTCACCGTGCCGCCGGTCAGCTTGACGGAGAAGCGCACGTCCTCGTGGTCCGGCAGCGGCTCGTGTGGCTGGTGGTTGTTGACGAAGAGGAAGCCCGTGTCGCCGCGCGAGCGTACTGCCCAGCGCAGGGTCGTGCGGTCGTCGAGGCCGCCGGGCCTGGCATCGGGCAGCGACAGCGGCATGTCCGCCAGCTCGGCGCCGGCGTCATGGAGGAGGAGATGCTGCCGGCGCAGCGCGTGGTAGGCGGGCCGGACCTGGCCGTACTCGCCGAGCGGCGCCTGGAAGTCGTACGTGACCGAGGGCAGGTCGTTGGGATAACCGGTGGCGTGCGACTCCTGGTTGGGAACGCCGTGCTCCAGGCGCTGCGAGCAGCCATGGTAGAGGTAGTAGCCCTGCCACACCGAACCGCTGCCGATCTTGGTCAGCGCCAGCGCCGTGACGTCCCGCTCGGGCACCAGCGGCCGCCGGTGGTAGGCGATGGCCATGCCGCCGCCGAGCTCGCAGGTGGCGTACGGATAGCGGCGGTCGTCCGGGCCGCCGGCGGGCGCCGCGTTGCGGAGGTCGGCCCCGATGGCATGGTCGTCGCGGACCGGGGTGAAGAAGTAATGGCGGCGCATCTCCCGCGCCCACCCCGGGTGGGCGTCCTCCCAGAACGCCTCCGGGTAGCCGCCGTACAGCGGCAGCAGCACGTCCGGGGGTATGCGGGCCCCGCCCCAGGCGGTGGCCGTCCACAGGGGGGCGTCGGCCCCGGCTTCCTCGGCCATGCGCCGCAGCGTCGCGAGGTGCCCGGGCTGGTCGTACAGCTCGTTCTCGACCTGTACGGCGATCACCGGGCCGCCGTCGCGGTGCCACAGACCGCGCAGCTCGTGGGCTATGCGGGCGAAGTAGGGCCTGACAAGCGCCAGGTACGCGGGGTCGTCCGTGCGCGGGACGCATTCTATGCCGGCCAGCCAATCGGGGAAGCCGCCGTTCCGGCATTCCCCGTGTGACCAGGGCCCGATGCGCACGGCTACCGACAGTCCCAGCGCCGCGCAGAGTTCGACGAACCGGCGGATGTCGAGGTCGCCGTCAAAGCGGTAGGCCCCCCGCTGCTCCTCGTGCTGGTTCCAGAAGAGGTACGTCGCCACCAGGTTGATGCCGCCGGCTCGCATCTTCAGCAGCTCCTCGCGCCATTCGACGGCGGGGTACCGGCTGAAGTGGAATTCGCCCATCACCGGAATCCACGGCCGGCCCGCCCGCAGCACGCGTCTGCTGTCCACGGTCAGGGGCACGGGTGGCCCGTGCGGGCTGCCCATCGCGAGATGACCGGTGACGGGAACGGATGGTTCTTGGGCGCGCAGCGACAGCATGGCAGGTGCCTCCTGCAGGGGGCGGCTCGGGAAGTAGGTTCATCGAAAAGGAAGTCGGCATGGTGTCCTGCGCCGAGATCTATGACCATGGTCGGGACCTTGACGCCGGACAGGTCCTGCGAGAACGAGGCGGGGGCGAACAGGACGGCGGCCTGCAGCTCCGGCCGCTGGGTGGCGGCGTGGATGGCACCGCCGCCACCCATGGAATGTCCCATCACGCCCAGCCGGTCGGGGTCGACTCGGCCGGCGACGGGGCTTTCCTCGGTGAGGTAGTCCAGCGCGGCCAGCAGCTGCCGGCCGCGGGCGTCGTCCCGGTCGGTGGGGCTGTTGGTGTCGATGCCGACGACGACGAACCCGAACGAGGCGATCCAGTGCCCCATCCAGGCACCCTCGTCCTTCCAGCTGGCGGTGTAGCCGGGCACGACCGCGGCCACGCCCCAGGTGCCCAGGCCGGTGTCCTTGGGGTAGTAGATCTTCCAGCCGTTGAACCCGTGGCTGGGCTCGACGTCCAGCTCATCGGTGGCGAAGGTTCCCCTCTCGGCCGCGACGCTCTCCACGGTGGGGTCCGGGCCCCGCTCGTACGGGTTCCCATGGGCGGAGGCCGGCGGCATCGCGACCACCGCCGTGATCATGCCCACGATGGCCGCGAGCAGGGCCACGCCGAGTCTACGAGGCTCGCTCCTTCCGCGGGGTACTGCCCGGCCGGTTCCGGTGCCGGCGGGCGCCGGGAGTCCGGTGACGCTTCGCTGCATTGCCGTGTTCCTCCTTGCGGTGACGCTCGACGGACCCGAGAAGGGCCTTGCGTGCGGGTTACTCGAGGTGCTCGCCGACAAGGGCGAGGCACTGGATGGCCGTCAGGCCGAACTGGGCACTCGCATTGGTGGAGAACTTCGCCTCGGCGATGGGGTTGAGCACGGCCGGACCTTCGATGCGCTCCGATGTGAAGGGGTGATCCTCGGGGTAGCCCGCATGCCCGGTACGCAGCTCCTTCCAGGCACGCTGCGCGAGCGCCTCGTCCCCCAGCTGCTTCGCCGCGTACGCGGTGGCCCGCGCATACGCCTGCCGCAGGTTGAGGTTGCCCCAACTGGCTCCCGTGGCCGCGCGCTGCTCCTCCGGTGTGGCCTTGTAGAGCCGGCAGCTCGGTCATGACCTCGATCAGCCCGAAGACGGAGCTCAGCGCGCCCACGGCGACGATCTTCTCGTCCGGTCCGGAAAATGTGCCGTCGGACAGTTTGTACGTGACGCTGCCGCCCTGCACCCAGCCGTTGGGCAGGGCGGCGATCGTCCTGGCGCCATTGATCAGCTTCGTGCGGGCGACCGGATCGCCGCCCCGCTCCCTCGGTGAGCCACGCCCCCGCGAGCGCGCCCCAGTCGGTGGAGATCCCCACCGGGAGCGCCTCGGGGTCGGGGTCGAGCGGACCGCCCTCGCGTATCTTGCGGAGCGGGTCGAGGGCGAGGAAGCTGCGGTCGGAGTCGATCAGGTCGTGCATCAGGTCACCGGCGCGTTCGTCGGGTGCAGCTGCCAGAAGTTGCGCATGCCGAAGGCCAGGCCGCCGGTCGGGGAGCCGACGTAGGCCAGTCCCCGCGACCGGCGGCCGCCGTCCACCCGGACCCACGAGCGGCCCTGCGCGGTGCGCTTGTGGATCTCGAATCCGTGGGCGTTGAGCTGGCGCAGGCTGTAGTCACCGAAGGCCGGGATGTACTGCAGGCGGGAAGTGACCCGTTGGTCCCAGGTGGCGGTGTCGGGCGTCGTCCGTCCTTCATACTGGGCCCGCCTGACGTTCTCTCCCGGGTCGCGGCGCAGCCCCGTTATCCCGCGTACCGTCTCCGCGAGCACGCCGTTGCCGTCGCCGGCGAAGCGGACGTGCCGGTCGTGCAGCGCTCCGCGCATCGGCACCGTGAACTGCATGCCGGGGCCGTTGATGAAGTCCTTGTCCTCGTTCCCGTCGAAGACGAAGGTGTGCACCACGCGGATGGCGTCCGAGCCCGCGTACAGGTAGAACCGCACCACGAAGGGAAGCCAAGCGCGCCGGCCCTTCTCATGCTTGCCCTCGACCTTGATCACCGCGCGTACGGGGCCGTCCTGCTCGACCTGCACCGAGCGCACGACGCCGCTGAACGACTCGGTCCTGACGACGGCAGCGCCGTCGGTGCCCGGCTGGTCTTGGCGGGAGGCGACCAGGCGTCCGCCGTTGGCGATGACCGTGCCGCCGCGCCGGACGGCCGTGACGACCTGCTTGCCCGAGCGCCCGAAGGACACCTCGATAACGCCGGTGTTCACGGTGACTTCGGCACCGCCGGTATGGACGGTCAGGGGCGTGGCGGGCGAGGCCGGGGAGCCGGACCGGAGCCGGTATGCGGCGGCGCGCGGCGCGGCTCCGCTGATCGCGTGGGCCGTCCACTTCACGGAGCCGTCCGGCCACCGGCCGGTGGGCCAGCTCTGGCCGATCCGCCCTCGATGTTGTTCTGATCGGTGCTGTTCGGCCCCATGTCGGCCTCCCACAGGAAGTCGCCTTCGCTCGAATAGGCCTCGATGCTCTGCGGGGAGGTTTGGCGGTCGATCACGTAGTCGTACTCGCCGTCGCCGGTGAGGTCGCCGACCCACACGAACTGGATCCGGCCGCCGTCGCGCAGCGGGACGCGGACCACCGGTTCGTCGGCGGCATCGCCGTCCAAGGTGAATGCGCCACTGGGCTCGCCCTCTTCGCCGTCGACCACGGGCGTGACCCGGTAGCTGTTGGACTGCGAGAGGTCGGCACCGGAGTCGACGAAGTTGGTCCCATCGGTGAGGACGTCGTCGTTGATTTGGGACCAGTCGCCGTCGCCGGTGGCGCGGTAGACGTTGAAGCCGATGTTCTCTGGGTCCAGGCCGAGCAGCCGCCAGGAGACCAGGACGTCGCTCTCGCCGGAGCGCACGGCCACCACGCCGCGCCCCAGGTTCTCCATCGGACGCGCGGCCGCCGCGGTCGTGCCCTGAGCCGTACCGGTGCCGGGGGAGGCGGTGCCCAGCTGCGAGAGGCCGACGACGAGGATCATCGCCCCGGCCGCTGCCACCGCGGTGGAACCTGCCCGGCGTAACCCGCTCCGACGTCTGTGCCTGTGCTCCACGGGAGCTCCTCATGCTCGTATACGTGCGGAGTATCAGCACATGTTGAACCGTTTACACAGGGCGCGATGCAAGCACCGTGAGGAGGGCATGTCAAGAGCGGTGTGTTCCCGCCTCCCTCGCGCTTGACGTGTCACATCGATCGGCTCATCATCGAGTTCAAACGGTTAACACTCCGAGGCAATAAAACGGGATGCAGGGAGGTCGGATGCCGCGTCGGATCGCTTCCGGCGACGGAAAGCCCCGCCCTGCGACGATCAAGGACGTGGCCAGACATGCCGGCGTCTCGGTCGCCACCGTCTCGCGCATCCTCTCCGGTACGTACCCCAACGCCCCTGCCACGCGCAGCAAGGTCATGCGGGCCGTGCGCGAACTCGACTACGTGCCCAACGCCCACGCCCGGGGACTCGCAGGTGTGCGGCCCAAGAGCGTGGCCATCGTGGTCAATTCCGTCATCTCCCCGCACTACGCACATGTGGCGCAGGGGGTACACGAGGAGGCCGCGCGTGCGGGCCGGCTCTGCATTGTCGGCACCACCGGCGGAGATCTCGAACGCGAGCTGGCCGCGATCCAGTTGATGCGCGAAGAGCACGCCGAAGCGGTCATTCTCGTGGGGAACATCAACCCCGACGAGGCCTACCGCGAGCGCATGGCCGGCTATGCCCGCGCACTGGCCGCGGCCGGCTCGCAGCTGGTGCTGTGCGGCCGCCCGCCGCTGGGCCCCGACGTACCGGCCATCGTGGTCGAGTACGACAACACCGGGGGCGCGTTCGCCGCTACCAGCCACCTGCTCTCGGCGGGCCACAAGCGCATCCTGTTCCTCGGCCGGCGGTTCGGGTACACGACGCCGGAGAGCCGGGTCGCCGGTTATCGTGCCGCCCTGGCCGCGCACGGCGTACCGCATGATCCCGGGCTGGAGGTCGACGGCGCGAGAATGGTGCGGCGCGAGGGCTACCGCATGATGCGCGAGCGACTCGACGCAAGGCCACGGGATTTCACCGCCGTCTTCGCCATCAACGACCTGATCGCCGCGGGCGCGCGCGAGGCGCTGCGAGAGCGCGGGCTGCGCATTCCGGAGGATGTGTCGATGGTCGGATTCGACGACCTCCCCCCGGCCGCCGACATCGACCTCACCACCGTTTACATCCCGCACGAGGAGCTGGGGCGCACCGCCGTGCGGCTCGCGCTGAAGAGCGAGACACCCGGGGCCTCCGAGCACGTCCTGCTGGGCACGCACATCGTCGTCCGCGACTCGGTCTGCCCCAACGTGGGCGAAGCCTCAGGCCCGGACTAGAAGGGTTCACCCGATGAGCCGGCGTCCCACGGCCATGTTCGCCATGGATGCACCGAATCTGCCCCAGCTCTTCCCGCCGGACCTGCTGGCCCGGCTGCGGGAGCTGCTCGACATCGACCCCGCGGGCGTAGTCACCGATTTCGGCGATCCCGCGCTGCGCTCCCGACTGGCCCGAGTGGAGGTGCTGGTGACGGGCTGGAGATGCCCGCATCGGGTCCGCAGCGACGGGGCAGGAGATCCCACGCCGCCACGGTGGCGTGGAGTTGGCCTCCCGCGCCCTGGAACGCCTTGACCGCGAAGTTCCAGATCGCCGCCCGGTCCCCGACCAGGTCGACGAAGTACGCACCACCCCCGTGGATCACGGCCTGCCCGGACGCCCGGCCGTCGGGAGGCAGAACGACGGTCTCGTGCTGGGGGCGGGCGGCTGGGAAGGTGGTGTCACTTCCCGTGCCGGCCAGGAAGCCGCACCAGGCTCCCACATCCGGATCGCTGTAGTGCCAGCTGCCCCGGTAGTCCGCGTCGTTGGTGGCCGTGCCGCACAACTGGTAGTTGGCGAGCCAGAAGGCCCGCAGTTCGGCGGCCATACTGCGGCGGTAGTCTGCTGCACGGTCCCGTGATCTGCACGTCCGCCTCAGGGAACCAGGTGTTGTCGATCCGCTCCCAAGTACGTCTGATCGCCTCGACACCGAGCCTCTCCTCGAGGAAGGAGGCGAAGATGAAGGCGCCGTATGGGCGTCGGTCGGTGATCGTGCCCTTCAGAAGCTGGCCTCCCGGGTCCTGAAGGAACCGCTTGAGTTCCGATGCGTACCGCTGCCGTGCCGCCGCGTCCACGTTCGAGTCGTCGCGCAGCGCCTGGTGCGCGCCCCATTCCGCGGTGGCCTCCATCCACGCGAGCAGCTTCCGCACGTTCAGCACCGCATCGAAGTCGATGGTTGTACTGCATCGCGTGGAACAGCGAATGCCGGGCCAGGTAGGGCTCGCACGGGGGTTCTGATCCACTCTCCGTGGAGCCGTGACGGGGCGTCACGGGTGCCTGGAAGGATGCGTGTTCGTGTGACTTCAGCGTGCCGAAAGGCGTCCGGCGCGGTCGGCCAGGCGAGGGAGACTCCGTAGCGGGCTGCTGCACCCAGGGCGCCGCCGATGGAGACCGCTGCGATTACAGGTGCCTGCCCGCGGGCCGGTTCGCGCCGCTGGGACGGCACCGACAGGTCGACGTCGGAGTTTGTGGGCTCGGATATCTGCTCGTGTGAACCGGTCATCGGGGTGGGGCTCCTACTCGTGCGGCGCCCGGGCATGCGGGCGCGTCTCGTCACAAGTAGGGACTGTTGGCGGCGTCGGTGCCGCGGTTCGGGTGCGGCGAGCCCCACCGCCGCGCGGCCACCCGAATGGCGCAGCCGCTGCGGCCCAGCGTAGCGGAGAGCCAGCGGGGCCCAGCGTCAGGCCACCTCCACGGGAAGTGACACCGCCACGGAGAAGTCGGTCATCGGGGCAGGGTCTGGGTGACGCGCCACAGGCGGCGGGGCAGTTCGCCTTCCTCGAAGGCGTGGACCTCTTGCAGGATCCAGCCGTCGGCGAGGGCATCGACCAGCTCGCGCGGGAAGAAGTGGACCGCGAAGCCGCCGTGCTCGAAGATGTCGTCGCCGTGCGCGGTGCCGGCGCCGTAGTGGGCGTCGCCGGTGTGCCGCACGGTGTAGAGGAACACGCCGCCGGGCCGCAGCAAGCGGCGGACCTCGCCGACCAGGGCGTGAATGTCCTTCGTCGACAGCGCCATGCACAGCAGCATGTGAGCGAAGACGGCGTCCACGGAGGCGTCCGGCAGCGGCAGCGGCTCGCGCACGTCGTGCACTGCGGTGGTGACCCGTTGATCGATGCCTTGGGAGTGGGCGGCGTCGCGCAGCTGTTCCAACCCGACGGGGCTGAAATCGGTGGCCTGGACGGTGAAGCCCTCGCGGGCGAAGTACAGGGCGTCGCGGCCGTGCCCGGCGCCCAGCTCCAGCACGTTCTCGGCTCCGGCCGCGCTGAAGGCGGAGGCGGCGTGGACCGCGGGCTCGGACGGCTTCTCGCCGTACATGCCCGGGTGGGCGGCGTACGTGTCCTGCCAGTGCCGCCGCTGGCTCTGGGCCAGCTCCTGCTCGTCCGCCATGGTCTGCCCCTTCCTGGTGTGTCCGTGTGGAGCTTGCACCTGCGCCAGCCGTTTAGTTGCTGCGGGGGGCGTACATGATCACGGCCATACCGGCGAGGCAGACCAGGGCGCCGATGATGTCCCAGCGGTCGGGCCGGTAGCCGTCGGCGACCATGCCCCAGGCGATCGACCCGGCGACGAAGATTCCGCCGTACGCGGCGAGGATGCGACCGAAGTTCTCGTCGGACTGGAAGGTCGCCACCACCCCGTACAGGCCCAGGGCGATGACACCGGCTCCGATCCACACCCAGCCCTTGTGCTCGCGGATGCCCTGCCAGACCAGCCAGGCACCGCCGATCTCGAAAAGGGCGGCTACGACGAACAGGGCAACGGAACGAGCGACAGTCACACCAGTGGACCCTACCGGCGGCCCGTACCGCTGATCTTCAGCGGGTCGGCGGACGCAGTGCAGCCGCATCCGCCCTCACCTGCCGTCTTCGGCGCGCAGGAGCAGGCGCGGCGGCGCCGGCCGAGCCACCAGGTTCCGGCGGCGAGCACAGCCAGGACGATGGCGAGGGCGGGCAGCCAGCCCACCACTGCCCCGGCACCGGCGCCGACGACCCCGGCTGTGATCAGGACGGGCAGCGCGCAGCACGCCACGCAGGCCAGGGCGGCCAGGCCCCCGAGCGCCCTCGGCGTGCGGTGGGGGCGGGGGTCAGCAGCAGGGTCCGGCATGACGGTTCTCCTCGGCGAGGTCGGTGAAGGGGATGGGGCAGCAGGCAGTGGACGCGCAGACGGTCAGGTCGTCGCAGCCCGCCTCCACGGCCGCGGCCAGGGCGGTGCGGATGGTCGTCAGGTCCGCGATCTTCGCGTCGACCTCGGCGAGCTTGGCCGCGGCACGCGGTTGAAGGCCCGGGACGGGGCGGCCGTGGCGGTGGCGGCCGGCCTCCAGTAGTTCGGCGACCTCCTCCAGCGTGAATCCGAGCCGCTGGGCGGCCTTGATGACCCGCAGTGCGGTGACGGCCTCCTCGTCGTAGAGGCGGTGGCCGCCGGGGCTGCGATCGGGTTCGGCGAGCAGGCCGCGCCGCTCGTAGTAGCGCAGGGTCTGGATGTTCACCCCGGCCGCGGCAGCGACCTGCCCGCTGCGCAGACCTGCGCCGCTCACGGCACATCCCGGCGGGCCGCCGTGGCGGCCCGCTCGTGCAGGGCATCCAGCACCGTCTCGTGCGCGCCGTCGACCTCGACGTGCAGACGGATCTGCTCCGGGCCGGGGGTGACGGTAAAGGTGAAGAACGAGCAGCAGCCGCTCTCCCGGGCCACCAGGTCGCGCACCCTCTCCTCCACGCCCTCACCACCGGTCAGCACCAACTCCAGCCTCAGCCGGTCCGGCAGGGAGGAGCCGGCCAGCCGCTCGGCGAACAGTGCGTCGAATTCCGCGACCCGCAGCGGCTGCTCGGTGGTGGGCAGCGTGCAGGACCGCGGTACCCAGGTCGTCATCGTGACCACTCCCGTCATCGTGTCCCCGCACCGTGCGGGCGGGGACATCTCCGACGGTAAACCTGTACCCAGGTACCGGTTGCAAGCCTGGGCGGCCGAGCTTTCAGCAGGAGTCGCAGCCGGTGAGGCAGCCGCACGTGATTCAAACGGCCCGGATTGAGTGGAGTGCCGATCCATTCCGGTACCTCCGCGTGATGGCGGAGGCCCGGTACACGGATGAGGCGGGCATCACTGCTGAGGTGTTCCGCACGCTGAGCGCCGCGGTGTGCGCGGTCATCTGCGTGCTGCTCGCTGTCCTGGCGCATGTGGGGATCAGGGGCGACGCGGTGCCCCGGTGCGGCACGACGAACCGCCGGACGCCGCATGGGCGGTGTCCGGCGGCCTTCAGAGCCAGCGGCAGGGTCAGTGTCCGTCGCAGCAGCCGTCGCTGTCGTGGCCGGAGCCGTGGGCGAGCGGCAGTGTCTTCAGCGGGCGGCTCCGGCCCGGGACGGGTGTGGCTACGGCGCCCTGTTTGACGCGCGTCGGCCGGTCGGTGGCGCAGCCGGGGCAGCAGCCGTCGGCGGCATCCGCGGCGGTCGGTGCCTTCTGGCCGTCCCCGGCTGCTTGTTCGGTGCGCGGAGTGATCACCAGCAGCGGGCGCTCGGCCGGGGCGGTTGCCGTGGTGGCAGGGTCCGTCGCGCAGTCGTCGCAGCAGCCGTCATCGGCCTCGCCGGTACCCGTGCTCACAGTGGCCTCCGCGGCCTGTTGCGGTGCGGGTCGGGCGGGTGCGGCCTGGCGCACGGTCGGGGTGAGGGTGGTGGTGTCGGGCAGCGGGGTGGCCTTGGCGGCGCGGATGGCGTTGGCGATGACCAGGACTTCGGCGAGTTCGTGGATGAACACCACGGTGGCCAGGCCCAGGACGCCGAGGGCGGCCAGCGGGATCAGGACGGTGATGATGGCCAGGGACATGCCGATGTTCTGCAGCATGATGGTGCGCGACCGGCGGGCGTGGCGCAGCAGCTGGGGCAGGTGGCGCAGGTCCTCGCCCATCAGTGCGGCGTCCGCGGTCTCGATCGCGACGTCGGTGCCCATGGCGCCCATCGCTATGCCGACATCGGCGGTGGCCAGGGCGGGGGCGTCGTTGATGCCGTCGCCGACCATGGCCACACCGCCCCGGCCGCCCCGGGCGCGCAGCTCGGTGACGAGGTCGGCCTTGTCCTCGGGGCGCAGGTCGGCGCGGACGTCCTCGATCCCGGCCGCTTTGGCGAGGGCCTGGGCGGTGCGGGTGTTGTCGCCGGTGAGCATGGCCACCTTGACGCCCAGGCGGCCCAGTTCGCGTACGGTCTCGACGGCTTCCGGGCGGAGTTCGTCGCGGACGGCGATGGCGCCGAGCAGCACGGTGTCGCGTTCGACGAGGACGACGGTCGCGCCCTCGTCCTGCAGGCGCTCCAGCTGCGCGGCGAGGCCGGCGGGTTCGATGAAGCCGGGTCGGCCGAGCCGTACCGGCGTGCCGTCGACGTCGCCGCGCAGGCCGTGGCCGACGACCGCGGTGACGTCGGCGGCCTCGGGTATCTGGTCGGCGGCGGTGATGATCGCGGCGGCGAGGGGGTGTTCGCTGCGTGCCTCCAGGGCGGCGGCCAGCCGCAGCACCTGCTCCTCGTTTGCGCCGTTGGTGGTGAGGGTGCCGATGACGCGTGGTTCGTTGCGGGTCAGGGTGCCGGTCTTGTCCAGCGCCACGGTGCGTACGGTGCCGAGTTGTTCGAGGGCGAGGCCGCCCTTGACGAGGGCGCCGGTGCGGCTGGCCGCGCCGACGGCGGCGACGACGGTGAGCGGCACAGCGATGGCGAGTGCGCAGGGCGAGGCCGCGACCAGCACGACCAGGGCCCGCTCCAGCCACAGCAGCGGATCACCGAGGAGCGCACCGAGTCCGGCGATCAGCAGGGAAAGGATCACTATGCCGGGCACCAGGGGCCTGGCGAGCCGGTCGGCCAGGCGCTGTCCGGAGCCCTTGCGTTCCTGGGCCTCTTCCACGATGTGCACGATGCGGGCCAGGGAGCTGTCCTTGGCCAGCGCGGTGACCTCGACCTCGATCGCGCCGCCGCCGTTGATCGCGCCCGCGTAGACCGGCTCGCCGACGCCCGCCTCGACGGGCATGGACTCGCCGGTGATGGCGGACAGGTCCAGGCTGGTGCGCCCGGAGCGGATGACGCCGTCGGTGGCGGCCCGCTGCCCGGGCCGCAGCAGCATCACATCGCCCAGCGCCAGGTCGTCCGGTGTGAGTTGCACTTCGCGGCCGTCGCGGAGGACGGAGGCGGTGTCGGGGACCAGGTTGAGCAGGGCACGCAGGCCCTGCCGGGTGCGGACGACCGCGTAGTGCTCCAGCCCCTCGGCGATGGAGAAGAGCACGCCGAGCATGGCGGCTTCGAAGAACTGACCGAGGACCACCGCGCCGATCGCGGCGATGGTCATCAGCGTGCCGACACCGACGTGCCGGTGGGTGAACAGGTTGCGGACGGCCGCCGGGACGAAGGTGGAGGCGCCGACCGCGACCGCGGCCAGCTCCAGCACCATCTCCGGGGTCTCGGCTCCGGCGCGGCCGGTCAGCCACGCGGCCAGCAGCAGCACGCCGGCCACGACGGCGAACCGCAGCTCACGTACGTGCCACAGGCGCTTGGGTCCCTGATCGTGTTCCTCGGCGTTGACGGTGGCGTTCGCCTCAGCCGGCGCGCAGCACTCCGCACCCATCGAGGTCCCCTTCCCTGTTCGTACTAGATCTCTATGGCGGCATCGACGTCGTCGCCGAGGAGCACACCCAGCAGCGCCCGGCCCCGCTCGGTGAGCGTGTACATCACCAGCCGCCCGTTCCGGCGGGAGGTCGCCAGCCCCGCGTTGCGTAGCTGCCGTACGTGGTGGGAGACGAGGTTCTGCGCCTGCCCGACGATCCACGCCAGGTCACACACGCACAACTCGTCACCGGCCGCCAGCGCCGCCGCCACGTTCAGCCGCGTCGGGTCGGCCATCCCCTTGGCCGCCGACGCGGCAGGTTCCAGGGAGCCCAGCGCCGGCAGCCGCCCGCGGATCTCCTCGGCGTGGGGAAGATCCAGGCAGAGCAGGTCGCAGGCGTCGACTCGTTCCTCGGTCACATCAATATCCTAACGTTCATTGATATGTTTACCCACGGGTAGTTCCCATGCCGTCCTGAGCAGGCAATATTCGCGGTGGACGGAGCCACGTCCACACATCATTCGTGCATTCTGCTGCCCGGTCCGCATCAGCGGCGCTCCGATCGACCGCCCCGACCGCCCTCACAGCGGCCCCCAGGGGCTCGACGCCATCTCGACACCTACGGCGCCGGGCGGGCGCAGGACAAGGCCGTCAACGAAACCGGCAGGTCACTCGCAGGCCGCACGCTGGTGCTGCAGGGCTTCGTCACCCGGGCGACGACGGAACGTGATACCTGAGCCGGCTCGTCATCAGCTGCTGCGCTGCGGACGCCCAGGTGCGCAAGGTCCCGATCGTAAGAATGCGTAGACAGTAAGTAGCGGAAGGATTCAGAACGTAGCGGGGGGATTCAGATGCCGACGGTGAAGCCGGCCGACCAGGACTGCATCTGGCTGATCAGGTAGCTCCACACCCCGGTGACCATCAACAGGCCGGTGGCGATCACCATGCCGCCGCCGATCCGCATCACCCACTGGTAGTGGGCCTTCACTCAGGCGAACACACCGAGCGCCTTGCGGAACGCCAGCCCGGCCACCAGGAAGGGCACCCCCAGCCCCGCACAGTAGGCGACGGTCAGAACCGCGCCGCGCCCGGCGCTTGCCTCGGTGAACGCCAGCGCCTGCACAGCCGCCAAGGTGGGGCCGATGCGCGGCGTCCAGCCCACACCGAAGAGCACACCCAGCATCGGAGCCCCGGCCAGCCCGAGCGCCGGACGCCGGTGCAGACGCCACTCCCGGTTCATCCCCGGAAGCACGCCCATGAAGGACAGGCCCATGAGGACCGTCAGCGCGCCGAGGATCCGGATGAGCGGTTCCTGGTATTCCAGCAGGGCGTTGCCCGCATAGCCGAAGGCGGCGCCGAAGGACACGAACACCGCGGTGAACCCGGCCAGGAACAGCAGCGTGCCGGCCAGGATACGACCGCGCCGCGCCTCGGCCAGGTCCGCGCCGCTCACCCCGGTCACGTAGGACAGATAGCCCGGCACCAGCGGCAGCACGCACGGGGAGAAGAAGGACACCGCCCCGGCCAGCGCCGCGATCGGCAGCGCCAGCAGCAACGAGCCGCTCAGCACCGTGGCCTCCACATCGGCCGCGATCATCACGGCTCAGCCCTCCTTCAGTACCGGGTCGATCAGCTTGCGCAGCTCGGCCTCGCTCAACGCCTTGAGCGCGCGGGCGGCGATACGGCCCTGACGGTCGATGACCACCGTGCTCGGGATCGCGGAGGGCGAGACGGTTCCCTCGAACCTCAGCAGCTCGCGCCCGGTGGGGTCCCACAGACTGGGATAGGTGATGCCGTAGTCCTTCTCGAAGTTCCGCGCGTTGGATTTCGAGGCGTCCCGGGTGTTGATCCCCAGGAACTGAACCCCCTGCTTGCGGGTGTCCTCGTAAACCTTCTGCAGGTGCGGCGCCTCCGCCCGGCACGGCGCACACCATGAGCCCCACACGTTGATGACCACGATCTTTCTGAGCCGCAAACTGCGCGGCGGGCCGCCATACGGCAGGTGTGGACAACGTGCTGAAGCTGGGGGCCGGCCACGGTCGGCGGAGGCGCGTCACCAGAGTCTGCCTAGGCACGTTTCGGACCCCGAGCAGTGGTCGGCACGACCTGCGACGGTGCCAGCGCGTGGGGCCAATGCCAGCCCCGCTGCCGAATCGCTCGGTGGGACTACCCTGCCGACGTGCCCTCCATCTATCGCGACGTCGCGCGCCAACAGCGAGTGCGGAACTGGTGTCTCGAGCGGCTCGGTGAGTGGGACGTGCCGCACCTCCGCCATGAGGTCCCGACGACCGCCGGAGTCACCAGCGTCATCACCGCGGGCCCGGACCGGACGGCCGCCGTGCCGACTGTGGTGCTGGTGCCTGGCACGAACACCAACGGCGCCGTCTACCGGCACATCGCCCGAGCCCTGGCTGCGCACTGGTCCACGGTGGTGCTCGATGTGCCGGGTCAGCCGGGCCTGAGCTCTGACGCGCGTCCGCGGCGTGGACGGTCGGCCTGGTACGGGCAGTGGCTCACCGAAGCGCTGGAACAGACGGTACCGGGGCCGGCTCTGGTCGTCGGGCACTCGCTCGGCGGGGCCATCGTGCTCGCGTCCGCGTCCCCGCAGATCGCCGGTCGTCTCCTGCTGTCCAGCGCCGGGCTGGTGCGGCTCCTGGTTCCTCCTGCGGTGGTGGCCGCCACCGTGCCATGGCTCGCACGGCCGACCATGCCGCGTGCCGCACGAGTGCTGCGGCACATGGTGGCACCCGGCGGGCGCGTGCCCGCCGAGCTCGCCGAGTGGATGACCGTGGTCGCCCGCTGCTGCCACAGCAGCCTCGCGCCTGCCCCACTGCCGCCAGCCCTGCTGGCCGACCGGCAGTCCGTGCCGTGCCTCGTCGCTACCGGCCGCCATGACGTCTTCCTGCCGCCCCGGCGCGTAGGGCCGGCTGTGCACCGGCACCTGGGCACCACACTGCACGTCCTGGACAGTTCGGGACACCTGCTTCTGGACGAGGCACCCGACGACATCGTCACCCTGGTGGGACGGGCCGTGGCTGCGTGCCCCGGCGACGGCGAGTAGGCCGCGGACCGTACAGCGCAGGGCTCGGGGATGCACCGGGACGTACGGATTCGACCTGGACGGCGGGGCCCGGACGGCAGTCGCGCCGGTGCGTTTCTCTCTCATCTGATCCGGGCACCATTGCGGGCCGAGGGCTTCCCGGTCAGCGGTCGAGTACCGGTTTCGCTGTGTCCAGCGCCGCGCCCACCTGATCGGCCAGACTCACGGCAACCAGACGCGCCTGCAGGGACGGTGCTGCGGCGCCGGGCTCCGGCAGCAGCATGAACCGGCCGAGATAGCGCCCTCCGACCGAGGCGCGCAGTTCGATCTCCTCAGTGGGCCAGCCGTCCTTCTCGATATCCCGTTGGGCTCAGCCGACGGCGACCGAGCCGTCCTGTTCCAGACGGGGGTGCCGTCCGAGCAGCGTGCCGTGTTCGAAGCGGCAGCCTTGCAGTCCCAGGATCTCGACGAGCTGTCGGCACACCTGGTCCACCACCGAGTAGGGCGAGGCACCGCTCTGTACCAGGGACGCTGTGTCGTGGATCCGCGTCAGGTGCGCCGCGTCGGTGACGGTGACCAGTTTCAGTCTGCGTGCGTGGGCTGCCAGTTGGGAGACGGCCACGCCCACTGCCAGCAGCGGGAGCGTGGTGGTGACGTCGTCGCTGTCGGAGATGACGAATTGCTGGTAGGGGCGGGTGAGGAAGAAGTCGAACCATGCTGCGGCGGACAGTGCGGCCACTACTCCGGCGGTGCGGCTGCCCAGGGTGGCGATGGCCACGACGACCACGACGAGGATGAGTGCCAGGTTCGCGGACGAGATGTGGGTGCGGACCGGGACCAGGGCCAGCGCGACCACGGGCGGTGCGAGCAGGGCGGTGGCCAGGGCGATCTGGTCACGAAGCGGGTTTCGCATGGTCCACCTCCTGCTCGGGCTGTGAGAACCAGAATCACTCTGCCGGGTCCGCCCGGCCAGAGCGACACCCCTGCCTTGACGCATCCCTGACGCCGCGAACGCGGAAATGTGCACCTCGGCGGGCTACGGCGACGCCGTGGCCGGAAGATCTGCGGGGGCCGATGTGTGGCTGGGGGC
>NZ_POUC01000400.1 GCF_002891435.1 Streptomyces cahuitamycinicus
TCATTGACCACCCGGTCCACCAGTTCTGGCGGGCACGATCGGGTCAAGGCGCCCAGCCCCAACCGCTCCAGACGGGATATCAGCACACCGGCTCAACCGGCCGACAGCCTCAAAAGCAACGGCATTGGAACGCATGGCCCGGGGGGTGGTGTCACCAGCTCCGGAGGCATCGACAGACCGCTGATTAGGGGCATGACCACCGGCTTCTCCGGAAGCAGGGAGGCTCTTCGTAATGTGGATGTGGCGATCGGTGCCGCTGGACGGCCGGGCGAGTACGACCGGAGACTGCACGTGATCGACACCAGTGACATCGGCGCCTTCCTCGGCCTGGACGTCGGCAAGGGCGAACACCACGCCACCGCCGTCATCCCGACCGGGAAGAAGGCCTTCGACAAGCGGCTGCCCAACAGCGAACCCAAACTCCGCGAGCTCTTCGCGAAGTTGCAGGCCAAGCACGGCACCGTGCTCGTGGTCGTCGATCAGCCGGCCTCCATCGGCGCCCTGCCCATCGCGGTGGCCCGCGCCGTGGGCTGCCAGGTCGCCTATCTGCCCGGTCTCACGATGCGGCGGATCGCCGATCTGTATCCCGGCGAAGCCAAGACCGATGCCCGCGATGCCTTCGTCATCGCCGACGCCGCCCGGTCGATGCCGCACACGCTCCGCTCCATCGAGCTGGATGACGAGACCATCGCCGAGCTGGAGATGATCGTCGGCTTCGACGACGACCTGGCCGGCGAGGCCACCCGCATCAGCAACCGGCTGCGTGGCCTGCTCACCCAGATCCACCCGCACCTCGAACGCGTCCTGGGCCCGCGCATCCAGCACCCGGCCGTGCTCCAACTGCTGGACCGGTTCGGCTCGCCGGCCCTGATCCGCAAGGCCGGACGGCGCCGACTGATCAGCCTGATACGCCCGAAGGCTCCGCGGATGGCCGAGCGGCTGGTCGAGGACATCTTCACCGCGCTCGACGAACAGACCGTCGTCGTCCCCGGCACGGACGCCGCCGCCCTGATCGTCCCCAGCCTCGCCAGCTCGCTGAAAGCCGTCCTCGACCAGCGCAAACTCCTCGCCACGAGGATCGAGGAACTGCTGGAGGCCCACCCTCTTTCCAAGGTCCTGACGTCCATGCCCGGCATCGGCGTCAGGACCGGAGCCAGGATCCTCATCGATGTCGGCGACGGCAGCAGTTTCCCCTCCGCCGCCCACCTCGCCGCTTACGCCGGACTCGCTCCGGCGACCCGCAGCTCGGGCTCGTCGATCCGCGGCGAACAGCCCTCCCGCCGGGGAAACAAGCAGCTCAAACGAGCCTTCTTTCTGTCCGCGTTCGCGGCCCTGGCCGACCCGGTCTCGCGGGCCTACTACGACAAGAAGATCGCTCAGGGAAAGCACCACACCCAAGCCCTCCTCTGCCTCGCGAGACGACGAGCCGACGTGCTCTTCGCGATGCTCCGCGACGGCACCTTCTACGACCCCCAACCTGCCCCCACGGGATGACGAAACCCATAGGGGCACCCCCCCCCCGCTGGGAGCCCGCGCCCGAGCGCTTTACATCTGAGGGTTGTCCCATAACTGCTGGTTACGGTGCGGAAACTGCGTCGCTGATGAGTTCGCGGTGCCGGTATCGTCCGCTCTCCCGACTCGCCGCACCAGCGGCTTACGCAGAGAGCGATGCAGATGACCAGCCAGCAAGTAACGACCCTATGGCGCCCCACCGGCCCCAAGGAGCTGGATCTGGTTCGGGAGCTGAACTGGCGTGCCTGGCCGCCCCGGCTGCCCGAGCAGCCGATCTTCTACCCGGTCCTCAACGAGGACTACGCAGTCAGGATCGCGCGGGACTGGAACGTGAAGCACGATGGCGCCGGCTTCGTCACTCGTTTTGAGGTCGAGTCGGAGTTCTTGAGCCGGTATCCCATCCAGCAGGCCGGTGGGCAGACGATCCTCGAGCTCTGGGTTCCGGCCGAGGAACTGGACGACTTCAACGCCCACATCGTCGGCGAGATTCAGGTCGTCCACGAGTTCCACTGAGGCGGGGGCCTGCTGGCGGGGCACGCTGCGGTGCGATGATTTCGACGTGGCTGGTGTGATCTCGGTGTCGGAGCCTTCCTGGATAGCCCCGTTCAGCGGGTTGAGCCCGCGCCAGTTCGACAAGTTGATCACCGCGCTCCGGCGGGAGGGTGCAGATCCGGTGCGCAAGGGCCGGCCGTGGAGCCTGCCGCTGGAGGACCGTGTGCTGCTGGTCGCCGCGTACTGGCGGACCAACCTGACCCTGCGGCAGCTGGCGCCGTTGTTCGGGGCGTCGAAGTCCGCGGCCGACCGCATCATCGACCACCTCGGGCCGTCGCTCGCCCTCCAGCAACGCAAGCGGTTCCGCAAGGACACCGTGCTGATCGTGGACGGAATCCTGGTGACTGCCCGCGGCCGAGTGATGAACCAGCCCCGGGCCAGCGGGAGTTCCGACTCCGGCCCGGTCACGGCGCCACAACGCCATGTCGAGGGCATCGAGGACGTCGAGGACGTCGCGGACGAGCTTGGCCCGCTTGCTGGTGGCGGCGGACCAGCCGACGACCGCCCGGGAGAAGACGTCCACGACGAACGCGACGTAGACGATCCCGGGCCAGGTGGCGACATAGGTGAAGTCCGCGACCCATCGCTCGTTCGGCCGCGACGCGGTGAAGTCGCGTTGGGAGCAGGTCGGCGGCCCGATCATGGACGTCGTCCTGGACGGTGGTGCGGATCTTCTTTCCTCGCCGGGCGCCCTCCAGGCCCGGCACAGATAAGCCCCCTCCCAGCGGAGAACCCGCAGACAGGGGGCTTATTCGTGGGGGCTTACTTCTTCTTGCCCTGGTTCTTGACCGCCTCGATGGCCGCTGCCGCTGCCTCGGGGTCCAGGTACGTGCCGCCCGGGTTCAGGGGCTTGAAGTCGGCGTCGAGCTCGTAGGAGAGCGGGATGCCCGTGGGGATGTTGAGGCCGGCGATGTCCGCGTCGGAGATGCCGTCCAGGTGCTTGACCAGGGCGCGCAGGGAGTTGCCGTGGGCCGCGACCAGGACCGTGCGGCCGGTCAGCAGGTCGGGGACGATCGCGTCGAACCAGTACGGGAGCATGCGGACGACGACGTCCTTCAGGCACTCCGTGCGCGGGCGCAGCTCCGGCGGGAGGGTCGCGTAGCGCGCGTCGGAGAACTGGGAGTACTCGGCGTCGACGTCGAGCGGCGGGGGCGGGGTGTCGTAGGACCGGCGCCACAGCATGAACTGCTCCTCGCCGAACTCGGCGAGCGTCTGGGCCTTGTCCTTGCCCTGCAGGGCGCCGTAGTGGCGTTCGTTCAGGCGCCACGAGCGGTGGACCGGGATCCAGAGGCGGTCCGCGGACTCCAGGGCCAGCTGGGCCGTGCGGATCGCGCGCTTCTGGAGCGACGTGTGGACCACGTCGGGGAGGAGGTCGGCGTCCTTCAGGAGTTCGCCACCGCGGACTGCCTCCTTCTCGCCCTTCTCGTTGAGATTGACGTCCACCCAGCCGGTGAACAGGTTCTTCGCGTTCCACTCGCTCTCGCCGTGGCGGAGGAGGATCAGCTTGTACGGTGCGTCGGCCATGCCCCAGAGCGTAATCCACGCTTTCGCCCGTTCGCGTGGCTGCCCGGCAGGCGGACGTTTGACTGGATCTGCTAATTGAGTGGTCCCCGTCAACCGGAGGCTTGTAATTTGCGCTTGCCCATTAGTGCCGCTTACGCAGTGCGGCTGTCAGCGCCGCTGACACTTGTCGCTCCGGGGGGATCCATGCCGTACGTCCTGCGTGCCCGACGTGCCGTCCGGGAGACGGTCTCGGGGCTGCCTCGCGAGTTCTGGTGGTTGTGGACCAGCACGCTGGTCAACCGGCTCGGTGCCTTCGTCGCCACCTTCATGGCGCTGTACCTGACCCTCGACCGCGGCTACTCCGCCACGTACGCCGGTCTGGTCGCCGCCCTGCACGGACTCGGCGGGGTGGTCTCCTCGCTGGGCGGCGGGGTGATGGCGGACCGGCTGGGCCGGCGGCCGACGCTGCTGATCGCGCAGGCTTCGACCGCCGTGTCCGTGGCACTGCTGGGCTTCGTGCACGACCCCGTCGCGATCGCCGGCGTCGCCTTCCTGGTCGGCATGGCGAGCAACGCCTCGCGGCCCGCCGTGCAGGCGATGATGGCGGACATCGTCCGGCCCGAGGACCGGATCCGCGCCTTCTCCCTCAACTACTGGGCCATCAACCTCGGCTTCGCCGTCTCCTCCATGGCCGCCGGGTTCATCGCCGAGGCCAGCTACCGCGCCGGGTTCCTGATCGAGGCGGGGATGACGATGGCCTGCGCGATCCTCGTCTTCCTGCGGCTGCCTGAGTCCAAGCCCGCCGAGCCGGCGGTGCGGGCCGCCGCAGTCGACGACTCCGTGAGCCTGGGCACCGTACTGCGCGACGGGCGGTTCATGAGCGTCGTCGGGCTGTCCTTCCTGATCGCGCTGATCTTCCAGCAGGGGTCGGTGGGGCTGCCGGTGGCCATGGGCGAGGCCGGTTTCTCCCCGGCCGAGTACGGCATGGCGATCGCCGTGAACGGCGTGCTGATCGTCGTCCTCCAGATCCCCGTCACCCGTTTCATCGAGCACAGGGATCCCCGCCGACTGCTGGTCGTCTCGTCCCTCCTCGCGGGGTACGGCTTCGCGCTCACCGCCTTCGCGGGGTCGGTGGGGGTCATCGCGCTCACGGTGTGCGTGTGGACACTGGCGGAGATCGTCAACGCGCCCACGCAGACGGGTCTCGTCGTACGGCTGTCCCCGGCGCACGGACGCGGGCGTTACCAGGGCATGTACACGATGTCCTGGTCCGTGGCCGCCCTCGTCGCCCCGCTGCTGTCCGGGTTCGTCATCGACCGGTTCGGGGCGGAGTGGCTGTGGGGATCCTGCGCGGTGCTCGGGACGGCGGCCGGGGCGGGGTACGCCGTGCTGATGCGGCGGATCGCGGAGGACGGGAAGAAGGCGGAGGCGGAGGCGACGGCGGCGGACGGGCTCCGGGCGCTGCCGGCCGGGCCCGGCAAGGACACACGAAGGAGCGGGACGCTGTGACCACCCGGCACCCCGAGCGCCACACCGAACACCTGCGGCTGCGTCAGTGGAGCGAGGCGGACCTGGAGCGCACACGGTTGCGTGACAGGGCTCGGCGGTGACCCGCCGACGGCACGCCGTGGCCCCCTGGCCCCCACCTCGCATCCCCGGCGACGTGCCGCGCGGCCGGCGCTGGCGGGTCTCCTCCTGGCCATCGACGAAGCCCGGTCGTCGGTTGGGTCCCGGACGACTTCTCCGGGCCGCCCCCTGACAGGCCGGGGATGCAACCATTCCCTGCGGAGCTGGAACCCCCGGAAGCCGGCCGCGCGCTCGCGACCATAACCCCGGGCACTGACATTGATGCTGATACTCGGGTTCCGGTGGTCGTGACCCGGGCACTGACTGACGCCCTACTGGGCTGTCCTCGTGTTGTTCTGTCCGGTCGCCGGGACCTGTTCTCATGGCTCCGGCCGGGCGGAACATGACCTGATAGGAGCTTGGTCAGAAGCCCCTTCAATGTCCTGTCTGCGCCACCCGGCCGGTGCCCACCTCCGGTTGGGAAGGCATTACCAGCATGACATCAGAGGTCGCAGAGGAGACCGCAGAGCAGGATGTGTTCGGCGGGGTCGACTCCCATGCCGACACCGTCCACGTCGCGGTCATCAGCGACAACGGCGGGCACCTCGCCGACGCCGAGTTCACCACCACGGCAGCCGGATACGCTGCGGCTCTGGCATTTCTGAGCGCCCACGGCCACGTGAGGGCGATCGGAGTGGAAGGCACTGCCTCCTACGGCGCCGGCTTCACCCGCGTCGCCCGCTCGCACGGGCATCAGGTCATCGAGGTCAACCGGCCCGACCGGGCCGAACGCCGCCGCATCGGAAAGTCCGACCCCATCGACGCCTATGCCGCCGCCCGGGCCGCACTGTCCGGACGAGCCCAAGCCGCGCCGAAGGACGAGACCGTCGCCGGCATACGCGCCCTGCACAACGCCGCCCGCTCCGCCGTCAAGGCACGCACCGCCGCCCTGAACCAGATCACCCACACCCTCATCACCGCACCCGAGAGCATCCGCGCCCGATACGGACAGCTCAAAGGAACAGCCCGCACCGACGCCCTGGCCCGGCTGCGGCCGACCGGGGACGCGGTCCACGTCGCGGTCCTCACCGCGCTGAAGAGCCTCGCCCGACGCGTCAAAGAGCTGACCGCCGAGCACGATGCCCTCACCAAGGCCCTGGACAGCGAGGTCACCACCCATAACCCCGGTCTGCGGGCCGCTCACGGAGTCGGCCCCGACACCGCAGCCCAGCTGCTGGTCACGGCGGGAGGCAACCCCGAACGCATGCGGACCGAAGCGTCCTTCGCAGCCCTCTGCGGAGCCGCCCCGGTCCCCGCCTCCAGCGGCAGGACCAACCGGCACCGCCTGTCCCGAGGCGGTGACCGGGCAGCCAACGCCGCCCTCTATCGCATCGCCCTGGTCCGCATGTCCAGCGACTCCCACACCCGCGCATACGTGGCACGGCAGACCGCCGCGGGCCGGACGAAGAAGGAGATCATCCGGCTCCTGAAACGGGCCATCGCCCGGGAGATGTTCCGCTGCCTGACCACCACGGTC
The DNA here is from genome assembly GCF_002891435.1 of Streptomyces cahuitamycinicus. Lineage (GTDB taxonomy): Bacteria > Actinomycetota > Actinomycetes > Streptomycetales > Streptomycetaceae > Streptomyces > Streptomyces cahuitamycinicus. The sequence goes on from NZ_POUC01000400.1 coordinate 6,671, forward strand.
ACCACCCCCGGCATCGCCGACCTGCGGCCCCTGCGACAAACCAAGAACATCACCCTCACCGCCGTCGCGCAGCACTTCGGAGTCTGGCCCACCACCATTTCCAGAGTCGAAAGAGGCCTCAGAAGGGACGACGACCTCGCCCACGCCTACCGCGACTGGCTCCAAGCCGCTTGACAGCGATAGGAGCATCATCGGGGCACAGGGCTCCGCCGTCGCGCTCCGCGCGAACGCGGCCGCTCTACCCCTCCACGAAACCGAGCTCCGTGTCCGGCCGGCACTGCGGGCAGGCCTTGATCCCCTCGGCGAGTGCGCGCCGGGCGTGGTCGCGGTCGACGCCCTTGCTGCGCCGGCCCGCGTTCCAGCAGCCGCCGACGTGGACGTACGCGGCTGCGCGTCCGGACAGCCCGCGTTCGATCAGCCAGTCCGGAGCGGGCGGCCTGGCCAGGAGACCGTGCCGGTGTTCGGCCTGGCGGCGTTCCTCGTCCGCGATCCATCGACGGGTGCGTGCCAGGTCGCGTTCCTGCACGCGCTCCAGGAAACGGAGCAGCGCGAGCCGCGACTCTGGATCGTTCATGCGTTCGATTCTAGGTTCGACGTCACCTCCCGGCC
>NZ_POUC01000401.1 GCF_002891435.1 Streptomyces cahuitamycinicus
GTGTCCGGGAGGAAGGCGGTGACCTTGAAGCCGTCCCAGTGCCACGGGTGCGCCGTCATGGTGCCGCCGAGCATCGCGACCCGCTCCCGCATGCCGAGCAGCCCGTGGCCCGCCCCCGTCGACGGCGGTGGCGGCCCGGTCGGGCGGCCGTTGACGATCTCCACCTCGAGGCCGTCCGGCTCGTAGCCGAGACGGACCGTGATCCTCGCGCCGGGCGCGTGCCGCAGGGCGTTGCTCAGCGCCTCCTGCACGATCCGGTACGCCGACAGCTCCACGCCGGGTGGCAGCGGGCGCCGCTCGCCCTGGATGTCGGTGACGACCTCCCGCCCGGCCGCCCGGGTGTTCTCCACCAGCGTGTCGAGCCGGTCCAGGGTGGGCTGCGGGGCATGGTCGGTGGGCGGCTCCCCCGGCCCGGCCTGCTCCGAGCGCAGCACGCCCAGCACGCGGCGCAGTTCGATCAGCGCCTCCAGCGCGTTCTGCCGGATGCCCGCGAGGTTCTCCCTGAGCTCGTCGGGCGGGTTCTCGACGAGGTGCGGGGCGACCTGCGCCTGGATGGAGATGACCGACATGTGGTGGGCCACGACGTCGTGCAGTTCCCGCGCGATGCGGCTGCGCTCCTCCAGCAGGGTGCGCCGGGTGCGTTCCTCGGCGGTGAGCGTGGTCTGCTCGACGAGTTGCGCGCGGGCCTCGCGGCGGCCGCGCAGGGCGGTGCCGAGGACCACGACGACGGTGAACAGGGTCATCGCGATCACGCCGGTGGGCTGGTACCGCGTGCCGGATCCCGCCACTCCCTCCAGGAGCAGGGTGACCAGCACGGTCACGGCGAGCGCCTCCGCGGAGACCCGGGTGGGCACCCGCAGGGTCAGCAGCAGCAGGGCGAGCAGCTGGGCCACGATCCCGGCCGCGGTCCACGGCCAGGTGAACACGTACTCCGGCTCCATCCGGACGTACACCGAGACGGCGGTCACCACGGTGACCGCCGTGGACAGCCACCAGGCCGGAACCGGCCGCCACATCGCGAGGATCACCGCGACGCCGTGCCCGAGCGCGAGCAGGAAGGCGTACCCGGCGTCCAGATGCCCGTTGTCGTTGAGCTGGGCGGCGTCGCCGAGCGTGATCCCGAACGCGGCGAGGCACAGCATCCCGTGCGGCAGCCAGCGCAGCCACGTGGAGGGCGGCAGCGGATCCGCCCGTACGGTCCACAAGTCCTGGCGCAGCATCCGCAGCCAGCCCCCGACGCGCGCCCGCAGCACGCGGCCCACCCCCGTGTCCGTCACACGGCTCAGCCTAGACATGACGCGCCCCCGCCGGTGTCCCCCGGTCGGACGGACGGTGCGCCCGCACCACCCGCGACGTGCGGCCCCGGCCACCGCCGCCTCGCTCGAAGGAGCGGAAGGCGGCCCAGCAGACCGCGAGGGCCAGCGCGAACACCGGCAGCCAGAGAAGCCGGGCCCCGACCCATCCGAGGTCGTCGGGCCGGGTGTGCAGCCCGGCGAGCCGGCCGGCGAGCAGGCCGGGGGCGGTCGTGGCCATCAGGGCCGTCTGGTGCCAGAGGAAGACGGTCATCACGGAGAGGTTGACGAGCGCCACGGCCGCCCACGCCACGGGACGGCGCATCGCCCGCCGCAGCCGCTCGCGCAGCAGCAGGGCGAGACCGCACTGGGCCAGGCCGAACGTGACGACGGCCAGCGTCGGCGGCTCAAGGTTGGACATGCCGTCGCCCGGGACGCCGACCATGGACGCCGGATAGCCCGCCAACGCCACGAGCGCCGCGGTCGCCGCCGCCCCCGCGCCCAGCAGGACCCAGCCCGCACGGCGGCGTTCCAGTTCGCCGCGGGTCCAGGCCGCGCCCAGCGTGTAGGGCACCATCCAGGCGGCCGCCACGTTCACCCAGCCCAGCCAGGCGGGGCCGCCGAGGCCGAAGCGCAGCAGGTCCACGTGCAGGACGACGGCCAGCGGCCAGAGCGGGTTGAGCCGGGCGAGCAGCGGGGTCGCCGCCGTCAGGCCCGCGAACACCACGAGGAACCACAAGGGGGACAGGGCCAGCTTCACCATCGTGCGGACCGTGCCGTACTCGGTGCCCGACAGCAGCAGCGCGACGGCGGCGACCGTCCACAGGGTGAGGACGGCCGCGACCGGCTTGAACAGCCGGGACAGCCGGGCCGTCAGCCACCGGTGGTACGGGATTCCTCTGGCCCGGGCCGAGGCATGACCGCGGGTGGCGACATGCCCACCGACCAGGAAGAACACGGCGAGTGTCTGGAGCATCCAGGAGACGGGCGTCAGCCACGGCATGTGCTGCAGCGGGCTCGCCGTGCGCAGGGCGCGGCCGTCGGAGACCAGGGCGGTGACCAGCCAGTGCCCGAGGACGACGCCGAGGACGGCGGCGGCCCGCAGGGCGTCCACGGCCCGGTCGCGGCCGGGTGGGGTGGCCGCGCCGACGCGGCCGACGCCCCGTCGCACCCCCTGCCGCAGGGCGCGTACGCCGATGTCAGTCATGGGCCACCGCCTTGGTCTCGCCCAGGACGATCCGGGCCAGGTTGGTCAGGGAGGTCGAGCCGGGCCTGAAGTAGTCGCTGTGGCCGCCCTCGCCCGCCGTGAAGACCCGGGCGCCGAAGGCCGGGGAGACGGGGTCGGTGCCGAAGCCGACGGTGGTGCCGAACAGGTCCAGGCGAAGGTGCGGGACGTTCTCCACCCAGTCGTCACCGCCCCGGGCCGCCCAGACGCGGGCGCGGGTGTGCAGGTCGGCGACGGTGTCGGCACCCGTGCCCGGGCTGCCGACGAGCGCGATGTCGTCGACGGCGAGCCCGGCGGCGGCACGGCCGCAGACCACCGAGCCGTACGAGTGGCACAGCAGCGATATGCGCGCGCCGGTGCCCGCGGTGGCACGCAGGTCGGCGACGAGCGCGCGCAGGTGCGGGGCCGCCTGCTCCGCCCTGCCGGTCGTCGTGACCGTCGTGCTGACGGTGCCCGGCGTCTCGTAGCCCAGCCAGGCCACGACCGCGGTGTGCGTGCCCGCGGGGGCCTGCCGGGTGAGCTGCCGGTGCAGGGCGGCGGCCGCCGCGTGGAACCGGCCGTAGGTGTCGAGGCTCGTGTCGGATCCGGGGACCAGGACGGCGATGCGGTCGGCCCGGGAGAGGTCGCCGAGGACCTCCGTCACCCGGCCGGAGCCGCGGCCGTCGAACCGCAGGAGGTGCCGGGCCGGGGCGGCCAGACGACGGTCCGTCGCGGCACGGTCCCGGTCGTGGTGGGCGGCGGCCGTGCGGGCCGCTTCGGCGGCGTTGGCCCGGTTGGCCGCGTACGCCTCGTCGAGCGTCGACGCGCTGAGGGGTGCGAGCGAGGCGGGGGCCGGTGCGGGGGTCTGCGGTCGTACGGCTCCGGACAGAGGGACGACCACCGCACCGGTGATGAGGACGGCGAGCGCGGCGCGGCGCCATCGGCCGGCGCGGCGCCTGCCGTCGCCATGGCGGTACTGCGGTGCGGACCCCATGGTCGTCCCCCTCCAGCGCGCCCGGCCATCGGGTCTGCATGGAAGGGAAGTTACGGAGGGGGACGCCTCGTTCGCGTCCCACCAGGGAACTCACCTGCGGCGTAGCTCTCAGGTACTACGGGTATGCCCCGGAGCCCACTCAGAGGTCGCGCAGATGGGCGCGATGGGGCAGCTCTCAAGCGGCGACCAAGCGGCAACTCTCAAGGCTCAGCTGCCGCTCACCAGGCCAGCTGCGCGATCTCCTCCACGACCACCGCGCAGGCGTCGGCTGCCGGGTCGATGAGCGGGAAGTGCCCGACGTCCTCCAGCAGCGTCACCCCCACCATCTCCCCGGCCTTCGACGCCGCCTCCGCGTACGACTCGGCGACCGCCTGCGGGACATCGAGGTCCGTGCGGCCCTGCACGAGGGTGGTCGCGATGCCCGTGGGCAGCAGCAGCGCCGGGTCCGCGTACGGCTGCCGCTGCGCGAAGTGCTCGTCCCCTCCCAGGAGTTGACGCGCTGCGCCCTCGCACACGTCCAGCTTGTCGGCGATCGCCAGGTCCGCGATCGGGGCGAGGGCGACGACGCCGCGCAGCGTCACCGGACTGCCGCCGCGCCAGGGCGAGTCGGTCGGCAGGACGTGCCGGGCGGCACCCCACAGCGCGAGATGCCCGCCCGCCGAGTGGCCGGTCAGGACCGTACGGCGCGGGTCGGCCTGCGGCAGCAACTCCCGTACCAGCGCCGGCAGGGCGTCCAGCGCCGCGGCGACGTCGTCGAAGGTGTCGGGCCAGCGGCCCGCGAGGGAGTCGCCGCCGCCGCGCCGGTACTCGACGTTGGCCACGGCGAACCCACGGCGGGCGAGGAAGTCCGCGAACGGGCTGATGTGACGCCGGTCGTACGGCGCCCGCCAGGCGCCGCCGTGCAGCACGACGACGACCGGGGCCGGTCCGGGGCCACCCGCCCGGCGCGGCGCGAAGAAGTCGATCACCTGGTCCGGGTGGTCGCCGTAGGCCGCGGTGGCGTCGGGGTCGACGGGCGCGTGGGAGAAGGCCGACTTCTCCTCGGCAGCGGCCCGTGCTGCTGCGACGTCGTCCGTCATGCTCCAACCTTCCAGCGATGAACCGTACGTGGCCGACCAGTTGAGGGGTCAGCCGTTGGCCGGGACGGTACCAGGCGCGTGACATGCGCGGACATGCGGATGTCACGCTCGGTGAAGACCGGACGGGAGCCCTCGGGGCCGGGACACCGCAGGGGCGTCCCGGCCTCGCCGCCGCTCAGGCCAGCGTCTGTGCCAGCACCCGCGCCGCCCGCTCCACGTCGGCGAACCCGACGTACAGCGGTGTGAAGCCGAAGCGCAGCACGTCCGGGGCCCGGAAGTCACCGACCACACCCCGCTCGATCAGCGCCTTCATGACGTCGCCCGCGTCGTCGCAGCGCAGCGCGATCTGACTGCCCCGCTCCCCGTGCGCCACCGGCGTCAGACACTCGACCCTGCCCTCGGGCACATACGCCGCCACGCACTCCAGGAAGAAGTCCGTCAGCGCGAGGGACTTGGCCCGCACCGCCTCGACCGCCACCCCGTCCCACACCTCCAGGGCCGCCTCCAGGGCGAGCATGGAGAGGATGTCGGGCGTGCCGACCCGGCCGCGCAGGGCACCGGGGGCCGGCTCGTAGCCGCTGCGCATGCCGAACGGCTCGGCGTGCGAGTTCCAGCCGGGCAGCGGCGAGTCGAAGCGGTCCTGCAGCTCCCGCCGCACATACAGGTACGCCGGTGAACCCGGCCCGCCGTTCAGGTACTTGTAGGTACAACCGACCGCGAGGTCCACACCGTGCTCGTCCAGCCCGACCGGCAGCGCACCCGCGCTGTGGCACAGGTCCCAGACGGCGACCGCGCCCGCCTCGCGCACGGCGGCCGTCAGACCGGGCAGGTCGTGCAGCCGGCCGGTGCGGTAGTCGACGTGGTTGAGGAGGACGGCGGCGGTACGGCCGCCCAGTGCGCCCGGGACGTCCGCCGGTGCCACGGGCCGCAGGGTGCAGCCGGTCATGCGGGCGGCGGACTCGGCGATGTACCCGTCGGTGGGGAAGGTCGTCGCGTCGACGAGGAGCTCGTCACGGCCCTCCCCGGCCATCCGCACCGCACCCACGAGTGCCTTGAGGACATTGACACTTGTGGAGTCGCCCACGACGATCTGCCCGGGCGCCGCCCCGACCAGAGGGGCGATCCGGTCACCGATCCGCTCGGGCGCCGTCCACCAGCCGCTCTCCTCCCAGGACCGGATGCGCAGCTCGCCCCACTGCCGGCGTACGACGTCCTCGACCCGCCCGGGGACGATGGCCGGCAGGGCACCGAGCGAGTTGCCGTCGAGGTAGACCACGTCGTCGAGGACGAACTCGGCACGCTTGCCGCCCAGTTCGTCGACGGCGTCCAGCTTCTGCGCGCGTTCCGCCAGCTCAGACATAGGACCGCGCCGTCCACAGCTCGGGGAACACGTGCTTCTGCGCGCGCTTCTCCAGCCAGGCCACCCCGGCGGAGCCGCCCGTGCCGGTCTTGGCGCCCATCGCACGGCGGGTGGCGACCAGGTGGTCGTTGCGCCAGCGCCACACCAGCTCGGCGACATCGCTCAGCGCCTCGCCCAGCCGGGCCACCTCGTCGCTCTCGTCACCCGAGTAGACGGCGGTCCAGGCCGCCTCCACCTCCGGCGACGGCTCGTAGCGCCGGGAGACGTCGCGCCGCAGCACGGCGTCCGGGATGTCGTGCCCGCGCCGCGCCAGCAGCCGCACGACCTCGTCGTACAGGCTCGGCTCGTGCAGCGCCTTCTCCAGCTCGGCGTGCACGCGCGGTGCGCCCCGGTGCGGGACGAGCATCGACGCGGACTTGTCGCCGAGCAGGAACTCCATGCGTCGGTACATCGCCGACTGGAAGCCGGAGCCCTCGCCGAGGGCGCTGCGGTACGAGTTGAACTGGGCCGGCGTGAGCTGGGCGAGCGGCTTCCAGGAGTGGTTGAGCGCCTCCAGTTCGCGGACGGACCTCTTGAGCGCGGCTGTGGCGGTGGGGATGTCGTCACCCCTGAGCGCGCCTGCCGCGGTCTCCCACTCGTGGACGATGACGGTGAACCACAGCTCCATCACCTGGGTCGTCACCAGGAAGACCATCTCTCCGGGGTCGTCGGAGAGGGTGTGCTGGAGGTGGGTGAGTACGTCCGCCTTGACGTAGTCCTCGTACGGCGTCGTGCCGTGGAAGTCGAGATGCGGGGTCTCGGGCTCGTGAGCCTCGTGGGACATCGCTGTCTCCTGCGTATAACTCCGGGTAGCGGTCCGCCCCTGCCGAATCCGACACGGGGGCCCCGGTCCCCAGGGGCATCTTCCGCAATCGTCCCCCGAAACCGCAAGGCCCGCCTTTCGCGGACGGGCCTCGCGGACACGGACCGTGTCTCAGCCCAGGACCTGCGCCGCCGTCGGCGAGGAGTCCTTCAGGAACTGGGAGCAGCGCTCGTACTCCTCCTGCTCGCCGATCGCCTGGGCGGCGCGGGCGAGGGCGTGCAGGGCGCGCAGGAAGCCGCGGTTGGGCTCGTGCTCCCACGGCACGGGGCCGTGGCCCTTCCAGCCGCTGCGGCGCAGCGCGTCCAGGCCGCGGTGGTAACCCGTGCGGGCGTACGCGTAGGACTCCACGGCCGCGCCCCGCTCGAACGCCTCGTCGGCGAGCTGCGCCCAGACGAGCGAGGAGGTGGGGTGCGCGGCAGCGGCGTCGACCGGCGACTTGCCCGACGCGAGCATTTCCCGCGGCCCGGGGTCGTCGGGGAGGTGGGT
>NZ_POUC01000402.1 GCF_002891435.1 Streptomyces cahuitamycinicus
GCACTGGTGTGGGGGGCCGTCGGCGGGGTGCCGGGGCTGCTCGGTTTCCGGGCCGTCAACACCCTGGACGCCATGGTCGGGCACAAGTCGGCCCGGTACCGGCGCTATGGCTGGGCCTCGGCACGGCTGGACGACCTCGCGGGGTGGCCGGGAGCGCGGCTGACCGCCGTACTCGCCGTGCTGGCCGGGCCGGATCCGCGGGGGGCCGTGCGGGCCTGGCGGGCCGACGCGGCGCAGCATCCGAGCCCCAACGCCGGGCCCGTGGAGGCCTCCTTCGCCGGGGCGCTCGGGGTGCGTCTCGGCGGGACGCTGTCGTACGGCGGGCGGGTGGAGCACCGGCCCGTGCTGAACACGCCAGGGCGTGCCGTCGGTACGCACGACGTCGAACGGGCCGTGCGGCTCTCGCGGCGCGTCACCTGGCTGGCGCTCGGGGTGTGCGCCGGTGCGCGGTTGCTCAGGAGTGCGCCGTCGCTCAAGGGCGCGCGGTCGCCGAAGAGGGGGAAATGACATGAACGGTGGGCTTCTTGTCGCCGGTACGACCTCCGACGCCGGCAAGAGCGTCGTGACCGCCGGGATCTGCCGGTGGCTGGTGCGGCAGGGCGTGAAGGTCGCGCCCTTCAAAGCGCAGAACATGTCCCTGAACTCCTTCGTGACGGCGGAGGGTGCCGAGATCGGGCGGGCGCAGGCCATGCAGGCGCAGGCCTGCCGCGTCGAGCCGACCGCGCTGATGAATCCGGTGCTGCTCAAGCCCGGTGGCGAGCAGAGCAGCCAGGTCGTGCTGCTGGGCAAGCCGGTCGGGGAGCTGAGCGCGCGCGGCTACCACGGCGGCCGGCAGCAGCAGTTGCTCGGGACGGTGCTGGACTGCCTGGAGCAGTTGCGGGGCACGTATGACGCGGTGATCTGTGAGGGAGCCGGTTCTCCCGCCGAGATCAATCTGCGGCGGACGGACATCGTGAACATGGGGATCGCCCGGAACGCCGGGCTGCCCGTGCTCGTGGTCGGCGACATCGACCGGGGCGGTGTGTTCGCCTCGTTCTTCGGGACGGTGGCGCTGCTGTCCCCCGAGGACCAGGCATGTGTGGCCGGGTTCCTCGTCAACAAGTTCCGCGGGGACGTCTCCCTGCTGGAGCCGGGGCTGGACATGCTGCACGGGCTCACCGGGCGGCATACGTACGGTGTGCTGCCGTTCCGGCACGGGCTCGGGATCGACGAGGAGGACGGACTGCGGGTGTCCTTGCGGGGAGCCGTACGGGAGTCCGTGGTCGCCCCGCCCGTCGGCGAGGACGTGCTGCGCGTCGCCGTGTGCGCGGTCCCCCTCATGTCCAACTTCACCGACGTGGACGCCCTGGCCGCCGAACCGGGTGTCGTGGTGCGGTTCGTGGACCGGCCGGAGGAACTGTCCGACGCCGACCTCGTCATCGTGCCCGGCACCCGTGGGACGGTCCGCGCGCTGGAGTGGCTGCGGGAGCGGGGCCTCGCCGAGGCGCTGGTCCGCAGGGCCGCCGAGCAGCGGCCCGTCCTCGGCGTCTGCGGCGGCTTCCAGATCCTCGGCGAGCACATCGAGGACGACGTCGAGAGCCGCCGGGGGCACGTCGACGGGCTGGGGATCCTGCCTGTGCGGGTGCGGTTCGCCCGCGAGAAGACCCTCGTCCGGCCGCGGGGCGAGGCCCTCGGGGAACGCGTCGAGGGCTACGAGATCCACCACGGGGTCGCCGACGTCGCCGGCGGGGACGCGTTCATCTCTGATGACAATGGACACAGCCTGGACGGCTGCCGGGTCGGCCAGACCTGGGGCACGCACTGGCACGGCTCACTGGAGTCGGACGGCTTCCGGCGGGCCTTTCTGCGCGAGGTGGCGGCCGCCGCGGGCCGCCGCTTCGTGCCCGCGCCGGACACCTCGTTCGCCGCGCTGCGCGAGGAGCAGCTCGACCGGCTCGGCGACCTGATCGAACAGCACGCGGACACCGACGCGCTGTGGCGGCTCATCGAGTCCGGCGCGCCGCAAGGACTGCCCTTCATTCCACCGGGAGCGCCCGCATGAGCACTGTGTTGTTGTTGTCGACCGCCGACACGGACCTGCTGGCGGCCCGGGCCGCCTCGGGTGCGGACTACCGGATCGGCAACCCGACCCGCGTGGACGTCCGGGAGGAGCTCCCGGCCCTGCTGGAGGGGGCGTCCGTCGCCGTCGTCCGGCTGCTCGGCGGCAAGCGGGCCTGGGAGGACGGGCTCGCCGCGCTGAAGGCCTCCGGCGTCCCCACCGTGCTGCTCGGCGGTGAGGCCGTGCCGGACGCGGAGCTGATGGCCGAGTCGTCCGTCCCGGCCGGGGTCGTGGCCGAGGCGTTGAAGTACCTCGTGGAGGGCGGGCCGGAGAACCTCACCGAACTCGCCCGGTTCCTGTCCGACACCGTGCTGCTGACGGGCGAGGGGTTCGTCGAGCCGCGGAAGATGCCGGAGTACGGCGTCCACGGCGAGCGCGCCCGGGTGGAGGGCCGTCCGACCGTCGGTGTGCTCTTCTACCGGGCCCACGAACTGAGCGGCAACAGCGGCTTCGTGGACACCCTGTGCGACGCGATCGAGTCACACGGCGCCAACGCCCTGCCCGTGTACTGCGGTTCGCTGCGCGGGGCCGACGAGGGGCTGTACGAGATCCTGGGCCGGGCGGACGCCCTGGTCGCCACCGTCCTCGCCGCCGGCGGCACCCACGCCTCGCAGGCCTCGGCGGGCGGTGACGAGGAGGCCTGGGACATCGGCGCCCTCGCCGAGCTGGACATTCCCGTGCTGCAGGGCCTGTGCCTGACGTCATCCCGGCAGGCCTGGGCGGACTCGGACGCCGCCCTGTCCCCCATGGACGCCGCGATGCAGGTGGCGATCCCGGAGTTCGACGGGCGGCTGATCACCGTTCCGTTCTCCTTCAAGGAGCAGGGGCCGGACGACGTGCCCGTGTACGTCGCCGACCCGGAGCGGGCCGCGCGCGTCGCCGGAATCGCCGTACGGCACGCGCGGCTGAAGTACAAGGAGAACGCCGAGAAGAAGCTGGCGCTGGTCTTCACCGCGTACCCGACCAAGCACTCCCGCGTCGGCAACGCGGTCGGGCTCGACACCCCGGCCTCGGCGGTGCGGGTGCTGGACGCGCTGCGGGACGCCGGGTACGTCGTCGAGGGGCACCCGGCGGAGGGTGACGAGCTGATCCACCGGCTCATCAACGCCGGCGGGCACGACGTGGAGTGGCTGACGGAGGAGCAGCTGGCCGCCGCGCCCGCGCGGGTGCCGCTGGCGGACTACCGGGCGTGGTTCGAGACGCTCGACCCGGAGCTGAAGGACGCCATGACCGAGGCGTGGGGCGAGCCGCCGGGCAGCCTCTACGTCGACGGCGACGACATCGTGCTGGCCTCGCTCCAGTTCGGGAACGTCGTCGTGATGATCCAGCCGCCGCGCGGCTTCGGCGAGAACCCGATCGCGATCTACCACGACCCGGACATGCCGCCGTCCCACCACTACATGGCGGCCTACCGCTGGCTGGAGAACAGTTTCGGCGCCGACGCCATCGTGCACATGGGCAAGCACGGCACCATGGAGTGGCTGCCCGGCAAGGGGCTCGGGCTCAGCGGCGGCTGCGCCCCGGACGCGGTCCTCGGGGAACTGCCGCTGATCTACCCGTTCATCGTCAACGACCCCGGCGAGGGCACCCAGGCCAAGCGCCGCGGGCACGCCACCGTCGTCGACCACCTCGTACCGCCGATGGCCCGCGCCGACACCTACGGCGACCTGGCCAAGCTGGAGCAGCTCCTCGACGAGTACGCCCTCGTCTCCGACCTGGACCCGGCGAAGGCCCCGACCGTGCGCGCCCAGATCTGGACGCTGGTCAAGGCGGCCGAGCTCCATCACGACCTGCACGTCGACGACCAGCCGGACGACGAGGCGTTCGACGAGTTCGTCATGCACATCGACGGCTATCTGTGCGAGATCAAGGACGTGCAGATCCGCGACGGACTGCACATCCTGGGCGGCGGGCCGGTCGGCGAACCCCGCGTCAACCTCGTGCTGGCCGTGCTGCGCGCCTCGCAGGTGTGGGGCGGGCAGGCCAACGCGCTGCCCGGACTGAGGGCGTCGCTGGCGCAGCACTTCGGGCTGGCGGAGAAGGAGTTGCTGGCCGAGCCCGGGGCTCCGTTGAAGGTGCCCGTGGAGCTGACGGACCTGGTGGACGGCCCGGCCCGCAGCGCCGCCGACGCGATCGACCTGCTGGAGCAGCTGTGCCGGCGGATCGCGGAGGGCATGGAGGAACGCGGCTGGGCGGTCGCCGAGAGCGCGCCGCTGGTCCGGGAGATCCTCGGCACCGAGCTGCCCGAGGCGGTCGCGGTGGTGGAGTTCGCCTGCACCGAGGTCGTGCCCCGGCTGGAGAAGACCACCGACGAGATCGGGCACATCCTGCGGGCCCTGAACGGCGGCTACGTCCCGGCCGGACCGTCCGGTTCGCCGACCCGCGGACTCGTCAACGTCCTGCCGACGGGCCGGAACTTCTACTCCGTCGACCCCAAGGCCATTCCGTCCCGGCTGAGCTGGGAGGTCGGGCAGTCCCTCGCGGACTCGCTGGTGCAGCGGTATCTGCAGGACACCGGCGCGTACCCCACGTCTGTCGGACTGACGGTGTGGGGCACCTCGGCCATGCGCACCCAGGGCGACGACATCGCCGAGATCCTGGCGCTGCTGGGCTGCCGACCGGTGTGGGACGACGCCTCGCGCCGGGTGACCGGGTTCGAGGTGGTCCCCCTGGCGGAGCTCGGCCGGCCTCGCATCGACGTGACGGTCCGCATCTCGGGCTTCTTCCGGGACGCGTTCCCGCACGTGGTGGGTCTGATCGACGACGCCGTCCGCACGGTCGCCGAGCTGGACGAGCCGGCGGAGTCCAACTACGTCCGGGCCCACGCCGACCAGGACACCGCCGAGCACGGCGACCGCCGCCGGGCCACGGCCCGCATCTTCGGCTCCAAGCCGGGGGCGTACGGGGCCGGTCTGCTGCCGCTGATCGACGCCCGCAACTGGCGCTCCGACGCGGACCTCGCCGAGGTGTACGCGGTGTGGGGCGGTTACGCCTACGGCCGGGGCCTCGACGGGCGGGCCGCGCGCGGCGACATGGAGACGGCGTTCAGGCGGATCGCCGTCGCCGCGAAGAACGTCGACACCCGGGAGCACGACCTCGTCGACGCCGACGACTACTTCCAGTACCACGGCGGCATGGTCGCCATGGTGCGCCACCTGACGGGCACCAGCCCCGAGGCGTACGTCGGTGACTCGGCCACCCCGGACCAGGTGAAGACCCGCACGCTCGGCGAGGAGACGCACCGTGTCTTCCGCGCCCGGGTGGTCAACCCGCGCTGGATGGCGGCCATGCGGCGGCACGGCTACAAGGGCGCCTTCGAGATGGCGGCGACCGTGGACTACCTGTTCGGGTACGACGCCACGGCCGGGGTCGTGGACGACTGGATGTACGAGAAGCTCAGCGCCGAGTACGTCTTCGACCCGGAGAACCGGGACTTCATGAAGAAGTCCAACCCTTGGGCGCTGCGCGGCATCACCGAGCGGCTGCTGGAGGCCGCCGAGCGCGGACTGTGGGCCGAGCCGGACGCTCAGACGCTGGAACGGCTGCGCGCCACCTATCTGGAGCTCGAAGGCGACTTGGAGGGCGACGAGAAGTGACCACCCCCTTTCCGTTCACGGCCGTGGTGGGCCAGGACGACCTGCGGCTCGCGCTGCTGCTGAACGCGGTGTCACCGGCGGTCGGCGGTGTGCTGGTGCGCGGCGAGAAGGGCACGGCCAAGTCGACGGCGGTGCGGGCGCTTTCGGCGCTCATGCCCACGCTGGACGTCGTCTCCGGCTGCCGCTTCTCCTGCGACCCCGGCTCCCCCGACCCCGGCTGCCCGGACGGGCCGCACGAGCCGGGGGTGTTCGAGACCCGGGCAGCGCGCATGGTCGAACTGCCCGTCGGCGCCTCCGAGGACCGTCTCGTGGGCGCGCTGGACATCGAGCGGGCCCTCTCGGAGGGTGTGAAGGCCTTCGAGCCGGGCCTGCTGGCCGACGCGCACCGCGGGATCCTCTACGTCGACGAGGTCAACCTGCTCCACGACCACCTGGTCGACCTGCTGCTGGACGCCGCCGCGATGGGCGCCTCGTACGTCGAACGCGAGGGCGTCTCCGTCCGGCACGCCGCGCGCTTCCTGCTCGTCGGCACCATGAACCCCGAAGAAGGCGAATTGCGGCCGCAGTTGCTCGACCGGTTCGGGCTGACCGTGGAGGTCGCGGCCTCCCGGGAGCCGGACCAGCGGGTGGAGGTCGTACGGCGGCGGCTGGCCTACGACGACGACCCGGCCGCCTTCGCCGCGCGCTGGGCCGAGGAGGAGGCAGCCGTACGGGCGCGGATCGTCGCCGCGCGGGAGCTGCTGCCGTCCGTGCGGCTGGGCGACGGGGCGCTGCGGCAGATCGCGGCGACCTGTGCGGCCTTCGAGGTCGACGGCATGCGCGCCGACATCGTGATGGCGCGGACCGCCACCGCGCTGGCGGCCTGGGCCGGGCGTACGGACGTGCTCGCCGAGGACGTCCGGCAGGCGGCGCTGCTCGCTCTGCCGCACCGGCGGCGGCGCAACCCCTTCGACGCGCCGGGGCTCGACGAGGACAAGCTCGACGAGACGCTGGAGGAGTTCGGCGGCTCGGACGGCGAAGATCCCGACCAGGATCCCGACCCGGGTCCCGGCCCGGACGGACCCGGCGGGGGCGGCGGACAGCCGGAACCCGACGACGCGCCGCAGGGCAACGGCGACGCCGCGGCCCGACCCGAGGCCGGGGAGGACGGGCAGCCGCAGCCCTCGGGGGCCGGCGAGCAGTCCGCCGCACGCGCCTCCGAGCCGTTCCGGACGAAGGTGCTGAGCGTGCCCGGGATCGGCGAGGGTGCCGCCGGGCGGCGTTCGCGGGCGCGGACCGAGCACGGGCGCACGACCGGGGCCCGGCGTCCCCGGGGCGCGCTCACGAAACTGCACCTGGCGGCGACCGTGCAGGCCGCGGCACCCCACCAGCGGGCGCGTGGGCGGTCCGGGCCGGGTCTGGTCGTACGCCGGGACGATCTGCGGCAGGCCACCCGCGAGGTGCGCTTGACCAGGCCGGTGTCGACGAGCGGTGCCACCTGCCGGGTGACCGTCGACGAGTCGATCCCCATGCTCGCTGCGAGCGCCTTGACGCCCATCGCGCCTTCCTTGTCGAGGCGGTT
>NZ_POUC01000403.1 GCF_002891435.1 Streptomyces cahuitamycinicus
CGTCTGGCTGGATGGGCTATCGCCGATCACATGCGAACCGAGCTCGTCATCGACGCCCTGGCCGCCGCCGGGCGGACCCGCGGGAGCCTGGCCGGGGCAGTGATGCACACCGACCACGGCTCGCAATACACCAGTCGGGCATTCGCCGAAGCGTGCAGGTCAGCAGGGGTCCGGCAGAGCATGAGCGCCGTCGGGTCCAGCGCGGACAACGCCGCCGCCGAGTCGTTCAACGCGACACTCAAGAGAGAGACCTTGCAGGGCCGGAAGGGCTGGTCGACCGAGCGTGAGGCCCGACTCGACGCCTTCTGCTGGCTGACCCGCTACAACACCCGACGCCGACACTCCCGCCTCGGTCAGCGGTCTCCGATCGCCTTCGAGAACACCCTCCAACCAACATCAACTACCCTGGCCCAAGCGGCATAGACGTGTTCAACATCCGGGGACAAGGCCCATTCCCGGCTTCGCCCCTCTGCTGGACACCCTCGAGCTGACCGGAGTCATGGTCACCGCCGACGCCCTGCACACCCAGCATGCCCACGGCGCCTACCTGCGGATGCGCGGTGCCCACTATCTCGCGATCGTGAAGAAGAACCACCCCGGCCTCTACGGCCGCATCCGTACGCTGCCCTGGCGGGAGATCACCCTGGAACACTACGACCGCACCCGCGCCCACCACCGTGACGAGATTCGTCGGCTCAAGACGGTCGCCTTCCGCCACATCGACTACCCCGGCGCCCGCCAGGCCCTCCAGACCGTGCGCTGGAGAAGAGAGTTGTCCACAGGGAAGCTGACCGTCGAGCGCGTCTACCTGATAACCAGCCTGCCGCCCGGCGCTGCGAACGGAGCCCAACTCGCCGCATGGATTCGCGGACACTGGGGCATCGAGAACCTCCTGCACTATGTCCGCGACCGCACCTACCGCGAGGACGACTCCAAGGTCCGTACCGGCCAACTCCCCCGCACCATGGCCTCCCTGCGCAACCTCGCCATCAGCGTCCACCGCCAGAACGGCGAGAAGAACATCGCCGCGGCCCTCCGACGAACCGCCCGCGACTACCGCAGACCCCTGGCAGCCCTCGGACTTACCGACAAAACGGGACAGGACTCAATCTGCAATGACCGTGGTTCCAAGATCGGTTGAGAAACGGCTGCTGACGATTTAGCAGATCCGCGACATCACCTTGGCAAGGCAAGGATGGTGTCGCAGATCTGCCAGCCCCCACTGTGATGCACCTGTTGAACTGATCACGCAACAACAGGTCCATCACAGGACGGAATTCATGGCTTCATCATCCACCTCTACCACGCACCACCCCGGCGGGGCCGATCGACCGACCCCCTCTCCGGTGCTCGGCTGGTTGGCCGTCGTCTCCGTGATGCTCGGCATCTTCTCGATCGTCACGACGGAGATCCTGCCGATCGGTCTCCTCACTAAGATTGGCGCAAGCTTCACCATCTCCGACGGGATGGCCGGGCTGATGATGACCATGCCAGGCTTCCTTGCGGCGATCTCCGCCCCTGTGGTCACCGTGTCGACCGCACGCGTCGACCGCCGCCTGATGCTGTCCATGTTCATGATCCTGCTGGCCGGGGCGAACTTCCTGGCTGCGGCGGCGCCCGACTACTGGATCGTCCTGGTGTCCCGGATCGT
Source organism: Streptomyces cahuitamycinicus (assembly GCF_002891435.1). Lineage (GTDB taxonomy): Bacteria > Actinomycetota > Actinomycetes > Streptomycetales > Streptomycetaceae > Streptomyces > Streptomyces cahuitamycinicus. Next base: position 1,652 of record NZ_POUC01000403.1, read on the forward strand.
CGTCGGCGTCGTCATCGGCGGCTTCTGGTCAATCGGCGCATCACTGGCCGAGCGTCTGGTGCCCGCCCAATCGGTGGGCCGCGCCACGGCAGTGATCTTCTCCGCGGTGCCGCTGGGTTCGGTACTCGGTGTTCCAGCTGGCACCTTCATCGGGGATATGGCTGGCTGGCGCACCGCATTCGCCGTAATGGGCGCCCTCACCGTCGGCGTGCTGATCATGCTGCTGGTCGTCATGCCGCCCCTGCCGCCCACGCAGACCACCCGACTCAACGTACTGCGCGGCATGCTGAAGAGCGCCAACGCCCGCTTCGCACTCGTGCTGACCGTCCTGGTCGTGCTGGCGCACTTCGGGGCCTACACCTACGTCACGCCGTTTCTCGAACAGGTCACCGACGTCGGCCCTCGACTGATCACCGTCTTCCTGCTCATCTACGGTGCCGCGGGCATCATCGGGAACTTCCTCGGCGGCGCCCTGGTCACTCGCCATCCCCGGGCCATCTTCGGTCTCGCCGCCGCCATGATCGCGGCCACCACTCTGCTGCTCCCCGTCCTGGGGCAGTGGCAAATCGGCGCTGTTGCGCTGCTGATCGTTTGGGGTGTGGCCTACGGCGCAGTCCCCGTCTCATCCCAGACCTGGTTCGCCAAGGCAACACCTGGCGCACCGGAGGCAGCCGCAGTTCTGTTCACCGCCTCCTTCCAAGCCACGATCTCCCTCGGTGCACTAGCCGGCGGCTTCGTCGTGGACCGCACCTCGCCGTCCACGGTCATGATGCTCGGAGGCGTCACAGCCACGCTCATGGTCGTGGCCGTGTCGGCTCACTTCGCCCGACGCCTGACGTGGCCGGACAACACCTGAGCACCACTTCATAGCCCGAACACCTCCTTCTGACGTTCTTACGTGCCCCGGAACCCGCCCAAGCGGCTGAGCTCCGGGGCGGCCCTGGCCCGGCCGGCCATACAGGCCGCGACCAACACACCAAGGAGAGGACAACGGACGGGATGGGAGAAGATGCAGATGCAGGCGGCTCGCTCGGTTGGCATGGGCTTCGACACCCACATGATCACCGACACCGTGCCTGCACCTCGTTCCCGGACAAGAGCGCCAACACGGATGTGACGCCCTGTCACGGACGAACGCGGCGAACCTCGTTCATGCAATGACCCTGGCGCCGGCGTAGCCGAACCTGAGGCCGTCTTGGACGACCCGCAGTGGGTGGAGTGGCGCGGTGGCCACGCCCACGAGTGCCACGCCGCCTGAGTGCTGCGGCTCTGAAAACACTCGGTCGGGTGAAGACACCGGATCACCGGAACTGTCGCCAGACATCACGGCGTAGTGCCGAACATGAACCCGATCAACGAGGCCCACGTGAGCGAGCCGGGCCTGATCGTCATCGAGAGTTTTCGCGGGTCAGATACTTGTCCGCTAGCGTTCCCGTATGCCTGAACCAAGCAGTCCTGAGAGGGACTTTATCGGCGTTCGCGCTGCTTGAGATCGGCAAGCTGTCTGAGACTGGTGATCCGTGGGAGCCGTACCGGCTGATGGACCGGATTGCGGAGGCGGAACGCGAGGGCTGGCTCGGCGAAGTTGAAGGGCTCAACATTAGTACGACGTTCCGACGTCATACTCCCTGAGCAGCATGAGTAGACCGGCACCGGCCCTCTGGGCGTCCGTGACACCGGTGGCAGGGTCCGGGTTGTGAGTATCGTCGGTCACTCTGCCGATTGCGGAGTCGGATTTGTCATAGACCGTCGTCCCGCTAATCCTGTCGACAGGTTTATCCCATGAGGTCACCACACTGCCATCGAGATTCACTTTTCCTATAGACCAGTCGTGCTTCTTTGCTGTATATACGACTCCTCTCCAGTCGACGTGCCCCAAGGTCCTGCCGCTACTGTCTGACACAACCCCCGAGGATGAATAGTTCCCTATTGTATTGTCGCGCGTGTCTACAATTCTCCCCATGAGGTGCACCCCCAAAGCTGGAAAAGGGAGTCGTTGGGTGCTATTGACCTTCCATCTGGCGTTACCAGCGGGGCCGGGATGCTTAATCGCCTGACCGTCAGAGTTGACTGACGTGATTATGTTTCGCCCTATATTCAACGGGCGATTCCGGTTGTTAAAGATGCCGCGAGACTTGGAATGCTAGTACACTTCGGGGAATGTGTGCGCAAGGAGGACTACGAGTTATTCTCCGCCAACATGCAGTGTCCGGCAAACCCGGTGGAGGTCGACGGGCACTCAGCGATTGTCGCTAAGTTCAGAGAAGTCGCGGCCGCCGACGATGCCACCGCGCTCGCCTTCCAGCAGCTGCTCGCCGACCGGTGGGCGACGGCCACAGCGGAGCAGACGACGCGGGACGCCGGTCAGCCCGGCGTACGGCTGCGCTGCTACCTGGACCTGCGCCAGCAGCTCACCGCGGCCGCCGTGGCCGGTCCGAACATGGAGCCGACCACGGCCCGGCCCTGACTCATGACAGGGCGCCGCCTTCGCCGAACAGCGGCACCTCCTGGACGTCGACGTCCGCGCGGATAGCTGGTACCAGGCACGTATTCGTGGCTGGCGCTATTCCTCTCCCTGCACCTGCTCGGGGCTCTGGTGTTAGTGGCCGCATGTCCGTTTCGTTGCGATCGCTGCCAGGGTGCCCAGGGTGAGCGAGACAGCCATCACGGCTGCCATGGGCGCGGGGCTTTGGGTGCCGAACAGTCCGACCACGGGAGAGGCGGCTGCACCGAGAAGGAACTGGCCGCCGCCGAGAAGTGCGGATGTGGCTCCGGGGGCGGCTCGGCCGCGACTTTGAGCGATGGTGATGACGGCGGGGAAGAAGAGGCCGAATGCGGTGATGGTGATCAGAAGGCAGAACCAGGTCAGGGGCATGTTGCTGCCAGTAGTTGCCTGGAGGAGAAGCAGTGCCACTGCTCCCGCCGTAGCCAGGACGCCGCTGATGATGAGGAGCGCTTCGGGAGACCGGTGCCTGGTCAGGCGCCCGTAGGCAAGGCTTCCGGACATGTTGCCGAGGGCGTTCACGCCGTAGACCAGGCTGGAGAGGGCTGGGGAGAGATGGTAAATGTCCTGGAAGACGAAGGTGGTGCCGGCGATGTAGGCGAAGACGGCGGCTCCGCCGCAGGCGAGCGCCAGCACCGGGGCGAGGACGGCGGGCTGCGCGGCTGTCCGTCCGATGGCGCGAAGGCTGGAGGTCAGGCCGCCAGTGAGGCGGGCATCGGGCGGATGGGACTCTGGGATCCAGCGCCATACGCCCGCAGCTAGGAGTACGCCCATCAAGGCGAGGACGGCGAAGACATAACGCCAGGGAACGAGGAGGAGCAGGGCGCCTCCGGCCAGCGGAGCCAGTACCGGGGCCATGGCGCCGATCGCTCCCAGGCGAGAGAACACCGTGGGGAGTTCGCGGTCATCGAAGAGATCGGTGACGACAGCTCGGGAGACCACGATCCCAGCGGCCCCTGCGACGCCCTGTCCCACCCTCGCCGAGTTCAGCACAGCTACCGTGGGCGCCAGAGCACACACGATGGAGAAGCCGGCGAACAAGACGGACCCGCCCATGAGGACGGGGCGGCGGCCGACCGCGTCGCTGAGCGGGCCGAGGGCGAGCTGCCCGGCGATGATGCCGACCAGGAAGCTGGTCAGGGATAGTTGCGCGCCGGAGGCGTCGGTTGCCAAGGAGCGGGCCAGGTCGGGCAGGGCGGCGACGTACATGTCTGTGGCCAGGGGGCTTACGCCGCTCAGTCCGGCCAGCACCAGAAGTAGGCGAAGACGCTTCGGTTTGACGGCGTACGGGCTGGCTGCGTCGGGCGAGGCCGCAGAGCGGGTGGTCATAGTGCGGCGGCCGCCCCTTCTCCTGAATCAGGCGTTTGCGCTCGCCCGGTGGGCCTGTCCTCGGCCGTTTCTGCTGCAGCCACCTGTTCCAGCAGGCCCGCCGCAATCTGCAGTACGCCGCGCTCAGCGGGCGACAAGTGCTGGCGGAGCGCCGATGCCAGCCAGTAGTTGCCGTCCCTCACGTGCTCTCGCAGGGCTTCACGTCCTGCTTCGGTGATGACGACGTTCTGGCGGCGGGCGTCGACGTCGCTGCGCGAGCGACGGATGCGGCCCTGCTCCTCCAGTTCATTGAGCACGCGGGTCAGCGACTGTGTCTGCAGTGCTTCGATGGCGGCGAGTTCCGAGGGGGTCAGCGCCTCACTGTGACGCAGGTTGGCCAACACCGAGGCGGCCAAGCGTGACAGGGCACGGCTGCTCCCGGGCTGCTCGGCACGCAATCGAGTCGCAAGCCTCGACACGCCCCACCGCAGCGCTTCGGCCAGATTCAGGTCGACCTGTCGCTGCCGCTCAACATCATCTTCCATAATTGCAAAGCTACAGCTTCGTTACTCGACTCAGAAGCCGCAGTTTTAGCCAAACATTAGTAAGCATCAGCTTGGTATCTCGGGATGCGGCGGCCCGGTACTGAGTTGGTCTTCGTGAACGGCCCTGTGTTCGGTCTCGGTGTCGGACGAGCCGCCAGATAGGCGTTCCAGTCGCGAGCAGCTCGGCGGGTCCACTTGAGAGCCGCGGTGATGCTGAGACAAAGAGTCTCGCTGAGCACTGAGGCGGGCAGGTCAGCTGCCAGGGCGAGCAGCGCAGTGTTCCTGCCGATACGCGCTGGCAGGTTATGGAGACGCAGCTTGCGCGCGAGATCCGCTGCGGAGCGGTGTGTCCCGGCGGCGTACCCAGGGAAAAGCCAGGCGGTTCGTGGGGTGACACGGCCGATCGCCGAGTTCGGCTCGGCGTGTTCTGCCTGGCGAAGCAGAAGCTGGTGGACCAAGGGCGGCAGCGCTGCGGGATGCGTGCCCATAAGCAGTCGCGGCTCGATGCCGCCAGTGAGGTCGGAGCGAGTGAGAGCAGCGATCCGCGTGATCGGCATCCCGTACAGCAGCACCAGGGCGCCCGCGGCTCGCACATCAGCGGGCAACGCCTCGTCATGCAGACAGCGTCGCAAATGCGTCCAGTGCTCGGTCTCCGTCCACCAGCGGTGGGGCTCATCTCGCGGGCGGTCAAGCACCTCATGCTTGCCCGTGAGGCGACGCTGGTGGGCCCAGCGAAGGAAGAGCCGGACATGCCGGCGATCCCGGCTCTCCGACAGCCACATGTCGACGTCCGTTTGCGCGAGGTCGGCCAGCGAGATGTTGTGGTCGTCGAGCCAGGTAAGAAACGCTGCGCTACAGCGAACGGCGTTGCGTACCCCCGCAGCGCTGGCTGACGTGAAGCGCCCCCGGGCCGCGCGCCGCCGGGCCCGCCGCATCAGGGACCACTCGGCATAGAGGCGCAATATCCGGCGATGCCGAGGCGGTAGATGGGCGAGCACACGCTCCAACCACGGACGCAAGGACGCCAAGGACTCATCGCGCTGTGGGAGGACACCAAGGTGAACGAGGGTGGCTCGCAACGTTGCCACCCCTTGGCCCGGCCCGACTGACCTTCCCCTCGTAGCGTAGAGACCCTGACTGCAGGGGAAGTTGAGGGTCATGGCAGGCAAGAGGCGGAAGTTCGACGCGGAGTTCCGTGAGGGGGCTGTGCGGATCGTCGCCGAGACCGGCAAG
>NZ_POUC01000404.1 GCF_002891435.1 Streptomyces cahuitamycinicus
CCGTGACCGTTTTCCCGTGCCGCTGGCACCTCATCCCCCACTCGTCGGCGAGTGTGCGCACGATCGCCACTCCACGGCCGGAGACCTCGCCCGGCTCCGGGTCGCGCTGGCGCGGCAGGGTCGGGTCCTCGTCGTGGACGCTGACATGAAGGCAGTCGCCATCCCATGTGAGGACCAGGTGCGCGTCGCTGTGCGCGTGCAGGTGCGCATTGGTGATCAGCTCCGACACCGCGAGCACGATGGCGTCCACCGTGTCCGGCTCGGTATCGGCCCAGGGCAGGGACCCGAGACGCCTGCGTGTCCACTCCCGCCCTGCGCGTACGCCTCCGGACATCCGGAACGAATGCGCCCAGCCCATCGCCTTCACCGCCACTGCCCCCGGTCCCCTCTCCTGCGTCCACCCGTCGGCTTGTGCACGGACCGTGTACCCGGCCCCCGTCCGGTCAGGCCTGAGGAGACCCGGCGCCGGGGCTCGGGCGGGAACCGGAGCGCTCAACGGCGCCCCGCTCCCGGCGCGGTGAGCAGGACCCGCCCCGATGCGGATGGTGGGCGGGCCCTGCTCGTGCGCACCATTGTCGGGACCGCGCGGCGCGCGGGCCACGCGTGAGCTCTCCGGATGCGCGCGCGACGCGCACACCCCGCGCGCATGGCGCACATCCCGTGCGACGGGCACCACTTCCGAGCGCCGCGGGGTGCCGGACCGCGCTGTCCGGTGCCCTGTCGCGCCGGACGGTCGCCACACGCCGCCGACCCTGCGTCACATGGCACACGCCGACACGGGTAGGAGTGCGCAGGACCGACGGCACACGCCGCGGCCAGCCCGGGAGGTGATGCCCATCGACACGTACCTCACCGGCGCGCGCCGTCGGGTGCGACCCCGGGTAGCACCCGACGGCCTGCGGCGACGATACTGACAGACGCACGTACCCCCGCTCATAGATGGACCCATGCAGACTTCCCTCACCGCCCGCCCCATGACTCCCGCCACGGTGTGGCCGGCGCGCGGCCGCCACGCCCCGGGTAACGCGGAAGACGTTCTCCGGCGCTCGTTGCAGCAGCGCAAGGACAGTCAGGCCATCGACGACTTCCAGGAGTTGCCCCCGGACGAGACCGCCCCGGCTGAGCGGGTCTTCGAGGCCCGCTGGCGGGTCGGCGACGACGTGACCGTGCGCGCCCGGCTGAGCCTGAAGCCCGCCGTGGGCGAAGGGGCCGGTCAGGAGTGGCTGCTGGTCGCCGAGGCCGAGCAGCCGTGGGACCACGCGTGGCCCTCCCCCACCGGCCTGTTCTGGCCGCAGGAGCCGGACACCGCCTGGGACCAGGACACCGCCACGCGCCTGATCCCGGGTGAGATCAACCCGCTGCCGAAGGACGACAAGGAGATCCGCCGCCTGCTGAGGAACGCGGTGCGCGGCGGATGGCACATCCACGTGGTCGTCCACGAGGCGATGAGCACCGACGACCGGGGGCGCAGGCCGCTGGCGCAGTGGCTGCCGCCGGGCCTGCGGCACCGGGTGGTGGAGCATCACGCCGCCCCGCAGCAGTTGCGCGGCCTGAACTGGGCCCTGCGGGACTCCGGTGTCGAGGTGCCGCGCGGCGGAGCGGTGGTGCTGCCGGGCGTCCCCGCGCCGGACGGTTACGACCCCGAGGACTTCTCCGTGCGCGCGGTGTTCCTCGACGGTTCGAAGCCGGCCGACCTCGTCGACGCGGTGACGCGGTTCGCCGCGCTTCCCAGGCCCCTGCCCGACGGCGCCGAGGACGCCCTCACCGCGCTGCGCGAGGACTGGCACCTTCTGACGCTCCAGGAGGAGCTGGATCGCCAGCGCGGTCTGGTGGCCATGTACGCCGAGGCGCTGGAGGCCATGACGAAGTCCCGTGATCTGTACCGGGAGGCGGCCGAAAGCGCCCATGAGGCTTTGGCCGCCTACCAGGAGTCCGCCGAGATCGCTGCCGCCAGACCCCAGCCGACCGCCCCGCCGGCCGCGTCCCCGCTCCAGCAGCTCACACGGACGTTCGAACGCTTCAAGGTCAAGCGTCCGTCGACCGCGCCCGCGCCCGCCGACGAAGGGACCGCCGACGAAGGGACCGCCGACCGACGCGTGCCGTCGGAGCAGTAGGGCTCAGGGGCAGGAGCATCATCACCCTCGTGGGGCGCAGGTGTCAGTCGTGCCCTTCTGGATACGCGGTCCGTACGGCATCACGGCCCGCCCGGGAAGGTCCTCCACGACATGGGCAACCTCCAGCACCACTCGCCGACCACTCTCCGCGTCAACGGCAAACCCCGCACACTCACCGTCGATCACCGCCGGGTCCTGCTGGACCTCCTGCGGGAGGATCTCGACCTCACGGGCGCCAAGAAGGGCTGTGACCACGGCCAGTGCGGAGCCTGCACGGTCCTGGTCGACGGGCGGCGCGTCAACAGCTGTCTGCTGTTCGCGGTCGCCCTAGACGGCTGCGAGGTCACCACCGTCGAGGGCCTCTCCGGCGACGGGGAGGAACCGCATCCCCTGCAACGGGCCTTCCTGGAGCGGGACGCCTTCCAGTGCGGCTACTGCACCCCGGGCCAGATCTGTTCCGCCGCCGGCGTGCTCGCCGAGGCGGCGGCCGGTCACCCTTCGCACGTCACCGCCCCGGCGGCGCCCTCCGGCGAGCCGGTGCCGCTGGACCGCGAGGAGATCCGGGAACGGCTGAGCGGCAACCTGTGCCGGTGCGGCGCGTATCCGCGGATCGCCGAGGCCGTGGAGGACGTGATCTCGTGAAGGAGTTCGCCTACGTCCGCGCCGGCAGCGTCGAGGAGGCGACCTCCGCGTACGCCTCCCGCACCGGAGCGCGTTACCTCGGTGGCGGCACGAACCTCGTCGACCTGATGAAGCTCGGCGTCGAGGCCCCCGCCGCCCTGATCGACGTCACCCGGCTGCCCCTGGACTCGGTCGAGGAGCTGCCCGGGGGTGCGCTGCGCATCGGGGCCATGGTCCGCAACAGCGACCTCGCCGCCCATCCTCTCGTCCGCCACCGGTACCCGGCGCTGTCGCAGGCCGTTCTCGCCGGTGCCTCCGGGCAGTTGCGCAACGCGGCGACGACCGGTGGGAACCTGCTCCAGCGCACCCGGTGCCCGTATTTCCAGGATCTGTCGAAGCCGTGCAACAAACGCGAGCCGGGCAGCGGCTGCGGAGCACGGGACGGAGTCCACCGCGATCACGCGGTGCTCGGGCACTCCGCGCACTGCATCGCCACTCATCCCTCGGACATGGCCGTGGCCCTCACCGCTCTCGACGGGCGTGTCGAACTCGTCGGGCCCGAGGGGGCCCGGAGTGTCGCGGCGGCGGACTTCCACCGGCTGCCCGGGGACCGGCCCGAGCAGGACACCGAGATCCGTCCCGGCGAACTGGTCACCGGCGTGGTCCTCCCGGCTGCCACGGCCGGGCTGTCGTCGGCGTACCGCAAGGCGCGCGACCGGGCCTCGTACGCCTTCGCCCTCGCGTCCGTCGCCGTCGTCCTGCGCCTGGAGGACGGGGTGATCGGGCACGCGGGGCTCGCCTTCGGGGCACTGGCGCACCGGCCCTGGCGCGCTCGGCGGGCGGAGGAGGCACTGCTGGGCGCGGCTCCGACCCGGGCCGCGTTCGAGCACGCCGTCGATCTCGAACTGGCCGCCGCGCAGCCGCTGCGGGACAACGCCTACAAGGTGCCGCTCGCCCGCAATCTCGCCGTGGACGTGCTGTCCCGGCTCACGGACGCCGCGCTCACCGGGAGGGCCTCATGACCGGCAGTGTGGGCGCTCCCGCCGAGCGCCGGGAGGGACGGGAGAAGGTCGGCGGCACCGCGCGCTACGCCGCCGAGTTCCACTCCCCCGGCCGGGCCCAGGCCTGGCCCGTGCCGTCGACTGTGGCCCGGGGCCGGGTGACCGGCGTCGACACGGCGGCCGCCCTGGAGATGCCCGGAGTCCTCACCGTCCTCACCCACGAGAACGCGCCGCGGCTCGCGGAACCGGACGATCCAACGCTCGTGTTGCTGCAGGACGCGCGGGTTCCGCACCGGGGCTGGTTCGTGGCCCTGGTGGTGGCCGAGACCCTGGAGGCGGCCCGCGCCGGTGCCGCCGCCGTCCGCGTCGCCTACGACGCCGAAGAGCACGACGTGACCCTCACGGCCTCGCACCCGGGTGTGTACGTGCCCGAGGACGCCAACGGCGGTCATCCGGCCCTCCGTGAACAGGGCGACCCCGACGGGGCGTTCGGGTCGTCGGCCGCCCGGGTGGACGTCGCGTACCGGGTGCCGCCGCTGCACAACCACCCCATGGAGCCGCACACCAGCACCGCCCGATGGGAGGACGGCCGGCTCATCCTGCACACCTCCAGCCAGGGCACCGGTGCCGTGCGGGCGGCGCTCGCCGGGCTGTTCGGCCTGCCCGAGGAGCGGATCGTCGTCACCGCCGAGCATGTCGGCGGCGGCTTCGGGTCCAAGGGCACGCCGCGGCCGGACGTGGTGCTCGCCGCCATGGCGGCACACGAGACGGGGCGGCCGGTGACGGTGGCCCTGCCGCGCCGTTGCCTGCCCGCCGTCGTCGGACACCGCGCGCCCACCCTGCACCGGCTGCGGCTCGGGGCCGATACGGACGGCCGTCTCGCGTCCCTGGTGCACGAGGTCACCACGCACACCTCCCGCATCAAGGAGTTCGTGGAGCAGGCGGCGGTGCCCGCACGGGTGATGTACGCCGCGCCCAACAGCCGTACGGTGCACCGGGTCGCGGCACTGGACGTGCCGTCCCCGTCGTGGATGAGGGCGCCGGGCGAGGCGCCGGGCATGTACGCGCTGGAGTCCGCCATGGACGAACTCGCCACCGAACTCGGCATGGACCCTGTCGAGTTGCGCATCCGCAACGAACCCGGCGTCGAGCCCGACAGTGGCAGGCCGTTCAGCAGCAGGCACCTGGTCGAGTGTCTGCGCGAGGGCGCCCGGCGCTTCGGCTGGGCCGGGCGAGATCCCCGCCCGGGCGTCCGCCGGGAAGGCCCTCTGCTGCTGGGGACGGGTGTGTCGGCGGCGACGTATCCCGTCATGGTGGGGCCGTCGACGGCGACGGCGCGCGCACTGCCCGACGGTTCGTTCCTGGTGCGGATCAACGCCACCGACATAGGGACGGGCGCCCGGACGGTGCTCGCGCAGGTGGGGGCCGACGCCCTCGGAGTGCCGCTGGAGCGGGTTCTGATCGAGGTCGGCAGCACGGAACTCCCGTCGGCGCCGCTGGCCGGCGGCTCGTCCGGCACCGCCTCCTGGGGCTGGGCGGTGCACGAGGCCTGTGCCGGACTGGCCGGGCGGCTGGCCGGGCATGCGGGGCCGCTGCCCGCGCAGGGCCTCGAGGTCCGCGCCGATACGACGGGCGCGGCGGACTCCGAGAGCGAGTTCGCGCGGCACGCCTTCGGGGCGCACTTCGCCGAGGTCGCCGTGGACACGGTCACCGGCGAGGTCCGCGTCGGCCGGCTCCTCGGGGTGTACGCGGCAGGCCGCATCCTCAACGCCCGTACGGCGCGCTCGCAGTTCGTCGGCGGCATGACGATGGGCCTGGGCATGGCGCTGACCGAGGGCAGCACCATGGACGCCGCGTTCGGCGACTTCACCGAGTCGGATCTCGCGTCGTACCACGTGCCGGTGCACGCCGACGTCGCCGGGATCGAGGCGCACTGGCTCGACGAGGAGGACTCCCGTCTCAACCCCATGGGCAGCAAGGGGATCGGAGAGATCGGCATCGTCGGGACGGCCGCGGCGATCGGCAACGCGGTGCACCACGCCACGGGCGTCCGCCTGCGTGAACTCCCGCTCACCCCGGACCGGGTGCTGACCGGGCTGCTCGACCGCTGGACCTGAAGGGCCGTCGGCCGGAGCCCGGCCGAGACATCACTGAGTCATGCCCGCCACGGACGGGCTCACTCAGTCCTGCCCGCCTCGGACGGCCTCAGTCCATCATGCCCGCCTCGGACGAGGGCGCCGCCGCCCACTGCCGGGCGGCGATGGGCGCCAGCACCCGGAAGACCAGCGCGACGAGGGACAGCAGCGCCGCGCACCCGGCGACCGAGGCGGCCAGCCACGGCGGGGCGAGCGCCAGGTCGACGGCCCGGGACAGGGACGCCGACGGGAAGGAACTCCCGTACGCCTGGGCCCCGGCCAGCACTGTGGGCACCAGCACCGCCCCGGCCAGCACCAGCGCGACGGGGCGCAGCGCCAGCAGCAGTGCCAGCACCGTGCACAGCACCGACAGGCCGAGGGCGAACGCGTGCATCCGCAGGGACGCGTCGCCGCGCTGCACCGGGAAGTGGACCACCGCGCACACGGCGAGGGCCAGGGCGGCGAGCCAGCCCGACCAGGACACGGACCGGGCGAACCGGTCCGTGGCACGCTCCTGGTCCGGCGGTGAGTGGTCGAGAGTGCGGTGGGTCTCGCGGTCCGTGTCCGGGCGTGCCGTACGGCGCTTGCCCGGCCGGCCGGGCGTCGCGGGTTGACCGGTCTCGCCCTCGGTGCGTGAAGTCCCGTTCTGGTGACGGCCGTTGCGGTCCAGTCGTTCCAGGCCGAGGCGGTCGATCAGCTCGACCAGCTCCCCGACGGACCGCCCGGTGGCGGCCGCACGGAGTGCCTCCTCGCGGACGTGGGGCTCCTGCGGCTCCTTGTGCAGCAGGGTCACCAGCCGGGTGACCTCCTCCACCGGCCGATGGGCGGCCGCGGCCCGGATCGCCTCGTCGGCGCACTCGGCTTCCCGCGGGGGCTTCGTCAGCAGGGCGATCAGCCGGGACACGTCCTCCACGGACCGGCTCACCCCGGCGGTGCGGAGCGCGTCGACCCTCGCCTGCGTATGGTCGGGCGACTCCTCCAGCGAGACGATGAGGTCGACGACCTCCTCCAGCGGCCGGTCGGCCACGGCCGCTTGCACCAGGTCGCTGACGGCGTCACCGTACGGCGCGCCGGAGGCCGGGCCGGAGCCGGGCCGGAGTTCCACCGGGTTGTCGTCGAGCGACCGGATGACGAACGGCCGCGCCGGCTGGTCGGTATCGCCGGTACCGGACCCCGGGGGCGGATCGGTCTCGTCCGGGCCGGCGGTGTCCGTGTGGGCGGGCCGGGAGTGCTCCTCCGCCTGTTCCGTCCGGTCCGGGACGGGCGTGGCGGGCCGCGCCTCGGCGGGATCCAGCCAGTCCTCGGCGGGTGGAGCGGCCTGCGT
>NZ_POUC01000405.1 GCF_002891435.1 Streptomyces cahuitamycinicus
GTCCAAGCCGAACTGCCCGCCCCGACCCAGGCCCAGCGCCGCCGCGCCATCCAGGCCGTGATCCGCGAACTGCACTCCCGCGGCATCACCAGCTACACCGAGCCCGGCCTCGGCCCCGGCGGCGCCGGCTCGCTCTTCGGCGGCCTGAGCACCGACAACTGGACCGCCTACGCCGACCTCGCCGCGAGCGGCGAACTCCAGGCCCGCGTCAGCGTCCTGCTGCTGCCCGCGCCCATGGGCGGCTCCGCCGCCGACGTCCGCGAGGGACTGGCCGAACTGCGCCGCCCCGAGTCGGCCGACCCCCGGTTGCTGCGGGCCGTCGGAGTCAAGATCTTCGCTGACGGAGTGCCGCCCAACCGCACGGCGTGGATGAGCGAGCCGTACCCGGACGGCGGTCACGGGGCTCTGTGCGTGCACGGCGACACGCCCGCGCTCCAGGTGCACGAACTGCGCGAGATGATCAGGCTCGGCCACGAGGCCGGCTTCCAGCTCGGCGTGCACGTCACCGGCGACCGGGCCATCGACCTCGTGGTGGACGCCTTCGTCGCTGCGAACGAGGCCGCGCCCCGCCCCGACGCACGCCACTACGTGATCCACGGCGACTTCATCGGCCCGAGCAGTCTGGCCAAGCTCTCCGCGCACGGCTACGGCGTCAACATGAACCCCGCCATCAAGTGGACCATCTCGGACCTGATGGACGAGGTCGTCGGCCCCGAGCGCTCCGCCTACCAGTGGCCGGTGCGCTCCGCGCTCGACGCCGGGGTACGGGTCTGCGCCAGCTCCGACGCGCCGATCACCGAGCCCGACTGGCGTCAGGGTGTGGCGTCGATGATGCTGCGCGAGTCCAAGGCCAGTGGCCGCCCGAGCGGCCCCGAGCAGTGCGTGCCCCTCGCCGACGCCCTGCGGGCCTACACGTCCACCGCCGCCTGGCAGGACTTCGCCGACGGCTGGAAGGGCACCCTCGAACCGGGCCGGGCCGCCGACCTGTGCGTCCTGGACGGGCCGCTGCTCGGTCTCGACCCGCACGACGTCACCCGGATGCGGGTGGATCTCACGGTCTTCGACGGGCAGGTCGTCTTCGAACGGTGAGGCCTGCTCAACTGGTTCGCACCGCTGTCCGCCGCGCCCCCCACCGCCGGCTCCGGTAGCGGCCGGCCGTCCGGCACACCGCGTAGATCGTGAAGGAGATGGTCGTGACGTAGGGGCTGATGGGGACGCTGCTGCCCAGGGCCAGCAGGATGCCGCCCTCGATCGAGGCCACGGCGAACAGCATGCTCAGCGCGGGCAGCAGCACGGGCGAGGCGGTGACGCGGGCGGCCGCCGCGGCCGGGGTGACGACGAGGGAGAGCACCAGCAGCGCGCCGACGATCTGTACCGACAGGGCGACCGCGAGCCCGAGGACCAGCATGAACGCAAAGGACAGCCCACGCACCGGCACCCCGCGGGCCTGAGCCACGTCCGGATCGGCGCTGGCGAAGGCGAGCGGACGCCACATGACAGCCAGGGCCACCAGCACCAGGGCGGAGGTGCCGAGCAGCCACGACATCTGCGGGGTGTCCACGGCCACGATCTGCCCGGTGAGCAGCCCGAACTTGTTGGCCGCCCGGCCCTTGTAGAGGGCGAGGAAGAGCACGCCGAGCCCCAGACCGAACGGCATGATGATGCCGATCACCGAGTTGCGGTCCCGGGCCCGTGTCCCGAGGACGCCGATGGTGCCTGCCGCGAGGAGCGAACCGACGATCGAGCCCGCCACGATGTTCGTGTCCAGCAGCAGTGCCGCCGACGCGCCCGCGAAGGACAGCTCGCTGATGCCGTGCACCGCGAACGGCAGATCCCGCATCAGGACGAACACCCCGGCCAGCCCGCCCACCAGACCCAGCGCCACGCCGGCGACGAGGGAGTTGCGGACCAGGGCGAGAAGTTCGCCGTAGTCGGTGAAGTCGAAGATCTGGTGCCAGATCCCGTCGGCGAGTGTCATGAGCGCACTCCGTCCGTCTCCTGAGGTTCGGGGTGGTGCGGCGGGACGGGCTTCTCGTCGGGTGCTCCCGCCACCACCACCCGGCCCCGGACGCGGACGACGTCGACCCGCGTGCCGTAGAGGCGGGACAGTGACCCGGAGGTCAGCACCTCGTCCGGGGTGCCGACGCGGTGAGCGCCGCGGGCCAGGTAGAGCACCCGGTCGACCAGCCCCAGCACCGGGTTGATCTCATGCGTCACGAACACCACCGCCGTGCCGCGGGAGCGGCGCCGGGCGTCGATCAGCTCGGTGACGGCCCGCTGGTGGTTCAGGTCGAGCGACAGCAGGGGCTCGTCGCACAGCAGGAGGCGCGGGTCGGTCGCCAGGGCCTGCCCGATGCGCACGCGCTGCCGTTCGCCGCCGGAGAGCATGCCGAGCGGGACGTCGGCGTAGGCCGAGGCGCCGACCGACTCCAGGATCTCGTCCACCCGGCGGCGGGCCGGACCGGTGCGCAGTCGCGGCCCGAAACGGTGGCCGTCGATGCCGAACCGGACGAGGTCGCGGGCGCGCAGCATCGCCTGCGCGGACAGCGCCGCCTGCTGCGGGACGTATCCGATGTGCCGGGCGGCCTGGCGCGCGGGCCGGTCGAGGACCGTCAGCGTGCCCGCGGACAGCGGCTGACGGCCCAGCAGGGCCCGTAGGAAGCTGGTCTTGCCCGCACCGTTGGGGCCCAGCACGGCCAGGAACTCCCCGGGCCGTACGTCCAGATCGAGACCGCTCCACACCTCGCGCTCGCCGTAGGACAGGGCGGCTGCGCGCAGGGCGACGACCGTCGTGCCGTCCTGCCGGGGTATCGGGGTCACTTGGCCAGCGCGCTCGCGAGCGCGTCGAGGTTGCCGGTCATCCAGCCGAGGTAGTCCTTGCCCTTCGGCAGGGTCTCCGTCACGGGCACGACGGGGATGCCGGCCGCCTCGGCCGCCGCCTCGGCCTTCCCGGTCTGCGGGCCGGAGGTCTGCGCGTTGTAGACGAGGACCTTCACCTTCTTGCCACTGAACAGTGCGAGGCTCTCCTGGAGGACGCGCGGGGAGACGTCGTCGCCCTCCTCGATCGCCTCGCTGAACCGCGCGGGCGTCCGGTTCACCAGGCCGCTCGCCTCGGTCATGTACAGCGGCACGGGTTCGGTGATGGCGACGCCCTCACCGCCGTGCGCCTTCTTGATCCGCGCCTCCTCGGTCTCCAGCGGCGCGAGCTTCGCCTTGAAGGCGGCGGCGTTCTTCCCGAAGGCGCCGGCGTCGGCCGGGTCGGCCTTCGCGAGGGCGGCGGAGATCCGGTCGGCGACCTTGGCGACGGTGGGGAAGTCGTACCAGACGTGTTCGTTGAGCTCCCCGCCCTCGGGCGCCATCCTGC
Organism: Streptomyces cahuitamycinicus; assembly: GCF_002891435.1. Classification (GTDB taxonomy): domain Bacteria; phylum Actinomycetota; class Actinomycetes; order Streptomycetales; family Streptomycetaceae; genus Streptomyces; species Streptomyces cahuitamycinicus. The sequence continues at coordinate 3,365 of NZ_POUC01000405.1, forward strand.
CGGACACCTCGACCGCGTTGATCACCTGGGCGGAGTCGTTGTGACCGCTCTTCAGCATGCGGTCGACGAAGTCGTCGTAGCCGCCGCCGTTCTCGACGACGACCTTCGCCTTGGACAGGGCCAGCTGGTTCTGGGGGTCGGCCTCGTAGGAGTGGGGGTCCTGGTCGGGGTCGCTGATGAGCGAGGTGACATCGACCCGGTCGCCGCCTATGCGCCGGGCGATGTCGCCCCAGACGTTCGTGGAGGCGACCACGGCCACCCGGGCCGGTGCGCTCCGGGCGTCGGCGGAGTCCGACGAGCTGCCGCAGCCCGCGAGCAGGGCCAGGGACGCGCCGGTCAGCAGCGCGAAGCGGCGGGACGTGGGCAGGGACATGGGTCCTCCAGGACGGGCGTGCACAGGGGGTTCGGCACGCATCACGGTAGATGGGAATGAATGTCAGAAGCGGCCTTGGGTGCAAGCCATGTGAAAACCATTACCAACTGTTGAGATGGGCTGGACTGTCTATCCAAGTGCTGGATTTTTGGTCTAAGGTGGTGAAGGTGAGAGGAGGCGGTATGGGCAACGGGACGAACGCCGAGCGGGACGCGATCCTCGCCGCGCTGACGCCGGTCGCGGAGGGCCTCGCCGCGACCTTCGGGCCGGTCTGTGAAGTCGTGCTGCACGACTACCGGAACCCGGAGAAGTCGGTGGTCGCCGTGGCCGGTTCGGTGACCGGGCGGGCGGTCGGCGGCGCGATGAGCGAGATCGGCATGCGCGTCCTCGCCGGCGGCGACGAGGCGGCCGACGAACTGAACTACGTCACCCGCACCCGCGACGGGACGCTCGTGAAGTCCTCGACGATGGTGCTGCGCGACTCCACGGGAGCCGTGTTCGGTGCCCTCTGCGTCAACGTGGACGTCAGCGCCGTCACCCGGGTCCACGACCTGCTCGGCGCGCTCGCCGGGCTCGGTGCCGCCCCGCGGGAGCTGCCGACCACCACGTTCGGCAACGACATCGACTCGGTGGTCGACGCCCTCGTCGACGCCCACCAGTCGCGGCAGCGGGGCAGCTGGGCGGAGCTCGGCCGGGCGGAGCGCGTGGAGCTGTTCGGCGGCCTGGACACCCGCGGTGTCTTCGCCGTGCGCGGCGCCGTCGAGCAGGTCGCCGCCCGGCTCGGCATCTCCCGTGCCTCCGCCTACAACTACCTGTCCCGGGCCCGGGCGGCCCACGACACTTCCACCGGAGGATCCGCGTGACGACCACCACCCCACCGGTCACCCTGGACGACGTCCGGGACGCCGCCGCCCGGCTCAAGGGCGTCGCCCACCGCACACCCGTGCTGCGCTCCCGCACCCTCGACGCGCTCGCCGGCGCCGAGATCCTCCTGAAGTGCGAGAACTTCCAGCGCGTGGGCGCCTTCAAGTTCCGCGGCGCCTACAACGCCGCCTCCCGCCTCACCCCCGAGCAGCTGTCCCGGGGCATCGCCGCCTACTCCTCCGGCAACCACGCCCAGGCCGTCGCCCTGGCCGCCCGCGAGCTGGGCGCCACCGCCGTCATCGTCATGCCGGAGGACGCCCCGCCGTCGAAGCGGGCCGCCACCGCCGGCTACGGCGCCGAGATCGTCACATACGACCGCTACTCCGGTGACCGGGTCGCCATCGCCGAGGCCCTCGCCGCCGAGCGCGGTCTCGCCCTCATCCCGCCGTACGAGCATCCGCACGTCATTGCCGGGCAGGGCACGGCTGCGCTCGAACTGGTGGAAGAGGCGGGGGAGCTGGATGCGCTGCTGACGCCGGTCGGCGGCGGCGGGCTGATGGCGGGCAGTGCCACGGCCGCCAAGGGCCTGTACCCCGGTATCCGGACCGTCGGCGTCGAGCCGGAGGCCGGGGACGACACTAAGCGTTCGCTGGAGGCGGGCCGGCGCATCAGCATCCCGGTCCCGCGCACCATCGCCGACGGCCAGGCCCTGCACACCCCCGGGGAGCTGACCTTCTCGGTCAACCGGCGCCTCCTAGACGACGTCGTCCTGGTCACCGACGACGAGATCCGGGACGCGATGCGGTTCGCCTTCGAGCACCTGAAGATCGTCGTCGAGCCGAGCGGCGCCACCCCGCTGGCCGCCCTGCTCAACGGCCGGGCTGGCACACTGCCGCGCAGGGTCGGCGTGATCATCTCCGGTGGCAACGTCGACGCCGCGCGCTTCGCCGAGCTCTGCGGCGGCGCCCCCTGATTGGCGCCGCCCGCCGCACGGACGGACGATGGAGGCAAACCCTCACGGAGGAGGAGCGTCATGCTGGAAGTGAAGACGCTCGACAAGCCGGACGAGCGGCGCGACTACCCCCGAGGCCACCTGGAAGCCGTCCACATGACCGGACTGGACTTCGCCGTGGCCACCTTCGAACCGGGCTGGCGCTGGTCCGAGTCCGTGGCCCCGATCGCCGGGACGGACAGCTGCCGGATCCATCACAACGGCTATGTCGTATCGGGCCGTATGCACATCCGCATGGACGACGGCGCGGAGACCGAGGTGGGCCCGGGCGACGTGTTCGTCTGCGCACCCGGCCACGACGCCTGGGTCGTCGGCGACGAGCAGTGCGTGGTGTACGACTTCGCGGGCAGCATGGCCAAGGAGTACGCCAAGAAGGATTAACCGATTCCCGCAGGGCCGTGGTGCGATGCGCCCGGTCCTGCCGCGCCGGATTGTCGCCTCAGCTTCCCCCTGCCCTGGGAAACCGGATGGCCGCCGGCGACAGCCGCGGCATCACACGCCCGCCCCGCAGGCTCTGTCACACCGGCAGCAGTTGTGCCACCAGCGCGCTCAACTGCCGTGCGTTGCGGCACTCGTGCATCTCGACCAGCTCGGCGTAGGCGGGTGCGGCGGAGTCGCCCGTGCCCCAGCGGGAGCGCTGCTCCGGATTGAGCCAGTGGACGCGGCGGGCGCGCTCGGCGATCCGCCGCACGGCGGGCAGGTTGGGATCGCTCCGGTTCGTTCGGGCGTCACCGAGAACGAACACGGTCGTGCGGGAGCCGACCGCGTCCGCGTACCGCTCGGCGAACTCGCCCAGCGCCATGCCGTAGTCGCTGCTCCCGTGATATCCCGTGACCGTCGCCTCCCCCTGGATGCGCGCACCCAGCCCCGCCGGGTCGGCCCTGCCGTGCTCCAGCAGCCCGGTCACCTCGTCGATCCGGTTGACGAACGCGAACACGCGCACCTTGCTGAACTGGTCGTGCAGCGCCTGCACCAGCAGCATCGTGAAGTCGGAGAAGCCGGAGACCGACCCCGACACATCGCACAGCAACACCAGTTCGGGACGCACGGGACGCCGTCGGCGCAGGACCGGCTTCATCGGCACCCCGCCCGTCGACAGCGAACCGCGCAGGGTCCGCCGCAGATCGATCGAGCCCCGACAGGCACGGCGGCGCCGGGCCGCCAGCCGGGTCGCGAGCTTGCGGGCAAGCGGCTGCACCGTCCTGCGCAGTTCGGCCAGCCGGTCCTGCCCGGCGAACAGGAAGTCGACCCGGTCGGCGGTCGGGGCCACCGCCCGCCGGGCGATCTCGTCCCGGCCACGCCGTTCGGCGACCCGCCGCCGCGCCTCGTCCGCCACCATGGCCCGGAAGGTGTCGATGCGCCGCCGGATCTCGTCCTCCAGCAGCCGGTCCGCGAACCCCGCGTTCCCGCCCTGCCCCCGGACGTCGTCACGCACCCGGGTCAGCAGCGTCTGCGGCCGCAGCCGTTCGAGCGTCTGGTACGACGACCAGCCGTCCGACTCCGGCGAGGAACCGTAGCCGCCGAAACCGTCGACCGCCTCGATCGCCAGTCGGCCCAGCATCTCCCGGTCGTCGGCGGC
>NZ_POUC01000406.1 GCF_002891435.1 Streptomyces cahuitamycinicus
GGCGCGACGGGCGGGGGCAGGCGGCGCTCGTAGCACCACAGGCCGAAGCGCACCGCGGCGGCGGCGAGGACGGACAACAGGACCGCGGCGTACAGCTGGGGCAGCTGGCCGGTGGTGGCGTGCAGGAACTGCGCCACGAAGAAGGTCATGAACGCGAACACGCCGAGGCTGTGCCCGCGCGGGCCCCAGCGCCGCGCGTACACGCCCGCACCGACGACGGCGAGGAAGGTGAGGTCCCGCGCCACCGGGTGGTCGTGCAGCCCGGCCGCGGCGGTGAGGACGGGCAGGCCGACGACGGGCAGCAGCGCGGTCGTGACGGCCTGGCCGCGGACCGTCGTGTCGGTGACGGTGAACAGGGCGAGCAGGGCGGCGAGACAGCCGGTGACGGTACCCGCGAGGGAGTGCCCGGCGAGGCCGCACAGGGTGCCCGCGAGCGCGATGCCGAGTACGGCTCGCCCGGCGAACCGCAACCGCGTCCACCCGGGATCCGGAGCCATGAACACCCTCTTCAGCACCGCTTACCGCCCCTTTCGACACACCGGTCATGAGCACGCATGAAAAGGGCGCCGCGGGGTCCGCAGCGCCATCGACGCACCCATATCAGCATCCCGGAGGCAACTGGCTCAACCGGCTCTTTCTAGACTGATCCATTGGTACAGCCTGAGCGCCCGAAGGACGGCCGCGGCAGAGCCAACGGACGAGGAGGACGCGCCATGCCCGTGGACGAGCTCGACACCCGCATCCTGCGGCTGCTGCTGGAGCAGCCGCGCACGAGTGTGCGCGAGTACGCCCGGATCCTCGGCGTCGCCCGGGGCACACTGCAGGCCCGCCTCGACCGGCTGGAGCGGGACGGCGTGATCACCGGCACGGCACCGGCTCTCTCCCCCGCCGCACTCGGGCATCCGGTGCTGGCGTTCGTGCACATCGAGGTCACGCAGGGCCATCTCGACGAGGTGGGCGACGCGCTGGCCGCCGTGCCGGAGATCGTCGAGGCGTTCTCGATCACGGGCGGCGGGGACCTGCTGGCCCGGGTGGTGGCGCGGGACAACGCGCACCTTGAGGACGTCGTCCAGAAGCTGATCAGCATGCCCGGGGTGGTGCGCACCCGTACCGAGGTCGCCCTGCGCGAACGCGTGTCCCACCGGATGCTGCCGCTGGTGGAGTCGATCGGGCGGTCGGCCCGCGGATGATCTTTGAGAGCATGACCCCATGAGCAAGCTCCGCGGAATATCGGTCATCTTCGATCTCGACGGAACCCTGGTGGACAGCGAGCCGAACTACTACGAGGCAGGCCGCCAGACGCTCGCCGCGTACGGCGTCGCCGACTTCACCTGGGCGGACCACGAGCGGTACGTCGGCATCGGCACGCAGGAGACGGTCGCGGACTGGAAAGACCGCTACGACCTGCCCGCCTCGGTGGACGAACTGCTCGCCGCCAAGAACCGCCGCTATCTTGAGCTGGCCCGCAGCGGCACACGCGCCTACCCCGAGATGCGCACGTTCGTCGAACTGCTGGCGGCCGAGGGCGTTCCCATGGCCGTGGCCTCGGGCTCGTCCCCGGAGGCCATCGCCGCGGTGCTGACCGGAACCGGGCTGGACGCGCATCTGCACACCATGGTCTCCGCCGAGGAGGTCGCGCACGGAAAGCCGGCTCCGGACGTCTTCCTGGAGGCGGCCCGCAGGCTCGGCGCGGCCCCGTCCGACTGTGTCGTACTGGAAGACGCCGCTCCTGGTGCCGCCGCCGCGCACGCGGCCGGCATGCGGTGCATCGCGATCCCGTACGTCCCGGCCCAGGTGGACGCACCGGAGTTCGCGACCGCAGGCCTGCTGCTGCGGGGCGGGCAGGGCGAGTTCACGGGGCAGGCGGCGTTCGACTGGCTGTGCCGGACCGTGTAGCTCCGCGGGCGGACGACCTCCGGGCCCTCCGGGACGGGGCGTAGGCACCTTCCTCGCCCCGGGGGACCGATGTCCCGGTCGGATCTGAACACGAATCCTGTCCGCAGCGTTGACGCCCCCTCACCCCACGCATAACGTCTGGCCGACCCCCCGCACATCGTTCGAGATACCGAACGATGCCTCTCATGGAGGAGACCATGGCGCCGCCCCTGTCCAGACGATCCCTTCTCCAGGCCGCGACCCTCGCCGCGGCCGTACCCGCGTTCTCCCGGACGACGGCGGGGCGGGCCGAGGCCGCCGCCACCGCGGCCGCCGTCGGCGTCGGCGTCGGCGTCGGCGCCCCCTCGGCCTGGACCGTCCGGCCCTTCGGGCTGGAGGACGTGAGCCTCGGTCAGGGTGTCTTCGCCGACAAGCGGAAGCTGATGCTGGACCACGCCCGCGGCTACGACGTCAACCGGATGCTCCAGGTGTTCCGCGCCAACGCCGGTCTCGCCACCGGTGGCGCGGTGGCCCCCGGCGGTTGGGAGGGCCTGGACGGCGAGGCCAACGGCAACCTGCGGGGCCACTACACCGGCCACTTCCTGACCATGCTGGCGCAGGCGTACCTCGGGACGAAGGAGCAGGTGTTCGCCGACCGGATCGGCACCATGGTCGGAGCGCTGACCGAGGTGCGCGCGGCGCTGCGGCGGGAACCGGCGGTGCTGAGCGTCGACGGGAGGTTCGGGACCGCCGCTGACCAGGTCCGGGGCTCCTACCAGTACGTGGACCTGCCGGCGGCCGTGCTCGGCGGGGCGTCGGCGATCACGCTGTCCGTCTGGGTGCGTCCCACGCACGACGCCGGCTGGACCCGGATCTTCGATTTCGGCGAAGGCACCAGCCGCTACCTGTACCTGGCCGCCCGCAACCAGGCCGGGGTGCCGCGTTTCGCCGTCACCACCTCGGGCGCCGGTGGCGAGCAGGGCCTGAACGGCACGGCCGCGCTGCCGCTGAACGAGTGGAGCCACCTGGCGGTCACGATCGCGGACGGCACCGGCACGCTCTACGTCAACGGCGCCCCCGTGGCGCGCAACACGGCGATGAGCCTCACCCCGGCGGCCCTCGGCACGCTGAGGAACAACTGGCTCGGCCGCTCGAACTACTCCGCCGACCCGGTCTTCGCGGGCGCCTTCGAAGAGTTCAACGTGTTCTCGCGGGCGCTGACCGCCGCCGAGATCACCGAGTTGCAGAGCCGCCGGGCCGCCGACGCCTCGACGGGCCGGGGCGACCTCGCGTCCTACGCCTTCGACGAGACGGCGGGCGGAACCTTCGCGGACGCCTCCGGCCGGGGCCTGACCGCCACCCTGCGCCGCACCTGGGGCGGGCCCAGCCACCCCGGATTCCTCGCGGCGTACCCTGAGACGCAGTTCATCGAACTGGAGTCGCGGACCACCCCCGACTACACCAAGGTGTGGGCGCCGTACTACACCGCACACAAGATCCTCAGAGGTCTGCTCGACGCGTACACCGCCACGGGCGACGACCGCGCCCTCGACCTCGCGTCCGGCATGTGCGACTGGATGTACGCGCGGCTTTCCAAGCTGCCGGAGTCCACGCTCCAGCGCATGTGGGGGATCTTCTCCAGCGGCGAGTTCGGCGGCATCGTCGAGGCGATCTGCGACCTGCACACGATCACCGGCAAGGCCGAACACCTCGCGCTGGCCAAGCTGTTCGACCTCGACCGGCTGATCGACGCCTGCGCGGCGAACACCGACATTCTCGACGGGCTGCACGCCAACCAGCACATCCCGATCTTCACCGGCTATGTGCGGCTCCACGACGAGACCGGCGAGGAGCGCTACCTGACCTCGGCGAGGAACTTCTGGGACATGGTCGTACCACACCGCATGTACGGCATCGGCGGCACCAGCACCCAGGAGTTCTGGAAGGCCCGGGACGTGATCGCGGGCACGATCGGCCCGACCACGGCCGAGACCTGCTGCGCGTACAACATGCTCAAGCTGAGCCGGACCCTGTTCTTCCACGATCAGGATCCGAAGTACATGGACTACTACGAGCGGGCCCTGTTCAACCAGGTGCTCGGCTCGAAGCAGGACAAGCCGGATGCGGAGAAGCCGCTCGTCACGTACTTCATCGGGCTGACGCCCGGTCACGTCCGGGACTACACGCCCAAGCAGGGCACGACCTGCTGCGAGGGCACCGGCATGGAGAGCGCCACGAAGTACCAGGACTCGGTGTACTTCGCGGCGTCCGACGGCAGTGCCCTCTACGTCAACCTGTACAGCCCGTCCACGCTGACCTGGGCGGAGAAGGGTGTCACGGTCAGGCAGACCACCCGCTTTCCGGAGGAGCAGGGCACGACGCTGTCCTTCGGGGGCCGCCGTGCCGCCTTCACGCTTCGGCTGCGGGTGCCGTCGTGGGCGAGTGCCGGGTTCCGGGTGACCGTCAACGGGCGTGCGGTGTCCGGGACTCCGAAGCCCGGGAACTACTTCGACGTGTCGCGGACCTGGCGGGCCGGTGACACCGTCCGCATCGCCATGCCGTTCCGGACGCGGGTGGAGAAGGCCCTCGACGACCCGTCGCTGCACACGCTGTTCCACGGCCCGGTCAACCTGGTCGCCCGGGACGCCGCGACGGAGTACCTGAAGGTCGGGCTGTACGGCCGTGCCGGACTGTCCGGCGACCTGTCGCACTCCCTCACACCGGTGCCGGGCAAGCCGCTGCACTTCACGCTGGACGGGAGGGAGTGGGCGCCGTTCGCCGAGGGGACCGAGGACCCGACGCACGCCTACTTCCGGCGCTCGGAGGCGAAGATCGTCTTCGGCGGCCGGGACTCGGGCGTCGCCAACCCGGCGAAGCCTGACGGCACCACGCTGCTGGACGAGGTCTGGGCGGGAGCGCCGTTCCGCAACAAGGGGGCGCTGGTGGCGCGGGTGCGGACCACGGTGGACGCCTGGGTGTCGGCCGGGCTGCTGAGCAGGCCGGACGCGGACAAGGTGGTGGCGACGGCGGCAGCGGCCTCGTACCGGCCCTGAGCGCCTGACCGGCCGGGGCGTGCGGCGTCCGAGCGGGCGCCGCACACGGCCGAACTTTTTTGCGGCAGGGGTGATTGTTTTGGCCCTGGCATCCGTACCTCCTGGCGTTGGGCCGTTTCATATCCAGGAGGCACGATGCGCATCTCGCGCAGCACGGCAGGAACCGCGTTCGTGGGCGGTGCGATGATCCTGACGCTCACCGCGCTCGCCTACCCGAGCATGCTGGGCGTGCAGAACACGGCTTCCGGCCAGGACCGCATCATCGCCAACACCCAGTACGGTCCGCTGACCGAGGCGGACCGCGACTTCGTGGTGAAGGTGCGCGCGGCCGGGCTGTGGGAGCACCCCCTGGGTCTGCTGGTGATGCAGCGCGGTGGTTCGCCCGCGATGAAGGAGGCCGGCGAGCACCTGGTCGTCGGGCACGGGCGGCTGGACGCCGCCTGCCGCAGGGTCGCCCCCGAGCTGGGCATCACGCTGCCCAACCAGGCGTCGCCCCAGCAGCAGCAGTTCGTGGCGACGGTGGAGGGCGCCCAGGGGCAGGAGTTCGACTCGACCGCGACCACCATCATGCGCGTGACCCACGGCCAGATCTTCTCGACGATCGCCAAGATCCGCGCCAACACGCGGAACTCTCTGGTGCGTCAGCTCGCCGACCAGGCCAACTCCACGGTGCTGGACCACATCACGATCCTGGAGAAGACCGGCCTGGTCAATCACGAGCAGGTCACCCTCCAGCAGACCAGCCCGCCCAAGATGCCCGAGGAGATGACCACGCCTCCGCCGCCGCAGCCGGGTGCGCCGGTCCTGAACCTGAACATCCCCAAGGAGCTCGAGGACCTGCGCACGGAGGCTCCGAACGCGATCCAGCCGTCGCCTTCCGCAGGGTGAGCGAGGACTCCTGGGTCAGGAGCGGCGGCGGGGTTTGCCCCGCTTGCCGCTCTTGGGGGCGCCGGCGGAGGACCCGCGTCGCTTCGCCCCCGCCGCCCTGACCGGCGGCTTGCGGCGGTCGTCGCGCTGGGCCTTCTCCTGCGCCGGGGACTGCTGACGGCCCCGGGTGCTGTTGACCGTGCGGCCGCGGACGATGCCGATGAAGTCCTCGACGTGGTCCGTCTTCGCGTCCTCGGGCCAGGCCAGGGCCACGCTCGACTCGGGGGCGTCCTTGAGGGGCCGGTGGGTGAGGTCCTTGCGGTGATGCAGACGGGCGAGCGACAGCGGGACGACGAGGACGCCGATGCCCGCCGCGACCAGTTCGACGGCGTCGGCCGTGGTGGCGGGCCGTTCCAGGGCCGGCCTCCCGGGCAGGTCCTCCCAGTCGAGGACGTCGTCGAGGGGGTGCAGCACGATGTCGTCGGCCAGGTCCTCGGGAGCCACCTCGTCGACGGCGGTGACCAGGTGATCCTTGGGCACGACGACGACGGTCTGCTCGGTGTAGAGGGGGATCGCGCTGAAGACCGACCGGTCCACGGGTGTGCGGACGAGGCCCGCGTCGGCGTCCCCGCGCATCAGCCGCTCGGCCGCCGCTTCGGCGGGCACCCGCGTGAGGGTCAGCGGGACGCCGGGCTGCCGCTCGTTCCAGATGCGCACCCATTTGCCGGGCATCACCCCGGGGACGTATGCGAGCCGGAACGAGGGGGTTACATCCGAGCCTGTCACCTCGCCAGGTTACCGGCCGTGGTCAGGGGTCGTGCACATGCTCGTTACCCTGGGGTCCATGACGTCGCACCAGAGCACCCAGACGATGAAGCCCGCGACCGCGGCGAAGAAGCTGGGTGTGTACCTCGAGGCCACCCCCGCCGACTTCCAGGAGGGTGTCGTCTCGCGCGCCGAGCTGAACGAGCTCCAGGCGAACCCGCCGCAGTGGCTGCAGGACCTGCGGCGCAACGGCCCGCACCCCCGGCCCGTGGTCGCCGCGAAGCTCGGGGTCTCCATCGCGGGCCTCGCGCGCGCCGGCGTCACCGAGCCCCTCACCACCGAGCAGATCGAGGCGCTGAAGCAGGAAGGACCCGAGTGGCTGGAGCGGGAGCGCACCACCCAGGCGGAGGTCCGCAAGGAAGCGGAACGGATCAAGAAGAAGAACGCCGAACGTCAGGCCTGACCTGAGCCCCCTTCCTTTTCGGACGGCCCCCACCGGATGACCCGGACGCTGTTGGTAAATCCGGGGGCTGCGTGACGGCGGCCTGTACCACCCCGTTGGGGTTGTGCAGGCCGTCGTCGTGTTTCTGGGGTGGGTTCGTGTCGTTGCGTGGGGTGGATCTGGCGGAGA
>NZ_POUC01000407.1 GCF_002891435.1 Streptomyces cahuitamycinicus
CCTCCCCCACCGGCGACCGGCGCCGCGACTCCGACGCAGGGGACGGGCGACCCCGGACCGGAGCAGCCGAAGCCGGAGAAGCCGGTCCAGGCCGGGGACGACGGCCAGGGCGACGACGGCGGAGGCGACGGGGGCGACGACGGGGGCGACGACTGACCGCGGGCCCCGAAGGTCCTTGCACTTGACGCCCGGAGCACGTGGATCAGCCGGGGGATGCGCCGGTGTGCGAGCGGGCGCCCCCTCACGCGCCCGTTGGGCGGCTTGTCATCGCCCTTACCCCGGCCTTATTGTCACCAGGCCTTGGTGAACGGGAAATCCGGTGTGATGCCGGTGCGGCCCTCGCCACTGTGAATCGGGAAGTCCGGCTCCAGCCCCTGAACGGGCAGCCACTGGGTCCTTGCGGCCCGGGAAGGCGGAGTACGGGCGGTGGTACCCGTCAGCCAGGAGACCGGCCAAGGCGCGTCAACCATCCACGAGGTGCTGGAGAGGGTCTGCTGAGCCATGCACATAGCCGAGGGTTTCCTTCCTCCGGCGCACGCGGTCGCCTGGGGCGTCGCGTCGGCGCCGTTCGTCGTCCACGGAGTCCGGTCGCTCACCCGTGAAGTGCGCGAGCACCCCGAGAGCACCCTGCTCCTCGGGGCGTCCGGCGCCTTCACGTTCGTCCTGTCCGCCCTGAAACTGCCGTCCGTCACCGGCAGTTGCTCGCACCCCACCGGCACGGGCCTCGGAGCCATCCTGTTCCGGCCGCCCATCATGGCGGTACTGGGCACCATCACCCTGCTCTTCCAGGCGCTGCTGCTCGCGCATGGCGGCCTGACCACGCTCGGCGCCAACGTCTTCTCCATGGCGATCGTCGGGCCCTGGGCCGGATACGCCGTCTACGCGCTGCTGCGGCGCTCCAACGCGCCGCTGATGGTCGCGGTGTTCTCCGGCGCTTTCGTCGCCGACCTTTCCACCTACTGCGTCACCAGCGTGCAGCTGGCGCTCGCCTTCCCCGACCCGGGCAGCGGATTCCTGGGCGCGCTCGCAAAGTTCGGTTCCATCTTCGCCGTCACCCAGATCCCGCTCGCGGTGAGTGAGGGTCTGCTGACCGTGCTCGTGATGCGGCTGCTGGTGCAGTCCAGCAAGGGCGAACTGACCCGGCTGGGCGTGCTCCTCACCAGGAAGCAGTCCCGGACCGAGACCGAGGCGGTGGCCCGATGAGCAGGAACACGAAGATCAACCTGGTACTGCTGTTCGCGGTGGCCGCGCTGGCCGTGCTGCCCCTGGCGCTGGGCCTCGGTGACCACAAGAAGGAGCCGTTCACGGGCGCCGACGCCGAGGCCGAGACGGCGATCACCGAGTTGAAGCCGGACTACGAGCCGTGGTTCTCGCCGCTGTACGAGCCGCCGTCCGGCGAGATCGAGTCGGCGCTGTTCTCCCTCCAGGCGGCCCTCGGCGCCGGAGTCCTCGCCTACTACTTCGGCCTGCGCCGGGGCCGCCGGCAGGGCGAGCAGCGGGCGCTGGACCGGGAAGGCGAACGGCGGGCGCCGGAACGGCGGGCCGGCAGCGCACCCGCCGGCGCCGCAGGGAAGCCCGCGGCGGAACGGGACTGAGCCCGGGTGCTGCCGATCGACGCGGCGGCGCACAGCAGCCGCTGGCGCCGCCGTCATCCCGTGGACAAGGCCGTGCTCGGGCTCGGCCTCACCGTGCTCGCGATCTCCCTGCCGCCCTGGCCGGGCGCGGCCCTGGTACTCCTGACCGCCCTGGTGGTGCTGCTGGGGCCGGCCGGTGTGCCCGGGCGGCGGCTGTGGCGGGCCTACCGGGTCCCGCTGGGCTTCTGCGTGACCGGCGCGCTCACGCTGCTCGTCCGGGTGGGCGGGCCCGGAGGGTTCGTCTCCCTCGCAGGGGACGGGCCGGTGCGGGCCGGGGAGTTGCTGCTGCGGACCTCGGCGGCCTCCCTGGGCGTGCTGTTGTTCGCCTTCACCACGCCCATGTCCGACCTGCTGCCCCGCCTGGTCCGGGCGGGGATCCCCGCGCCGGTCGTCGACGTGGCGCTGGTGACGTACCGGATGAGCTTCCTGCTGCTGGACTGCGTGCGCCGCATCCGGGAGGCCCAGGCGGCCCGGCTCGGTCACACCAGCCGGGCCGCTGAGTGGCGTTCCCTGGCCGGGCTCGGCGCCACCGCGTTCGTCCGGGCCTTCGACCGTGCCACCCGTCTCCAGGCCGGACTCGCCGGGCGTGGCTACGACGGCACCCTGCGCGTCCTGGTGCCGGAGGCGCGGGTCTCCGTCCCCTTCACGGCCGCCAGTTGCGCGCTCCTCGCGACGCTGGCCGCCCTCACCTTCGTACTGGAAAGGCCGCTGACATGAGCGAGCCCGCCCTCGTCGCCCTGCGGGGCGCCTCTTACGCCTACGAGGACGGCCCCACCGTGCTCAGCGGGCTCGATTTCGAGATACCCGAGGGCCGCGCGCTCGCGCTGCTCGGCCGCAACGGCAGTGGTAAGACCACGCTGATGCGGCTGCTCTCCGGCGGACTGCGGCCGCACGAGGGCCGACTGACGGTCGAGGGGCGGCCGGTGGCGTACGACCGCCGGGGTCTGACCCGGCTACGGACCACCGTGCAGCTGGTGGTGCAGGACCCGGACGACCAGCTGTTCGCGGCGTCCGTCGAGCAGGACGTGTCGTTCGGGCCGCTGAACCTCGGCCTGGACGGCACTCAGGTACGGGCGCGCGTGGCGGAGGCGCTCGCCGCGCTGGACATCACCGCGCTGGCCGACCGGCCCACCCATCTGCTCTCCTACGGCCAGCGCAAGCGCACCGCCATCGCGGGCGCGGTCGCCATGCGGCCGCGCGTGCTCGTCCTGGACGAGCCGACGGCCGGACTCGACCCCGACGGCCAGGAGCGGCTCCTGAGCACCCTCGACGGACTTCGTGCGGCCGGCACCACGGTGGTGATGGCCACCCATGACGTCGATCTCGCCCTGCGCTGGGCCGACGACGCCGCGCTCCTCACCGCGTCCGGCGTGCGCACCGGACCGGCGGCCACGGCACTGGCCCGCCCGGATCTCCTCGGCGAGGCGGGGCTGCGCCTGCCCTGGGGCGCCGCGGCGGCGGAACTCCTGCGCGCGCGGGGATGGTTGGCGGAGGGCGAGCCGGGACCGCGCACGCCGGAGGAACTCGCCGCTCTCGTGGGCGGACGGCTCGGGGCGTCCGGAGGATGAGGGTGGTCACCCCTCCCTGTCTCTCCGGGAGGAGGACGGCACGGTCAGTCGAAGTAGGACTGGAGCGGGCCGCGGCGCCGGACGTCGAGGGTCGCGCAGTGGAACGAGCCGCCGAAGGGGGCGTAGTGCAGCAGGTCGCACGGGATCGGCTCGAAGCCCCACCTCTCCAGCGCGCGCAGCATCCCGGTGTGGTGCCGCTCCGCGATCACCTGCTTCTCGTCGAGCATGAGCACGTTCATGCTGAGCCACTTGCCGCACATCGAGGTGAGCTTGAGCAGCCGCTCGTCGATCGGGTCGGGTTCGGGAGCGACCAGGACGTCCCAGGAGCTGAGGACGTCCGGCAGGCGGTCGGCGTCGATGTACTCGGGGTTGATCAGTACCTTCCCCGGCGCGAGCAGGACGAAGGTCGTGTCGATGTGCATGGGCGTGCGGCACCGGCTCTCGATCTCGTGGATGCGGTACTCCGGGCCGAGGTGTCGGCGCAGCCAGTCGATGCCCATCGCGTTGGTGACGTTGCTGCGGGTGACGAACAGGTCCCGTCCGGCCCGGACGAAGTCCGCCGCGTCGAAGACGGGTTCGAACTCGGTGAGGATGTACCGCATGGGCTCGCCCGGCTCCGGGACACGGAAGTGCGGATCGAACAGCTCGTCGGTGAGCTGTGGCCTGGGTGCCGCCGTCCAGCGCGCGCCGCGCCGGAAGTAGTCCTTGAGGACGGGGCGGTAGGAGTGCGTCTCGAAGTACCGGCACGGCCACGCCATCGGCGTCTCGATGATCTCGTCGCCGATGACGAGCATGCTGTCGCGCGGGCAGGTGTTGCAGAAGCCGCGTGAGGTCCAGTCGGGACTGCCGAAGCGGCGCCGGTGGTCGACCGCCTCAGGTCGCCTGACCGTGACGCCGAGGGACTCCAGCAGGGCGACGAAGGCGTCGATCTCCTGCTGCGCCTGCTCGACGAGCAGGCGCGGGTACCGGAAGCCGGCCGCGAGCCCCTGCAACCGCCCGGCCCACGGTGGCACGTTGCAGGTCACCACCGCGTGGTCGGAGGGGATCGTCGCGCCCTCCAGACGGCCGACGATGATCTCCTCCAGCGGATCCCACTCGGTATGCGAACAGACCGGCGACACGAGCGGCTCCGCGCCCCTGTCGGCCGAGGGGGGTGCTCCGGGATTCTGCAGGACGCTCATGCTCACCCCTCTTCGGATCGCAAGCCATGTGCCGGGCCGCGACTGCGGGATCACTCTACGTGGCCGGTGGGAGTCGCGCGCATCAACGCTCGCGGCGCTCCCGGCATACCTCCGGATGCCCGCACATGCGCTTGTCCATGCTCGCCGCACCGCACTACCTTGCCGGGGTGGATCTCTTCTCACGGACCTGGACGGCGTTGCGCGCGGCGGTGGCCGGTCTCTCCGACGAGGACTTCGGGCGGCCCTCCGGCTGTACGGGCTGGCTGGTGCGGGACCTGGTGTGCCATCTGATCGTCGACGCCCAGGACGTCCTGATCACCCTGGCCACCCCGTCCGACCGGGAACCGACCCGTGACGCGTTGACGTACTGGCACATCTCCGACACCCCGCCCACCGGTGACGATCCGCTCGACGCGCTGACCGTCCGGCTGGCCGCCGCCTACGAGGATCCGCAGCTGCTGAAGTTCCAACTGGACGACGTCGGTTCCGCCGCCGGGCGCGCGGCCCTGCTCGCCGATCCGGCCGGCCGGGTCGGCACCCGTGACGAGATCCTCACCGTGGGCGACTTCCTCGCCACTTACGTCATGGAGTGGACGCTGCACCACCTCGACCTGACAGCCCACCTCCCGAATGCCGGGCAGCCGCCCGCGGAGGGGCTCGCCCGCTCACGGGAGATGCTGGAGCGGATCGCGGGGAGCCCGTTCCCCAAGTCCTTCCACGACGTGGACGCGCTGCTCGTCGGCACCGGGCGGCGGGCGCCGACCGAGGCGGAGCAGGCCGGGCTCGGCACATTGGCCTCGACGGTGCCGCTGTACCTGGGCTGACCCCGCGGTGGCGAACACGATGCCCGCGGGCCCGCTCGGGTCTTCGCCCGTACGACGTTCCTCACCGACAGCCGGGAGGACCTCGAGGGAGTGTCCGTGCCGACCCTCGTGCTGGAGTGCGAGCAGGATGCCATCGCGCCCCGCGACGTCGGCGCCTTCGTGCACGCGGCGATCCCCGGCTCCCGCCTGGTCACGCTCGTCGCCACCGGGCACTGCCCGCAGCTCAGCGCGCCGGAGGCCACCACCGGGGCGATCCTAGGCTTCCCGGAGTCCCTGAAGTGATGTGCCGTCCGGGCGGCGTACCGGAGCCCGCGGAGACAGGGGGCGAGGCGAGCACAGAGGCGGTGTTCACCGCGCTGCTCGAGGACAGCGTGGAGGATTTGTACGAGTCGGCGCCGTGCGGCTACCTGTCCACGATGATGGACGGCACCATCGCCAAGATCAACACCACGCTGCTGGAGTGGCTCGGCCTGGACCGTGAGGCCGTCGTGGGCCGCAAGCGCTTCACGGACCTGCTCACCATCGGCGGGAGGCTGTACCACGAGACGCACTTCGCTCCGCTGCTGCTCATGCAGGGTGAGCTGCGGGGCATCGCCCTGGAGATGCGGCGCCGGGACGGTGGCCGGCTGCCGGTGCTGGTCTCCGCGGTGGTCAAGCACAGTACCGAGGGCGAGCCGCTGCTGATCCGGATCACCGTCTTCGACGCCTCTGACCGCCGCGCCTGCGAGCGGGAGCTCCTGCGCCGCCGTGAGGAGGCCGAGCGGGCCCGCGCAGAGGCGGACGAGGCCCGGCGGCAGGCCGAGGCGGACCGGGCCAGGCTGGCCGACGCGCTCGCCGTCCTGCAGCGTTCCCTCGTACCCGACTCGCTGCCCGCGGTGCCGGGCCTGGAGACGGCCGTCCACTACCACACGGCCTCGCCGGACCAGCTCGGCGGCGACTTCTACGACCTGTTCCCCGTCGCAGGCGACCGGTGGGCGTTCTTCCTCGGCGAAGTGTGCGGCAAGGGCCCCGGAGCCGCCTCCCTCACCTCGCTGACCCGCTACACCCTGCGCGCCGCGGCCCACCACGACCCGGATCCGGCCTCGGCCCTGGCCACGCTGAACGCCGTCCTGCACGAGCGGTACACCGGCGACGGCAACCCCCGGTACTGCACCTGCGTCTTCGGCATCATCGAGCCGGGCGGCGAGCACGGGCCGACGGTGGTGCGCCTCGCCTCCGGCGGCCACCCGCCGGCGCTCGTCCTGCGGTCCGACGGCCGCGCCGAGTTCCTCCCCACCCCGGGCGGCCTGCTCATCGGCGTCGTCCCCGGCGCGCCGATCGGCACCGCCGAGACCGTCCTGGACCCCGGCGACACCGTCGTGCTCTACACCGACGGCCTCACCGAGGCCCGCACCGGCCCCGGCCGGGACGACCGGTACGGCGAGGACGCCCTGCACGCCTTCGCCACCGACCACGCGTCCGGTACGCCGCACGAGGTGATCACCGCCCTGACCGAGCTGCTCAAGAGCTTCGGCGACGGTCTGGACGACGACACCGCGCTGCTCGCGCTCGGCGTTCCCGCCGTCCCTTCCTCCCCAGGCCCCGCGACGGATCACACCTCATGAACACGCTCACCGTCAGACAGCACGACACCGCGACCGGCCCCGTTCTGCACGTGGCCGGCGACGGACTACGACCGGGCCCCCGTCCTCCGCGGCGGGCTCGACCAGCTCTCCCTGTCACCGGGGCAGTGCCTGGTCCTCGACCTGTCCGGACTCGCGTTCTGCGACTCCTCGGGCATCACCGCGCTCCTCGCCGCCCGCCAGCACGCGCTGGCCGCCGAGGCCGACGTCGTCCTGGCCGCCGTACCGGCGAACCTCATGCGCGTCCTCATCCTCGTCGGTCTCGACCGGGTCTTCACGCTTCGCCCGGACTCCAGCGCCGTGTCCTGAACCGCACGGAACGCCCCGGGGGCGGCGACCGCTCCCCCGGTC
>NZ_POUC01000408.1 GCF_002891435.1 Streptomyces cahuitamycinicus
ACCCCCGAGCCCACTCGCCGCCGCCCGGCCTGGCTCGTCCCCGTCGCCGTGGTCGCCGTGCCCGCGCTCCTGGCCGGACTCGTCGTCGCCCTGGCACACCCCGAGCCCGCCGGCGGCGAGACGGTCGCCGTCTCCGCCCAGGACTGCGGTCGGGGCTTCACCGCGCCCGAGCCGGGGCGGCGGACCTTCCGGATGCGTAACACCGGGGACCAGACGTCCGAGGTGTACCTGATCGACCCGTCCTCGAACGCGGTCTACGGCGAGATCGAGGGCCTGGCCCCCGGCACCACCCGGGACCTGGTCGCCACCGTGGCGGGCGGAACGTACGCCTGGCGCTGTGTGCCGGGCGACGGCAAGGCCGTCACCTCGAAGGCGGTCCGGGTGGGCGGCGCCGCCGGTGCCCACGCCGTCGTCCCCGTCTCCGAGCGGGATCTCGCAGCTCCGCTCACGGCGTACCGGGCGTACGCGGACCGGGGGCTGGCGACGCTCGTCACTCGGACCCGGAAGCTCAGTGACGACATCCGCGCCGGGCACCTGGACACCGCCCGCACCGACTGGCTGACGGCCCACCGCACCTATGCCTCCCTCGGCGCCGCCTACGGCACCTTCGAAGACTTCGAGCAGAAGATCGACGGGCGTCCCGACGGTCTGCCGGGCGGCGTGCACGACAGGGACTTCACCGGCTTCCACCGGATCGAGTACGGGTTGTGGCACGGCGAGCCGGCGGCCGGACTCAAGGGCGTGGCACAGCAGTTGGCCGACGACAGCGCCGGACTGCGCAAGGCCTTCCCGCACCAGGACTTCGACCCCTCCGACCTGCCCCTGCGCGCCCACGAGGTCCTGGAGAACACCCTCCAGTTCGAACTGACCGGCGACACCGACCAGGGCAGCGGCACCGGACTGGCCACCGCCGACGCCAACCTCGCCGGCACCCGCGAACTGCTCGCCGTACTGAGGCCGTTGCTCACCACGCGCGCCCCGCGTCTGCTGCCAGCCGCCGACGCCGACGTCGCACGACTGCAGAGGCTGCTCGACTCCGCACACCACGGGACCGGCTGGACCCCCGTCGACCGGCTCGGCCGCGTGGCGAAGGCCCGGCTCGACGGGGCGACGGGGCAGCTCCTCGAAGACCTCTCGCCGGTGCCGGACCTGCTCGAAGTCAGGAAGTCCGCGTGAGCGCGGCGAAGAAACCGCCCCGCGTGAGTGCGCGGCGAAGAAACCGCCACGGTCCCGCGTGAGCGCGCGGTGACGAAACCACCCCGCAGAAGGCTCAAGCACCCCGCAGAAGACTCCGAAGGGAACCCCCTCATGCCGTCCGCCGACACGCCGCCGCCGGGCTGCCCCGCCCACGCCGGCCGCCGCTCCTTCGTGAAGACGGCCCTGGGCGCCGGAGCAGCCGGAGCCGTCCTGGCCGGGTGCGGAATCGCACTCGCCGAGAGCGGCGGTGCGAGGGCCCGGGCGGCCGAGCAGCAGAGCGCAGCCCCGGTGTCCTTCCACGGAGCCCACCAGGCCGGGATCCTCACCCCCGCTCAAACGGCCGCCGCTTTCGTCTCCTTCGACGTCATCGCCGAGAGCCGTGCCGAACTGGCCGATCTGCTGCGAACCCTGACCGGGCGGGCCCGCTTCCTCACCTCCGGCGGCACGCCCGAGGACCTCGGCGTCGGTGCCCCGCCATCGGACAACGGCATCCTCGGCCCGGTCGTCCCGGCCGACGCGCTCACCGTGACCGTCGGCGTCGGAGCGTCCCTCTTCGACGACCGCTACGGACTCGCCGAGGCGAAGCCGCGCCGCCTCACGCCCATGCGGACCTTCCCCAACGACCACCTGAACCCCGCCGAGTGCCACGGCGACCTGTCCCTGCAGATCTGCGCGGCCCGCCAGGACACCGTGCTGCACGCGCTGCGCGACATCGCCAAGCACACCCGGGGCGCGATGCAGATCCGGTGGCGTGTCGACGGCTTCCAGAACGTGCCGCGGCCCAGCGGCACCCAGCGCAACCTGCTGGGCTTCAAGGACGGCATCGTCAACCCGGACGTCGCGTCGGCCCGCGAGATGGACCACCTGGTGTGGGTCGGCGAGGGACAGGGCGAGCCCTCCTGGGCGGCCGGCGGCAGCTACCAGGTCGTCCGGATCATCCGGATGCTCGTGGAGTTCTGGGACCGGGTCTCGCTGACCGAGCAGGAGCAGATGTTCGGTCGCCGCAAGGACACCGGTGCCCCGCTGGACGGCGCCCGGGAGACCGACAGCCCGAACTACGCCAAGGACCCGCACGGCAGGGCGATCCCGCTCGACGCGCACATCCGGCTCGCCAACCCGCGCACCGCGAAGACCGGCGACTCCCGGATTCTGCGCCGGGGCTACAACTACGACAGGGGCGTCGACAACGTCGGCGACCTCGACATGGGCCTGGTCTTCTGCTGCTACCAGCAGGACGTGCGCCGCCAGTTCGAGGCCACACAGGCCCGACTGATCGACGAACCCCTCGTCGACTACATCTCCCCGACCGGCGGCGGCTACTTCTTCGCCCTGCCGGGCGTTCGGGACTCCTCCGACTGGCTCGGCAGAGGGCTGTTCCCGGCCTGACACCTCGGCACGGCCCCAAGTCCCCTCTGTGTCAGAAGTGTTGACCACGCACTAAAAGCGTTTTAGCTTCCCTTCACCGTACATGCCGACGTGAGGGGGAACCGTGGCAACTGGCTTACGGGAACGAGCAGGTGCGAAGGAGGTGAGTCCCAGCAGTCACCCCTCCGGAAGGGCGCAGCGGCAGCGTAAAGGTTTTCAGAGACGCAGGGGCGGCACACTGTTCCTGCTCATGCTCCCCGGCGTCGCCTACTTCCTGCTGTTCCACTACGGCGCACTCGTCGGCAACGTCATCGCGTTCAAGGAGTACGTGCCGTTCGACGGCCTGTGGGGCAGCCCCTGGACGGGGCCCGGCAACTTCCGGCGCATGTTCGAGGACGAGGCCTTCTGGGACGCCGTCCTCAACACCCTCTGGATCGCCGTCCTCCAACTGGTCTTCTACTTCCCGGTGCCGCTCGGCCTCGCCCTGCTGCTGCACACCCTCACCTGGAGCTCGGTGCGCCGGTTCGTGCAGTCGGTGGCGTACCTGCCGCACTTCATCTCGTGGGTGATCGTCGTCGCGCTGTTCCAGCAGGTGCTCGGCGACACCGGCCTGCTCAACAGCGGCCTCAGCGGCGCCGGTCTGCACACCGTCGACATCATCGGCGACCCCGACGCATTCAAGCCGCTCGTCGTCGCCCAGGTCATCTGGAAGGACGCCGGCTGGGGCACGATCATCTTCCTCGCCGCCCTCGCCCAGGTCGACGAGCAGCAGTACGAGGCCGCCGCCATCGACGGGGCCGGACCCTGGCGCCGCTTCTGGCACGTCACCCTGCCCGCCATCCGCCCGGTGATCGTGCTGCTGCTCATCATGCGGCTCGGCGAGATCCTCTCCGTCGGCTTCGAGCAGATGCTGCTGCAACGCGACGCGGTCGGACCGGAGACCGCCGAGGTCATCGACACCTTCGTGTACTACCAGGGCATCGTCGGCGGCGACTACGGATTCGCGGCCGCGGCGGGCCTGTTCAAGGGCGTCGTCGGCGCCCTCCTCGTCTACGCGGCCAACAAGGTCGCCCACCGCCTCGGCGAACAGGGGGTCTACAGGTGAGCGCGTCCGCCCGGCCCGGCTGGATGGAGAAGCCGCGGCCCCTCACCCAGGCCGCCAAGGCCCTCGCCCTGACCACGGTCGTACTGCTGGTGTGCGTGCCGTTCCTGGTGATCGTCTCGACGTCCCTGGCGTCCACCCGGGAGGTCGTCGACAACGGCGGCTGGGTGCTGTGGCCAAGCGAGCCCACGCTCGACGCCTACCGCGACATCTTCGACGGCGGCATCGTCACCCACGCCCTCGGCGTCAGCGCGGGCGTGACGATCGTCGGCACGCTGCTCAGCCTCGCCTGCACGGTGACCCTGGCCTACGCGCTGTCCCGCCCGGGCGTCTTCGGAGGCAAGCCCGTGCTGCTGCTGGTGCTGTTCACGTTCCTCTTCCCGCCCGGCATGATCCCGAGCTTCCTGCTCGTCAAGGAACTCGGCCTGCTCGACTCGTACGCCTCGCTCGTCCTGCCCGTCCTGGTCAACGTGTTCAACCTGGTCGTCCTGCGCGGCTTCTTCCAGTCGGTCCCCGAGGAGCTGTACGAGGCGGCCCGGCTGGACGGGGCGGGGGACTGGCGGGTGCTGGTGTCGGTGGTGCTGCCGCTGTCCAAGGCCGCGCTCGCCGTCGTCGGCCTGTTCTACGCCGTCGCCTACTGGAACTCCTGGTTCTACGCCTCGCTGTACCTGGAGAGCGACCACTGGCCGCTCCAGCAGGTGCTGCGCACCTATGTGGTGTCCGGAGCCGGCCTCACCGACGCGACCACCGGCGAGGCCACCGTCACCGCTCGCAGACCGTGCAGATGGCGGTGCTCGTGATCGCCACCGTGCCGATCCTGCTCGTCTACCCGTTCCTCCAGAAGTACTTCACCAAGGGCGTGCTCACCGGCGCCATCAAGAGCTGACCCAAGCCGACACGAGGTGATTCACCCATGCCCAGCATGTCCCGACGCACCCTTCTGCGTACCGTGGCCGCCGGTGGTGCCGCCGTCTCCGTCCCCGGCCTGCTGACCGCCTGCTCGTCCTCGGACTCCGGGGACGGCGGTGTCTCCAACGCGGGCAAGAAGCTCGCCCCCTGGCCCGCCTACCGGCCCGCCGCCGGGCCCAAGCCCGACCTGGCCCCCACCGACGCCGGTGTCCAGGCCGGGTACACCTCCTACCCGTCCGAACTGGTGAAGTCCGTCTCCCGCACCCCGGGCGACGGCTCCACCGTGCGCGTCATGACCGTGTCGTTCGGTACGCCGCCCAAACCCGCCTCCTCGAACCGGTTCTGGACGGCCGTCGAGAAGGCCCTCGGCGTGAAGATCGAGTACACGATCATCTCCCAGGCCGACTACCAGAAGAAGATGGCCACGGTGATGGCGGGAGACGCCGACGCCCTGCCCGACATCATCAACATGTTCGCCGGCTTCACCCTGCCGAGGGAGGCGCAGTTCGTGCAGCGCCGCGCCGAGGACCTCACGCCGTACCTGTCGGGTGACGCGGTCACCGACTACCCCAACCTCGCCAACGTCCCCACCCATGCCTGGCGCGACATGGGCCGCATCGGCGGGCGCATCTACGGAGTCCCGCTCGAACGCCCGCTGCCCGGCTCGACCCTGTGGCTCAACCAGGACATGTTCGCCGACTCGGGCATGAAGGCGGGCTGGAGCGCCGAGGACTTCACCGCCGTGGCCCGACAGGGCACCCGCGGCCGGACGTACATGCTCGGCGCCGCCAACGGCTCCCTGTTCGGCAACGCCTACCACTCCGCCGCCCACAACGCGCCCCAGCGCTGGGCCGTCACCAAGGACGGCACCTTCCTGACGGCAGCGGCCGACGAGCGCTACAAGGCGTCCATCGCCTTCCAGGCACAGCTGCGCAGGAACGGCTCCTACCACCCCGACGCCACGTCCATCTCCCAGATCGACCTGACGACCCTCTACTACAACGGCACCGTCGGCTCCATGCAGGACGGGTTCGGCGCCTACCTGCCCAAGTATCGAGAGTCCAAGGGCAAGATGAGCCCGGCAGCCGCCCTCCCGTACAGCGTCGGCGGCGAGAGAGGCGGAATCGTCGCCGCCCGCCGCTCCTTCGGGTACACCGTCCTGAAGCAGGCGAAGAAGGAGCGCATCGAACTGCTGCTGCGCATCCTGGACTACCTCGCCGCGCCCTTCGGCAGCCAGGAGTGGGAACTCGTCCATTACGGCGTCGAGGGTGTCCACTTCACCCGCGGCAAGGACGGCTCGCCCGAGTTCACCAAGCTCGGCGAGGTCGAGAACAACACCAACCTGCCGCTGAAGTACCTCGCCGAAGGCCCCCAGGTGCTCTTCGTGCCCGGCATGCCCGACGCCGTGCGCGCCCTGCACGCCTGGCAGCGGAAGGTCGTACCGCACGCCATCCGCGACGCCTCCTTCGGGCTCCAGTCCGCGACGAACAACTCCCAGGGCGCCACCCTGAAGACGTTCCTCGACGACACGGTCACCGGGATCATCGCCGGGCGTCTGCCGTTGTCGGAGTGGGACGCGGCCGTGCGGAAGTGGCGGAGCCGGGGCGGCGACAGAATGGCCGACGAGTACGCGAAGGACTACGCGGCCAACACCTGAACAGCGGTGGACGGAAGAGGAGACGCGGGGGATGGAGAACGACATGGGGTCCAAGGGGCGCATCACGATCCGCGAGGTCGCCGAGCGGGCGGGTGTGTCGACGGCGACCGCCTCCCGCGCGCTCAGCGGCAACCATCCCGTGCCCGCCGCGACCCGGGCCCGGGTCCTGCGCGCCGCCCGCGCCCTCGACTACGTCGCCAACGCGCACGCCCGCGCCCTGGTCGGCGGCGGCCGCAAGATGGCCGCCGTCGTGGTCCGCCAGGTCACCAGCCCCTTCTACGCCCAGGTCGCCGAGGGGGTGGAGGCCGAGGCCGCCGACCGCGGCTGGCTCTGCGTGGTCGGCGCCACCGGCGGCGACGCACAGCGCGAGATGGAGTTCGTGCAGCTCATGCGGGAGGAGGGCGCCCGGCTGGTGATCCTGGTCGGCGGGGTCGTCGAGGACGACGCCTACCGCGAGCGCGTCGCCCACTACGCCCACGCCCTCGACTCCTCCGGAGCCCGGCTCGTGCTCTGCGGCCGGCCCGCGCCCGGCCCCGAGATCCCCGCGCTGGTCGTGGAGTTCGACAACGAGGCCGGAGCCCGCGCCGTCACCGGCCACCTGCTCTCGGCCGGGCACCGCGGGATCGTCTTCCTCGGCGGCCTGCCCGGCAACACCGCCCTCGATGCCCGCGTCACCGGCTACCGGGCCGCCCTCGCCGAGCACGGGCTGCCATCTCAGACCGCGCATGTCGTCGACTGCGGACTCGGCCGCGCCGCCGGACACCGGGCGATGGCCGAACTCCTGAAGAGCACGCGGGAGTTCACCGCGGTCTTCGCCGGGGACGACATGGTCGCCGCCGGTGCCCTGCGCGCCATCGCCGAGGCCGGACTGAGCGTCCCCGGTGACATCTCCGTCGTCGGCTACAACGACATCCCGCTCGCCGAGGACTTCAACCCGCCCCTCACCAC
>NZ_POUC01000409.1 GCF_002891435.1 Streptomyces cahuitamycinicus
GTGACGCCCCTATGCGTACCCGAGGAGCCCGCCCGTGCACCGTCCCCCCTCCGCCGAGACCGAGGTCGCCGACGAGCTGTCCGTCGTACGGCCCGGGCTCCTGCCGCGGTACGAGGCCGAACTGCCCGGCGCCCGGGCGGCGGTACTGTCCCGGCTGTGGCGCGGTCTCGCCCACGATCCGCTGCCCTGGGTCACCCGCGGCGAGCAGGACGGGAACGGTTGGACGCTGTCCCTGTCCGACGGCCGCCGGCTGCACGGCCCACGGCCGGATCCGTACGCCACCGCCGCGTACGTCACCGTCGTACGGCTCGACGGGACGGCCTACGCCGATCCGGCGCGGCTGATGACGGACCTCGCCGTACCGCACTCCGCCTCCTTCGCCGCCGAACTCGGGCACAGCGTCGCCTCGCTGGCGCTGTCGAGAGCGGGGCAGGAGGGCGACCGGGACGACTGGCCCAAGAGCGACTGGGAGTGGGAGCAGCGGATCGCCGACGGGCATCCCTTCCATCCGACGTGCCGGTCCCGGCCCGGCTTCTCGGTGGCCGAGCAGCTGGCCTACGGGCCCGAGCACCGGCCGGTCGTGGAGCTGGGCCTGGTGCCGGTACGGGCCGAGGAGTGCCTGGTCACGGGCGTGTGGCCGCGGGAGATGCGGGACGGGGAGCGGGTGGTGCTGCCGGTGCACCCGTGGCAGGCGGCGCACGTGCTGAAGCGGGTGTGCGAGGAGCGGCACCCCGCGCATCCGCTGATGTCCCTGCGGACGCTGGCCCTGCCCGGCGGGCCGCATGTGAAGACCTCGCTGAGCGCCCGGCTGACGTCCTCGGTGCGGGACATCTCCCTGCCCTCGGTGGCCGCGTCCACGGTGCTGTCGGACTTCGCCGCGACACCGGCGGCGCGCACGGACGGCCTGCTGCACGTCACCCGCACCCTGGGCGCGGCGGCGGCCGGCTCCCCCGACTTCGCGGCCGTCCTGCGGGAGTCGCCGCAGACGTACGCGGGCAGCGGCGAGCGGGTCCTGCCGGTGGCGGCGCTCGCCACCACCGGCCTGCCCGGCTCCCCCGCCTGGCTGGCCGGTTTCGCCCGGCTCGCACTCACCGTCGGACTGCGGCTGCTGGAGCTGGGCGTGGCCCTGGAGGCGCACGGCCAGAACCTGCTGGTGGTGCTCTCGGCGGCGGGCGAGCCCCTGCGGCTGGTCTACCGCGATCTGGCCGACATCCGCGTCAGCCCGGCCCGCCTCGCCCGGCACGGCATCACGGTGCCCAGGCTGCCGGCCCGGATGGTCACGGACGACGAACGCGCGCTCCGCCGCAAGCTGTTCGGCTCGCTCGTGGCGGGTGCGCTGGCCGGCACGGCCGGGTCGGGCCCGGCGCTCGGAGCGGCGCTGGAGACGGCCGTACGGGACCTGCCGCGCACCGCGGACCTCGCGGCCCTGTGCGCGGATCCCCTGCCCACGAAGGCGCTGACGCTCATGCGGCTTTCACCGCGGACACCCGGGGACCAGTGGGCGGAACTGCCCAATCCCCTTCGGTGAGAGGGGCGTTCGGAAGCGGAGCCGGATGATCATCAGGGTTTCGGGGGCCGGCGGGTACGCGCCGACGCGCGGCGGCGGGCGGCCGTCCTGAAGGCCCACCGCCTGACCGAGGCTCACCTGACCGATCCTCAGAAGGCCCGCTTCCCGTGGGCCTTCTCTCATGCCTCGCGCAGCGCCTTGGCGAGTGCGCCCTCGCCGCTCACCTCGACCCGCCCGGCGCGCACGGCGCGGGTCAGGCTCAGCTCACCGCGGGCGACGGCCGTGCACGTGGCCGTGTCCAGGGCCAGCCGGGCGTCCGGCTCCCCGGGGGCGGGCCCGTCGCCGTACACGGGCCCCTCCTCGGCACCGGCATGCAGATGGAACAGGCCTTCCTCCAGGCGGACTTCGACGAGCCCTTCCCCGTCCAGCAGGCGCAGCAGGGGCAGGGCGAACCAGTGTGCCCGGACCGCGTCCGTCGGCCGTCGCTCGCCGAGCCCGGACCGCCCCCACTCCCCCAGCGCCTGCAGCACGGGCAGCAATTCCCGTCCGCGCGAGGTGAGTTCGTACACGAAGGCCGCGCCTGGGGGCGGCAGCCTGCGCCGGGTCGCGAGGCCGTCGCGCTCCATGTCCTTCAGCCGCGAGGCGAGGACGTCGGTGCTGACGCCGGGCAGGTCCGCGTGCAGGTCGGTGTAGCGGCGGGGGCCCGCGAGGAGCTCCCGGACGATCAGCAGGGTCCAGCGGTCGCCGACGACATCGAGCGCACGGGCGGCGGAGCAGTACTGGTCGTAGCTTCGGCGAGGTGGCATGCCACGCAGTCTAGACAACTTGTTGGACTTTCCAAGCGTGCACTTGGTAAAACCAAGCAACACAGTTCGACAGAGGAGAAGCGGCGCATGGAGTTCCGGCAGTCGAGCAAACTCAGCGAGGTCTGTTACGAGATCCGCGGCCCGGTCATCGAGCAGGCCAACGCGCTGGAGGAGGCGGGTCACAGCGTGCTGCGCCTGAACACCGGCAATCCGGCGCTCTTCGGGTTCGAGGCTCCCGAGGAGATCCTCCAGGACATGATCCGGATGCTGCCGCAGGCCCACGGCTACACCGACTCGCGCGGCATCCTCTCCGCCCGCCGCGCGGTCGCCCAGCGCTACCAGACCCTCGGTCTGGAGGTCGGCGTCGACGACGTCTTCCTCGGCAACGGCGTCTCGGAACTGGTGTCGATGGCCGTCCAGGCGCTCATCGAGGACGGCGACGAGATCCTTATCCCCGCCCCGGACTTCCCGCTCTGGACGGCGGTGACGACCCTCGCGGGCGGCAAGGCGGTCCACTACCTGTGCGACGAGCAGGCCGACTGGTACCCCGACCTCGACGACATGGCGTCGAAGATCACCGACCGGACGAAGGCGGTCGTGATCATCAACCCGAACAACCCCACCGGCGCGGTCTACCCCAGGGAGATCGTCGAGGGCATCCTCGACCTCGCCCGGCGGCACGGCCTCATGGTCTTCGCCGACGAGATCTACGACCAGATCCTCTACGACGACGCCGTGCACCACTCGGCCGCCGCCCTCGCCCCCGACCTGGTGGTCCTCACCTTCTGCGGCCTGTCCAAGACCTACCGCGTGGCGGGATTCCGATCCGGCTGGCTGGTGGTCACCGGACCGCGGCAGCACGCGAAGGACTACCTGGAGGGCCTCACCATGCTGGCCTCCATGCGGCTGTGTGCCAACGCGCCCGCCCAGTACGCCATCCAGGCCGCGCTCGGCGGCCGGCAGTCCATCCGCGAGCTGACCACCCCGGGCGGCCGGCTGCTGGAGCAGCGGAACATGGCCTGGGAGAAGCTCAACGACATCCCCGGCGTGACGTGTGTGAAGCCCAAGGGCGCCCTGTACGCGTTCCCGCGTCTCGACCCCAAGGTGCACAGGATCCACGACGACGAGAAGTTCGTCCTGGACCTGCTGCTGCGGGAGAAGATCCAGGTGGTCCAGGGCACGGGTTTCAACTGGCCGGCCCCCGATCACTTCCGCATCCTGACCCTGCCGCAGGCGGACGACCTGGAGGCCGCGATCGGCCGGATCGGCCGGTTCCTCGGCGGGTACCGCCAGTAGGCCCCGTCCGAGCGACTCCCGGATCGCACGGGGACGGCCGGAAAGGGTCTTTGAGCCGGATGGAGGCAGAGCGCAGGGCGTGGGCGCCGCGCGGAGGGGAACGTCGTCTTCGGTCCCTTTCCAGGCGAGGACGGAGACGAGTGATGGCGACCACGCGGGGTGAAGCCCGGGCCGACACCGCACGACCGGCGGACATCCGGTTGCCGGGCATCGTGCTCGGAGTGGGGATGGGCGGGTTCGTCGACGGCATCCTGCTGCACCAGTTGCTGCAGTGGCACCACATGCTCTCCAGCACCAACCAGGACCGCATCGGGGTGAAGTACTACAACCCCCACACCGTCTCCGGCCTGGAGATGAACACCCTGTGGGACGGCGTCTTCCACACCGTGTGCTGGCTCTCGGTCCTCCTGGGACTGGCCCTGCTGTACTCGCGGGTCACCCACGACCGGCTGCGGGTGTGGACCTCCCGGGTGCTGTGGGGCTGGATGCTCGTCGGCTGGGGCCTGTTCAATCTCGTGGAAGGTGTCGTGGACCACCACGTCCTCGGCATCCACCACGTCCACGCCGGGGAGGGCCAGGTGTGGTGGGACATCGGCTTCCTCGTCCTGGGCGCCCTGCTGGTCGCCGGCGGCCACCTGCTCCAGCGCAGCGGCCGGGCCTTCGACCCCGGTGCATCCGCCGACCGCCGTGCGGGCCGGCCGGGCTGATGGACCACCACCTGCCCGAGCACGGGCACGACGCGGGCAGCGGCGCCCCGGACTGGCTGCCGCCGGCGCTCATGCTGCTCGCCGCCGCCGTTGCCTACCTGCTGCTCGTCCGCCGGGCGCACCACCGCAATCCGGCCCTCGGCTGGAGCCGGTGGCGGACCGGCTTCTTCCTGGGCGGGATCCTCCTGCTCGGCGTCGCGCTGCTGCCGCCCGTGGCCCCCTTCGCCCACGAGGACTTCCACGGGCACATGGCCCAGCACCTCCTCATCGGCATGTACGCGCCGCTCGCGCTGGTCCTGGCCGCCCCCGTCACGCTCCTGCTGCGCACCCTGCCCGCGTCCGGTGGCCGACGGCTGACCGCGGTGCTGCACAGCCTGCCTGCCCGCGTGATCGCCCACCCGGCGCCCGCGCTGGTGCTCTCCACGGGCAGCCTCGTGGTGCTGTACTTCACCCCGCTGTACAACGCGACCACGACCAGTCCGGCCGCGCACTGGCTGCTGCACGCGCACTTCCTGCTCTCCGGATGCCTGTTCGCCTACGCCATCGCCGGACCCGACCCGGCCCCCAGCAGGCCGGGTGTCCGGGCCAGGCTGGTCTACCTCGGCGTCGCGATCGCGGCGCACGCCGTGATCTCCCAGTTGATGTACGGCGGCTTCTGGGTCGACATCCACGCGCCGGTCGACCAGGTGCAGGGCGGCGCGGAGGTCATGTACTACGGCGGCGACCTGGCCGAGTTGCTGCTGGCCGCCGCGCTGGTCGCCACGTGGCGGCCCGAGCCCCGGCGCGCGACGGGCCGTGGTGCGGGGCGGGGAGTCGTCGCGGCCCGGAGTGTCAGTGGCGGGTCGTAGCCTTCGAGCAGGTGGGGCGTTGTGCCCCGGGGCTGTCCGAAGCCGGAGAGGAGCGCGCCGTGACCCGACCGCCGACCGCCGCGCAGCGGCGTGTCATCGACGCCGCCGACCCCGTGACCGGGCGGCTGAGGGGCGCGGAGTCGCAGCTGACGGCGCTGGTGAAGCGGGGGCTGGCCTTCCGGCACCCGCGGCCGCCGCACGATCACTTCCTGACGCCGGAGGGCCACCGGGTGCGGCAGGGGATCACACCGGTCCCCGATCCCGCCGGGCCGGGAGAGGCTCCCGCGCCGACGGGCGTCTTCGCCGCACGCGTCGGCGGTGAGGAAGCCGCTGCGGATGCCGGGCCCGCCCGGCGCCGTGAGGTGCACAGTGCCTGGCAGGGGCTGCTGGAGCTGCGCCGGATGACCAACCCGGGCGGGGGCACGGACCGGCCGTGCGGCTGGGAGCGTACGCATCTGGTGCGGGCCGCCGCGCTGGCTCTGGAGGCGGCCGGGCACGCTCCGGCGGGGCCGGAGGGCGGGGGCTATCGCGTACGGGAGACTCCGCAGCCGGAGGCCGTCGCCGTGCACGAGCCGGACGGCGCGGCGCTGCGGGCCTGCGCGGCCACCCTGGAAGGGGCAGGCTGGCAGGTGAGCGAGCACCGTGAGCCGCGCACCGGGAACCGGTATCTGCTGGCTTCACCGCGCCGGGCGTGATGAGCATGCCAAGATCGGTGGATCGTTGTGCAGTGCACGAGAGCCCGAAGGGGAAGCCGTGAGCGAGCCGTTTTCCGTCCCTGTGACCGTCCGCGGATACGAGACGGACGTCCAAGGACACCTCAACCAGGCGGTCTACCTGAACTACGCGGAGCACGCCCGCTGGTCGCTGCTCCACGCCGCCGGGATCAGCCAGTCCGCCCTCATCGGCAGCGGCGTGGGCCCGGTCGCCCTGGAGACGACCATCCGCTACCAACGCGAACTGCTCGCCGGCGATGAGGTAGAGGTGACCTGCGCGTTCGCGTGGGGCGGCGGCAAGACGTTCCGGATCGAGCAGAACGTCCTGAAGGCCGACGGCACAATCGCCGCGCAGATCACGGCGGTCGGCGGGATCCTGGACCTGGAGAAGCGCAAACTGGTCGCCGATCCCGCCGAGGTCTTCAAGAGGCTGGCGTCGGACCCGGGGCTGTTCGGGCTTTAGGCGGCGTCGCGCCAGATCGTCATGTCCAGTTGCAGGAAGGCGATGTCGGGCACCGCGGTCGACTTCGTCTGGAGCACGAGCAGGGCGATGTCCCCGTTCTGGTGCTTGACGCAGATCTCGGTGCCGGCGGCTGTCGAGGCCAGGGGCCAGCGGTGGCGGTCGGCACTGGCGAGCATGAGCCGGCACTCGTCGAGGGTCGCCCCCGACTTGCCGAACAGCTGAAGGAACACGCTGGTGTCGCTCTCCACCGCGCAGCCGGCGTCCTTGCAGTCGAAGCGGATGTCCCCCTTGCGGTCGTCGCGCATGAACGGGTCCCGGAAGCTCAGCGAATTCTCCGGGGTCAGCATCATGAGCGCATGTGATTCGACTTGCGGTGACACGGACTTCGTCGGCGGGGGCTCGGACGCCTCCGGTGTCCTGCCGCCGGTTCCCGACGCTCCGGTGCGGCCCTCGGACGCCGACGCCGCCGGGTCGGAGGACCGCCCGGACTCGCCGGTGCGGCCCTCGGGCCCCGACGACGCCGAGTCGGAGGACCGCCCGGACTCCTGCGGCCCCGGTGTCGAGCGCGCGCCCGCCACCCACTCGCCGAACCTGCTCCCCGCGTCCGCGACCGCGACCGCCAGGCCCGTCAGCACGAGCGACCCGGCGGCCACGGCCGCGGTCGTGAGGAGCGCGTTGCGGCGTCTTCGCGCCCTCCGCTCCCCCGGCCCGCCCGGGAGCGGCTGGGGCTGTGTGACGACCAGGGGCTGCGGCAGCACCCGGGTGGGGG
>NZ_POUC01000040.1 GCF_002891435.1 Streptomyces cahuitamycinicus
ACCGCCCCCTGTTCACCGCCCTGGTGCGCGCCCTGCCCGCCGGGCTGCTGCTGCTCGCCCTCGCCCGGGTGCTGCCGCGCGGTGCCTGGTGGTGGAAGGCGGCGGTGCTCGGCGCGCTGAACATCGGCGCCTTCTTCCCACTGCTGTTCCTCTCCGCCTACCGGCTGCCCGGCGGTCTGGCGGCGGTCGTCGGCTCGGCCGGGCCGCTGTTCGTGGCCGGCCTCTCCGTACTGCTGCTCGGGCAGCGGCCGTCGGCGCGCACGCTGGTGACCGGGGCCGTGGCCGCGTTCGGCGTCAGCCTCGTCGTGCTGAAGGCGGCCGGGTCCCTGGACACGCTCGGTGTGCTGGCGGCCGTCGCCTCCACGGCGTCGATGTCGACCGGCACCGTGCTCACCCAGCGCTGGGGCCGCCCCGAGGGCGTCGGACCGCTGGCCCTCACCGGCTGGCAGCTGACCGCGGGAGGCCTGCTGATCGCACCGCTCGCCTTCCTGGTGGAAGGTGCGCCCCCGGCACTCGACGGCCCGGCGGTCGGCGGCTACCTCTACCTCGCCGTCGCGAACACGGCCCTCGCGTACTGGCTGTGGTTCCGTGGCATCGGCCGCATGACCGCCACCCAGGTCACCTTCCTCGGCCCGCTCTCCCCCCTGACCGCGGCCGTCGTCGGCTGGGCGGCACTCGGGCAGACGCTGACGCCGGTGCAACTGGCCGGCATGGGCCTGGCGTTCGGCGCGACGGTGGCGGGGCAGTTCGTCACCCGGCCGTCGCGAACCCCCGGCCCGGCGGGGAGGAACGCCGCGGCGGTGTCGATCGGCTCGTCCGCCCGGCGGTAGGCCCGGGCGAGTGGGGCCGGCCGGGACCGGTCTCGGGTGGGTCGAGGGCAGACGAAGGGGCGCCCGGCACGAGCCGGGCGCCCCAACCGCTCGTGTGGCGGTTACTCCCCGGCCGCCGCGTCCGCCCGCTGCGCCCGCAGGGCGCGCTCCACGCCCGCGCGGGACTCCGAGACCAGCCGGCGCAGGGCCGCGTTCGGCTCGGCCGAGGCCAGCCAGGCGTCCGTCTTGTCCAGGGTCTCCTGGGAGACCTGGACCGTCGGGTAGAGGCCGACGGCGATCTGCTGGGCCATCTCGTGGGAACGGGACTCCCAGATGTCCTTGACCACCTCGAAGTACCGGTCCGCGTACGGGGCGAGCACCTCGCGCTGGTCGGTCTGGACGAAGCCCCCGATGACCGCCTCCTGCACGGCGTTCGGCAGTTTGTCGGAGTCGACGACCGACGCCCACGCCTCCGCCTTGGCCTCCTCCGTCGGACGGGCCGCCCGGGCCGTGGCCGCGTGGCGCTCACCGGCGGCCGTGCGGTCACGGTCGTACTCGCCCGCGATCTCCGCCTCGTCGAACCGGCCGACCGCCGCGAGCCGCTGCACGAACGACCACCGCAGCTCCGTGTCGACGACCAGGCCCTCGATGGTCTGCGAGCCGTCCAGCAGCGCGTCCAGCACATCCAGCTGCTCGGGCGTGCGGGCCGTCGCCGCGAACGCGCGCGCCCACGCCAGCTGGTGGTCACTGCCCGGCGCCGCCGCCCGCAGGTGCGCCAGCGTCGCGTCGGTCCAGCGGGCCAGCAGCGCCTCGCGGGCGGCCGGGTCGGCGTACAGGTCGATCGCCAGCTTCACCTGGCGCTGCAGCGACTGCACGACACCGATGTCCGACTCCTTGCCGATGCCGGACAGCACCAGGGACAGGTAGTCGCGGGCCGCGAGCTGGGCGTCGCGGGTCATGTCCCAGGCCGACGCCCAGCACAGGGCGCGCGGCAGGGAGGACTCGAAGTCGCCCAGGTGCTCCGTGACGAAGGCCAGGGACTGCTCGTCCAGACGGACCTTCGCGTACGACAGGTCGTCGTCGTTGAGCAGGATCACGGCCGGGCGACGCCTGCCCACCAGCTGCGGGACGGCCGTCAGCTCGCCGTCCACGTCCAGCTCGATGCGCTCGTCGCGGACCAGCTTGCCGCTGTCGTCGTCCAGCTCGTACAGGCCGACGGCGATCCGGTGCGGGCGCAGAGTCGGCTCGCCCTTGGCGCCGGCGGGCAGGGCCGGGGCCTCCTGGCGGATCGAGAAGGAGGTGACGACACCGTTCCCGTCCGTCTCGATCTCGGGACGCAGGACGTTGATGCCCGCCGTCTCCAGCCACGCCTTCGACCAGGCCTTCAGATCACGGCCGGACGTCGTCTCCAGGGCGCCCAGCAGATCGGACAGGCGCGTGTTGCCGTACGCGTGCGCCTTGAAGTACGCCTGCACACCGCTGAAGAACTCGTCCTCGCCGACGTACGCGACGAGCTGCTTCAGCACGGAAGCGCCCTTCGCGTACGTGATGCCGTCGAAGTTGACGAGCACGTCGTCCAGGTCGTTGATCTCGGCCATGATCGGGTGCGTCGACGGCAGCTGGTCCTGCCGGTACGCCCACGTCTTCATGGAATTGGCGAACGTGGTCCAGGAGTGCGGCCAGCGCGACTCGGGGTGCGCCGCCTGGCAGGCGATGGAGGTGTACGTGGCGAACGACTCGTTCAGCCACAGGTCGTTCCACCACTCCATCGTCACGAGGTCGCCGAACCACATGTGGGCCAGCTCGTGCAGGATGGTCTCCGCGCGCACCTCGTACGCCGCGTCCGTCACCTTCGACCGGAACACGTACTGGTCACGGATGGTCACCGCGCCCGCGTTCTCCATCGCGCCCGCGTTGAACTCCGGCACGAACAACTGGTCGTACTTCTTGAACGGGTACGCGTAGTCGAACTTCTCCTGGAACCACTCGAAGCCCTGCCGGGTCACCTCGAAGATCGCGTCCGAGTCGAGGTACTCGGCGAGCGAGGGACGGCAGTAGATGCCGAGCGGGACCGACCGGCCGTCCCGCTCGTACACGCTGTGCACCGAGTGGTACGGGCCGACGATCAGCGCCGTGATGTACGTCGAGATGCGCGGCGTCGGCTCGAACTCCCAGACGTTGTCCTGCGGTTCGGGCGTCGGCGAGTTGGAGATGACCGTCCAGCCCTCGGGCGCCTTCACGGTGAACTGGAAGGTCGCCTTGAGGTCCGGCTGCTCGAAGCTCGCGAACACCCGGCGGGCGTCCGGCACCTCGAACTGTGTGTAGAGATAAGCCTGGTCGTCGACCGGGTCGACGAACCGGTGCAGCCCCTCACCGGTGTTGGTGTACGCGCAGTCGGCGACGACCCGGAGGATGTTGCGCCCGTGAAGCAGGCCGGGCAGGGCGATCCGGGAGTCCGCGAAGACCTCGGCCGGGTCGAGGGAATCCCCGTTCAGGGTCACCTCGTGCACGGCCGGCGCCACCAGGTCGATGAACGACTCCGCGCCGTTCTCCGCCGTCACGTCGAAGCGCACCGTGGTCACCGACCGGTAGGTGCCGCCCTCCTGCGCGCCGGAGAGATCGAGCTCGATCCCGTACGACTCAACGGCGAGCAGCTGCGCCCGCTGCTGCGCCTCTTCGCGGGTCAGGTTTGTGCCAGGCACGCGGTCATCTCCTCGTTATGGGTGGGTTGCGCCATCTTTCCACGGCGGATCGCCGTCAGGCGACGCCCCGGGCGTCTCCTAGGGATACCCCTCGGCGGGTGTGTCCCGGGGCCATGGGACGGCGCGGCAGGGGCCCCGCGCACCCGGCGACGACCTGAGGAATCAGCCCCTTTTTGCGGGGGTGCTCACCTCCGGACCGGGCACGGCGGACGGAACGCGACGTCCGGATCCCGCCGGTGCCACGGCCGCGCGCGAACGAACCTGATGAGCATGACGACGACCATGTACACCGCACGCCCCATCGCTCCGCGCGCCCTGGAGGAACTGCGCACGACGGACGACGCGGGTCACCCCACGGTCCCGTTCACCGACGCCGAGGGCGGCGCCCCGCTCCGCTGCTGCCTGCGCCGCGGCGGGCCCGGGGAACGGATCGCCCTGGTCTCCTACGCCCCCCTGCGCCGCTGGGCCGCGGAGACGGACGCGACACCGGGCGCCTATGACGAGGTGGGCCCTGTCTTCATCCACGCGGAGCCGTGCGAGGGCCCGGCGGGAGCCGGCCTCCCCTTCACCAACGCCCACCGCACGGTCCGCCGCTACTGCGCGCAAGGCCACATCCTGGGCGGGCGGCTGGTCGAGGAACCGGACGCCTTCGGGAAGGCCCTCATCGAAGCGTTCGACGACCCGGCCGTGGCGCTGGTCCACGTCCGGGCCGTCGAGTACGGCTGCTTCCTCTACGAGGTGCGCCGGGACTACGAGGGAGGCCGGGGCTAGCCCTTCAGCTCCGCCGCCACCAGCTCCGCGATCTGCACGGCGTTCAGCGCCGCGCCCTTGCGGAGGTTGTCGTTGGAGACGAACAGGGCCAGGCCGTTGTCCACCGTCTCGTCACGGCGGATGCGCCCGACGTAGGACGCGTCCTTGCCGGCGGCCTGGAGGGGCGTGGGGATGTCGGAGAGCTCGACACCGGGGGCGTCCTTCAGGAGCTCCGTCGCGCGCTCCGGGGAGATCGGGCGGGCGAAGCGGGCGTTGATCTGGAGGGAGTGGCCGGAGAAGACCGGGACGCGCACGCAGGTGCCCGAGACCTTCAGCCCGGAGATCTCCAGGATCTTGCGGGACTCGTTGCGGAGCTTCTGCTCCTCGTCGGTCTCGTTCAGGCCGTCGTCGACGATGTTGCCCGCGAGCGGCAGCACGTTGAAGGCGATGGGGCGCTTGTAGACGCCCGGCTCGGGGAAGTCGACCGCCTCACCGTCGTGGGTGAGCTTCTCGGCCTCGGCGACGACCTTCTGCGTCTGGCCGTGCAGCTCGGCCACGCCCGCGAGGCCGGAACCGGAGACCGCCTGGTACGTGGCGACGACCAGGGCCTCAAGGCCCGCCTCGTCGTGCAGCGGGCGCAGCACCGGCATCGCGGCCATGGTCGTGCAGTTCGGGTTGGCGATGATGCCCTTGGGGCGGTCCTTGATCGCGTGCGGGTTGACCTCGGAGACGACCAGGGGAACCTCCGGGTGCTTGCGCCACGCGGAGGAGTTGTCGATCACCACCGGGCCCTGGGAGGCGACCTTCTCGGCCAGCGCCTTGGACGTGGCACCGCCCGCGGAGAACAGCACGATGTCCAGGCCGGTGTAGTCCGCGGTCGCCGCGTCCTCCACCGTCACGCCGTCCAGCTCAGAGCCCGCCGAACGGGCCGAGGCGAACAGACGCAGCTCCGTGACCGGGAAGTTCCGTTCCTTGAGGATCCTGCGCATGACCGTGCCCACCTGTCCGGTGGCTCCGACGATTCCGACCCTCACGGTGACTCCCTCTCCTGCGTCTCTTCACGTACTCGTTGCTTGGCCGAGGCTTTTCCATCATGCGGCCGACCACGGCCCGCCTGTCCACTTCTTTCCCTGGTCTGCCCGGAGAGTGGGACGGCGTGTCCCGCCCCATGGTTGCGGACCTGCGGTGTCGACCCCGCTGAGCTGGAGGAATTCGTCCGGCAGGGGTCGTGCGCCGCAAGCTCACCTGCCCATGCCGGTCCCGGCCACACGGAAGTGTGATGTATGCCTCTGCCGCCCGGTCGGCACTTTCCGGGGAAACGGCCGAACGTTCCGGGCCGTGCCGGCGTCGTAGGGGAAACACGGCGAGGGGGGTGGCTTGTGCTGCTGCGCGGTAGGGCCCGGCGCGCCAGGGAGGCGCACGCCGCGACCGGCGACGATCCGCGAGGTGCGGCTGATCCGCGGGGCGTGGCTGATCCGCTGAGCGGGGCCAAGGCGTCGAGCGGGGCCGGTCCCGGTCCGTCGACCGCGGCTGATCCGCCGACCGTGGCCGGTCCGATGAGCGAGGCCGATCCGCTGGACGCGGCGCAGGAGCGCCGGGTGCGGGCGGTGCTCGCGCTCGGCGGCGTGCCGCAGGCGGACCTGCCGGACGGGGTGCAGCAGGTCCGCCTGCGGCTGCTGGAGCGGGCCGCGAGCGGCCGGGAGGCGCCGCGGGACGTCTCGGCGTGGGCGGCGGTCGTCGCCTCCAACCTGGCCATGGACTGGCACCGGGCCAAGCGCCGCCAGGAACGGCTGGGGGAGCGGCTGGCCGCCCTGCGCCAGCCGGCGCATCCCTCCGGCGAGGAGAGCAGCGTGCTGTCCGTCGCCGTCGCCCAGGGCCTGGACGAGCTGCCCGACGCCCAGCGGCAGGTCGTCGTCCTGCGCTTCTACGCCGACCTGCCGGTCCGGTCCATCGCCGAGCAGCTCGGCGTCCCGGAGGGCACGGTCAAGAGCCGGCTGCACACGGCGGTACGGGCCCTTCGCGCCCGCCTGCACGAGGACGAGGTGGTGTGACGTGACCGCCGAGCACGACAAGGACGGGCACAGCGAGGCCGCGCTGATGGCGGTGATCACCGGCGAGACGCCACCGGACGATGCCCTCGCGGACGACGCCTTCATGACCGAGTACCGGTCCGCGACCGCCGATATGGCGTTGCTGCGCGAGCAGCTGGGCCTCATCGGGCAGGCACTCGCCGGGCCCGAACCGGTTTCCGAACCGGTCCCTGACCAGGACCCCGAGCCCGGACCGGGGGCAGGGGGCGGCGCCTCCGTGACCCCGCTGTCCGCGCGCCGCGGCCGTCGCAAGCCCCTGGACGTGGCCCTGAAAAGCCTCGTCGCCGCCGTAGGCGCGAGTGTCGTGATCGGCATGGGCTGGCTTGTCGTCCAGAGCGGCGGCATGAGCGCCAAGGGCGACCAGGGCGCGTCGTCCGCAGCCGACGGTTCCGCCGGGCGGGAGCACGCCGGCGGGGACGCCAAGCTCGGCAACGCCGGGTATCTTGCCTGCGCCCGGATCGTCGTCGAGGGGACCGTCGCAAAGGTCGAGACCGTTCCCGGTGCCGGCCAGGACCGGATCACCCTGGACGTGACGCGCTACTACAAGCCCGACGAGGGCCGGGCGCGGATCACCTTCCCCCTGGAGACCGGCGCCGAGCCCTCGCTCCGGGCCGGTGACCACATGCTCGTCGGCGTCTCCGGCGACCAGGCCCATCCGGACGCGTGGGCGACGGGGGAGCAGGAGATCGCCCGCGAACGGGCGTGGATCACCGACGCGCTGCCCGCCTCGCGCACCCTCCCGTGCCCGTAGAAATGCGCCGGTAGAAACGTGCCCGTGGAAACGTGCCCGCAGGAACGGCAAGGGGCGGGCGCCCCAACGGACGCCCGCCCCCAGCGCCGCGATATGACTACGGCAGAACCTTCTCGATCTTCACGCTGCCCAGGCCCGCGACCGTGCCGCGCGCGTTGACCAGCTGGACCTGGCCGAAGAACTCACGCCCCTCGGGAGCGGCCGCCGCGGCGGTGACGCTGCCCGAGACCGTCGCGGAGTCGCCCGTGCCGAGCTTCACCGGTGCCGACCCCTCGACGCTGACGCTGCCGAGGGAGGGGGAGAAGAACACGTCCTGGTAGTCGTACTCCGTGGTGCCGGACGGCACCGAGTAGCCGACGACCTCGACCGAGTACTTCCCGGCGGCCGGAGAGGGGATGGAGACCGACTCCTCCGAGTCACCGTCGGCGGAGCTGCCGACCTGCGTGCCCGACGCGTCGTACACGGCGAGGTCCAGGTCAGCGGCGTTGTCCGAGACACCGCCGATGGCGACGTCCAGCGATTTGGCGCCCGCGGGCACCTCCACCGTCGTGGTCTGCGTCTCGCCC
This sequence comes from Streptomyces cahuitamycinicus, assembly GCF_002891435.1. Lineage (GTDB taxonomy): Bacteria > Actinomycetota > Actinomycetes > Streptomycetales > Streptomycetaceae > Streptomyces > Streptomyces cahuitamycinicus. Next base: position 7,669 of record NZ_POUC01000040.1, read on the forward strand.
TGCTTGATCGAGGGGCGGTTCGCCTTGGCGGAGCCCAGCGGGCCGCCCACCAGCTTGCCGTCGAGCGCGGCGAAGCCGTTGGTCACCTTCCAGGAGGCGGCGGCCGGGGCGCCCACCTTCGCCTCGGGCACGGTCACGGTCTCCGGGTCGAAGGCCGCGCCGAGGACGGCGACATCCAGCTTGTACGGGTTGTCGAGCAGCGGCGACGTACGGCGCGACTCGACCTCGATCTCCCACACGCCCGGCTGCGGGTCCGTGTACGAACGCAGGTCGGGGCGGCAGGTGTTGGCCGGGTTGGAGTAGTTCGGGTAGCAGTTGATCGTCGACGTCGGGTCGGACGGGACGCCGTACGGGTGGATGGAGATGAACCGGGTCTGGCTCTTGTCCTTCAGCCCGCTCATCGCGACCTCGAGGGTCTTCGCGCCCTCGGGGACGGTGACGAAGTAGTGGTGCGAGCTGTTGCGCTGCACCGAGCCCTTCACCGAGGTCGTGAACTTCAGCGGCGTGGAGACCACGACCGTGCTGAGGACCTGGTGGTCGATGCCCTCGGTCTTCGGGTCGTCGACCTCCAGGATCGCGCTCTTGATGCCCGCGGACTTCGGCGCGGCCTGGACCTTGACGGTCACCGGCTTGTTCAGCGGCAGCTTCACCTCGTCGGAGCCGACGACGCGGAACGTGCCGCCCGTGTTGTTCTCGAAGTGCAGCTCGTGCCGGATCGCCTTGTCGGCGCCGGACGTACGGGTGATGGTGATCTCGTACGTCTTCTTCTGGCCGGCCTTCAGGCCGCCCTCACGGTCGTAGAGGCCCGTGCCGAAGCCCGGGGTCTTCAGGAACTGGTCGATCGCGGTGTCGACCGGCGCCTTGACCGTGTACGCGTGCGAGGTCGCGTCGTCGCGGATGGCGTCCCAGGCGTCGGGGATGTTAATGAGGCCCACGCCCTCCTCGTACGCCTGCACACCCTTGATGTGGTCGGCGGTGGAGGTGAGGGCCGTGCGCAGGGTCGCCGGCGTGAGGTCGATCTTCTTCTGCTTGGCGGCCGAGATCAGCAGCGCCGAGGCACCGGCGGCCTGCGGGGAGGCCATCGAGGTGCCCTGGAGCATGCCGTAGCCGGCCGGCAGGGAGTAGCCCGCCTCGGCGACCGGCTGGCCCGGCATCCAGGTCTGGATGGTGTTGATCGCCGCGCCCGGGGCGACCAGGGTCGGCGTGAAGCCGCCGTCCTCACGCGGGCCGCGCGAGGAGAACGGCATCATCGCGTACTTCTTCTTCACGACCGAGCCGTAGTTGGCGGCCCAGGTGTCCTTGGAGACGGACGCGCCGACCGAGATGACCTTCTCGGCCAGGGACGGGTCGCCGATGGTGTTGGCGCCGGGGCCGGAGTTGCCCGCGGAGATCACCAGCTGGACGCCGTAGGTGTCGATGAGCCGCGTGTACAGCTCGGCGCGCGCGTTGTTGCCGTCGTTCAGCGCCGGCAGGCCGCCGATGGACATGTTGACGATGTCGACACCGCGCTTGGTGACGAGGTCGATCATGCCCTCGGTGAGCGCCACGTTGGTGCAGCCGCCGGACCAGGTGCAGGCTCGCGAGGAGACCAGCTTGGCGCCCGGGGCGGCACCGTCCATCTTCCCGCCGAACAGGCCGTTGGCGGCGGTGATGCCGGCGACGTGCGTGCCGTGCTCGGACTCGATGACGCCGATGTTGACGAAGTCGGACTTCTTGCCGACCCAGGTGCCGCCCAGCGGGTCCATCGGGACGTCCTTGCGGATCTCCACGACGAACGGCTGCCGCTCGGCGACGTCGGTGGCCGGGTTGTCGGTGCCGAAGTACCCGACCTGGTGGCCGTCCTTGTACGGCTTCATCGGTGCGTCGTCGGCGAAGTCGTTGTTGTTGTTCAGGTCGACCCGGACCGTGCCGGCCGCCGCGTCGTAGAGCACGCCCCAGACGTCGGTGGTGTCGCCGTCCCGGTTGGCGTCGCCCGCCGCGTCACCGCCGGTGGTGTACGACTCCTTGAAGAGGCTGACGCTGTAGGAGCCCGCCGGTGCCTTCCACGACTGGCCCTGGTAGCTGAAGGCCGGGCCGGACACGGCCGAGACCATCGGGCGCCAGGTGTTGTCGTTGTCGATGATCGGGTCGGTCGCCGTCACCCAGTCGACGATCTTCCGCTCACCGGTCGTCGTCTTCTGCAGCGCCGGGTGGCCGAGGTCCACGCCGGAGTCCAGGATGCCGATGGTGACGCCGCGGCCGTCCGCCTTCGGGTGGTCCTCGACGAAGTCGACCGCTCCCGTCTCGAAGGACGGGTTGTACGGGTTCTCCGCCGGGGTCTTCTTCCCCGGCGCCGGGTACGTGCCCTTCGCCTTGGCGCCCTTGGCGGTGTCCGCGCTCGGCGTCGGGTCGTCCAGCGGGATCTCCTCGCGCAGGTCGATGCCGTGCACGGAGGACAGCTTGGCGGCGGCGGCGATCGCCGAGTCGGCCTTGGCCGTCGGGACGGTGGCCCGGACGTAACCGAGCTTGTCGTCGGCCCGGCCGACCGAGCCGCCCTTGACCGCGTCCAGCTGCCCGGCGACCTGCTCGGTCTTCCCGGGCGCGGTGGCGATCATCATCGTGACGGTCTTGTCGCCGTCGGCCTTGGCCTCCGCGAGCAGGTCCGCGTCGGTCGAACCGAGCTTGGCGTGCGCGGACTTGACGCTCGGCTCGACCGGCGCGTCCGCGCCCGGGCCGTCGGCGGAGAAGGCCATCGGGATCGGCCCGGCCGCGGAGAGCGCGGCGACGAGACCGGCGGCCACGGCGATGCGTGCCACACGTCTCGGACCCGATATCTGATCGCGCGGGGTGGGAGGGGTCATCGGCATCCCTTGTAGGTAAAGGAACGAGCGGGAAGCGACCAGGGCCGATCGGTCCTGGTCGCAGACGGTCCGAACGGCAAGCCCGGACGATCGCACAGCTTTACGCAAGGGGGAGTTCTTTGGGGAGGATTGACGAAACCAAGTGGAGATATGGGGAAAACCCGCGATGCGATTTGTGAACATCAGTCCTGAAGGTGACGAAGAAATCGGTTAACGTCCCCAAGTGCGACAGAAGTTGAGGGTGGCGGCCTACGCCATATGCGTCCGGGACGGACAGATCCTGCTCGCCCGCTCGACCGCCCAGGACGGCACGCCCGAGTGGGTCGTGCCGGGCGGCGGCATGGAGCACGGCGAGGACCCCTACGACACCGTGCGACGGGAGGTGGAGGAGGAGACCGGGTACCGCATCGAGGTGACCGGACTGCTCGGCGTGAACTCCTCCACCCGCGTCTTCCGCGACGGCCTCGGACGCGCCGTCGAAAACCACGGCGTCCGGTTCGTCTACGAGTGCCGGATCATCGGCGGCGAGCTCCGCAACGAGGTGAACGGTTCCACCGACCTCGCGGCCTGGCAGGACCTGGCCGCGGTCCCCGCTCTCGTCCGGGTGCCGATGGTCGACATCGCCCTGCGGATGTGGCGCGAACGCCCGGTCACCGGACGGCTGGCCGACGTCCCCGAGTAGGTGTCCTGCCCCGAACGCCCGGTCACCGGACGGCCGGCCGACGCCCCCGAGTAGGCGCACTACCCCGGAAGATGAACGCCGTGTGACCGGCTCCGGGCCGTATCCGGAGCAGGCGACGACGCGCAGGGTAGTCCAAGATCCACGTACGGTGATCGGCGCTGCGCGTTGCCGCCTCGTTCACGCGCAGGTCATTCCCGGTGCCAACGATCGAGTAGAAGCGGGGTGTTCACGCCGTGAACGCCCCGCGACCACTGCCGACGCGTTCGCACTCGGGGAGAGAAGCGCATGTCGCGCACACGCTCAGTCACCGGCTCCGGCCGGGGCATCCACCGTCGTTCCGTCCTCGCCGCCACCGGCGCGGTCGCCCTGGCCGGGGGCGTCGGCTACGCCCTGCGGCCCAGCGACAGCCAGGCCGCCACGGGCACTCAGCAGGCCACCGAGGGCGTCGCCGCCTCCTCGCGGCAGGCACCGGCCGCACCACTCGCCCCCTACACCAAGGGCACCACCGTGGCGTCCGTGGCCGCCCCGCGCGGCAGCTCCGGCTACCGCCGTCTGAACGACGGGCCCGGGTGGCAGCGGGTCGTCCGCTCCGACCTGGCCGCGCCCAAGCCCGGCCGGGCCGGCCGCCGCACCCCGCTCGCCGCGTTCGTACAGCTCACCGACCTGCACATCATCGACGCCCAGCACCCGCTGCGTCTGGAGTACCTGCGCTCGGCCGACATCCACGCCTGGCGGCCGCACGAGGCGCTGACCGTGCAGGGCGCCATCGCCCTGGTGGAGCGGATCAACGCGCTGCGCGGTGCCCCCGTCACCGGCTCCCCGCTTCACTTCGCCATGACCACCGGCGACAACACGGACAACAACGCCAAGTCCGAGCTGGACTGGTTCTTGAAGATCATGAGCGGCGGGCGCATCACGCCCAACAGCGGGGACCCGCGCCGGTACGAGGGTGTCCAGAACAGCGGCCTCAAGCAGTACTGGCAGCCGGACGCCCCGGTCCGCGACAGCGACAAGCAGGCGGGCTTCCCCCACCTCGACGGCTTCCTGAAGGCCGCGATCCGCGAGGTGCGCAGCCCCGGCCTCAACCTGCCCTGGTACTCGACGGTCGGCAACCACGACTCGCTGCCGATGGGCTGCTACGCCTCGCACGGCGACTCGTACCTCACCGAACTCGCCGTCGGCGGCAGGAAGCTGATGGACGTCTCCGCGGCCGAGGCGCAACGGCTCCAGGCGCAGATCAAGAAGGCCCGCGACCCCGAGGGTGTCCGCTACCACGACTTCCTCACGTCCCACGCCCGCGGCATGCGGTCGGTCACTCCTGACGAGAGGCGCGCGCCCTTCACTCCGGCCGAGTACCTCCGGGCACACCTGGACCCGGCCCACCGCGGCGTCGGCCCGGCCGGCCACGGCTACTCCTCCGCGAACCTGGACGCGGGCACCCAGTACTACGCCTTCCGCATCTCCGACGACGTCATCGGCATCAGCCTGGACACCACCGACTCCGGCGGCCACTACGAGGGGTCCATCGGCACGGCCCAGCTGAAGTGGCTCGACAAGACGCTGCGGGACAACAAGGACTCCTACGCGGTGATCTTCAGCCACCACACCAGCAAGACGATGACGAACCTGCGCAGCGACCCGGCCCGCCCCGCCGAGCGCCGTCACGACGGCCAGGAGGTCCTCGCCCTGCTCGGCGGCCACCCCAGGGTGCTCGCGTGGGTGAACGGGCACATCCACAAGAACGTCATCACCCCGCACGCCCTGGCGAGCGGCGGCTCCTTCTGGGAGATCTCCACGGCCTCCCACGTCGACTTCCCGCAGCTGGCCCGGGTCATCGAGCTGACCGACAACAAGGACGGCACGATCTCCCTCTTCACCACCCTCGTCGAGTCCTCCGCCCCGCACCGCACGGACTTCTCCGACCTCTCCCAGACCGGCCTCGCGGCCCTCTACCGCGAACTGTCCCTCAACGCGCCCGGCGCACGCACCACCCTCGGCGGCGCCCCGGAGGACCGCAACACCGAGCTGGTGCTCAAGAAGGGCTGAATCCCGCTCAACCGGCCCGGACACGGTCAACCCGGGCCGGGCGGCCCCGGTCCCTCCCCCCGACACGGTTCGAAGTGGCAGGGGGAAACGGGGACATGAAGAGACACGCACGTACGACCCTGACGGCGGCGACCGCGGTGGCACTGACGGCGGCCCTGGCGGCCCCGGCACTGGCAGCGGTCCCCGGTAAGGCTCACGGCGGCCATGACGCGACCCGGCAGGCGGTACGGGCCGCGGTCGCCGACGGCGTCCCGGGCGTGACCGTGACGGTGCGGCGGGGGCACGGCACCTGGGCGGCCACGGCCGGCGTGGGCGACCCCGCGACGGGCAAGCCCCGTTCGACGGGGGACCACTACCGCGTCGCCAGCATCACGAAGACGTTCGTCGCGACCGTCGTCCTGCAACTGGAGGCGGAGGGGAAGCTCTCGCTCGACGACACGGTGGAGGAATGGCTGCCGGGCGTGGTCCGGGGCAACGGCCACGACGGGCGGCGGATCACCCTGCGCCGGCTCCTGAACCACACCAGCGGCATCTTCGACTACCTGCGCGACCCCGGTTTCCAGCAGAAGTACATGACCGCGGACGGCTTCATGCAGCACCGCTTCGACCAGGCCGACCCCGAGGACCTGCTCGCCATCGCGATGGCGAACGAGCCGTCCTCCGATCCGGGCGGGTCGTTCACGTACTCCAACACCAACTACGTCCTGGCCGCGCTGGTGATCGAGAAGGCCACGGGCAACGGTTACGGCGAGGAGATCGACCGCCGGATCATCGACCCTCTGCACCTGACCTCCACGTCGGTCCCCACCACCCGCGTCACCCTGCCCCGGCCCAGCAGCCGCGCCCACTCCAAGCTGGCCAGGACGGACACGGGCCCGACGTACGACGTCACGGAACTGAACCCGCGCCTGGCCTACGGCTCCGGCCAGATGGTCTCCAGCTCGGCCGACCTGACCCGTTTCTACTCGGCCCTGCTGCGCGGCAGGCTGCTCCCACCGCGGCAGCTGAAGAAGATGAAGACCACGGTCCCCTCCAGTCGCGCAACCAGCCGTTACGGTCTGGGGCTCGTCGACCGCAAGCTCAGCTGCGGTGTCCACGTCTGGGGCCACGACGGCGGCATCACCGGCTCCAACTCGGACGCCGTGACGACCGGGGACGGCCGCCACTCCTTGGCGGTCAACTTCAACGGGGACTGGTCGGGCAGCACGGAAGCGGTCGTCGAGGCGGAGTTCTGCGGCCCGTAGCGCCCCACGGTGCGAGGAGGGGCCGCCCGGCGCGCCCGGCGGCCCCTTCTCTCCCCTCCTGGTCCTGCCCCGGTCCGTCACTACCGGGGCAGCACGGCGACATACGCCGCCGGTTCGCGGTCGGCCGAGGCCATCAGGGCCGTGCGGAGCACCGTCGCCTGCTGCTCCGGGGAATCGCGGAGCTTGCGCGGCGTGATGTGGACGACCGTGATGCCGAGCCGCTCCAGGTGCTCGCGCTTGCGGGCGTACTCGGACCACAGGGCGTCGTCGTCCTGCCGGGGCGCCCGGGTGTCGAGCTCCACCGCCACCGCCTGGTCGGGCCAGTACGCGTCGAGGCCGCCGAGGTAGGGGCCGCCGGGGAGGCGCAGGTCGACGTTCCAGACCGGCTCGGGCAGGTCGTACTCGCGGATCATCCGGTACAGGCGGTCCTCCGCGCGTGCCCGGCCCTCGGCGAGCAGGGAGTCCACCGCGTCCACGACGTGCGGGCGGCTCAGCAGCCGGGCCTGGTTCAGCTCACGGACCACCGCCGCCGGGTCGCAGTGGCCGCCGCGGACCGCCTCCGTGAGCAGCCGGCGGACGGTGCCGGCGTCCGCGAGTTCGGCCACCGCGTCGGCCAGCGCGCGGGCGACCGGCGCCACCGGAACCCCCGTGACCTGCTCGGGGTCGGGCATGGCGGGCGTGCGGACGATGCGCGCGCAGCCCGTGGAGCGCAGCCTCCGCAGCCGCGGGACCAGGACGTCGATGGTGTCCAGGGACGGCAGCGGGGGAGTGGAGGAGAAGCCGTGCAAGGTCAGCGCGGCCAGACCGGTGATCAGCGCCTCGGGGTAGGCGGGGGCGTGCGGCCGGCTCCCGCCCGGCTGGGCGGGGACCCCGGTGCCGCGCTCCCGCGCCGCGTACATCAGCACCGTGTGCAGCCGTTCCTCGCTGGTCGGCGGGCCCGGGTGGAGCAGGACGACGCCCGGGAGGAGCTGCTGCCAGGGGCCGCCCGCGCGGCACTGCTCGTTCGTCTCGGCCGTGGAGACGCCTTGCGAGCGGAGCCGGGCCGTGGTCGTCACACGGAGGCGGCCACCGCCGGACAGGTAGTGCAGCGGGCGGGGGGAGAGCGGGGTGTTGTGGGTCATGCCCGCAATGTGCCGCGCTCCGGCCTTCTTTGAACCGCTGTTACACGTCCGTCGACACATGCGGACAATCCAGCCCTAAAGGACGGGTGTTCGGATGCCGAAAACCCCTGGTCCGTTCGGGTGCGGGCCAGGGGTTGCGGCTCACGGGGCGATCGTCTCGTAACGAGGGCGGAACGCCCGAATCTCAGGCCAAAGCTACTGGTCAGCGGCCTCGTCGCACGCCTGTCCACGCAACGCGCGTGCCAGGTCGTCACGGGACTCCAGCACCAGTCGGCGCAGCGCCGGGGCCGCCTCCTCGTGGGTGTCCAGCCACGCGTCCGTGGCGTCCAGCGTCTCCTGGGACTGCTGCATGGACGGGAACAGGCCCTGCACCACGTGCATGCCGATCTGGATCGACCGCTCGGACCAGACCCGCTCGATCGCCGCGAAGTACTTCTCGGCGTACGGCGCGATCAGCTCCCGCTGCGAGCCCTGGGAGAAGCCCGCGATGGTCGCCTCGACCATGGCGTTGGACAGCGCGTCCGACTCCACGACCTGCGCCCATGCCTGTGCCTTCACCGCCTCGGACGGGCGGGCCGCCAGGCAGCGCACCTGATGCCGCTTGCCGGAGGCGGTGTCGTCCCGTGCCAGCTCCTCGGCCAGCGCCTTCTCGTCCACGGCGCCGTGCGCGGCCAGCGGCTCCAGGAAGGCCCAGCGCAGCTCCTGGTCCAGGTCGAGGCCGTCGACCGTCGCCGTGCCCGCGAGCAGGTCGCGCAGCAGCTCGAAGTCGGCTTCGGCGGTGGCCGTCCGGGCGAAGAAGCGGGCCCAGGCCAGTTGGTGCTCGCTGCCCGGACCTGCCGCGTACAGCTCGCGGCGGGCGCCCTCGGCGAGCAGCCGGGCGGCCGTCTCGCGCCGGGCGGACGCCGTGTAGTGGGTGACCGCCGACTGGGCCCAGGCGTGCAGCATCTGCACGACGCCGATCTCGGACTCGCGCCCGCCGAACCGCAGCACCAGGTCCACGAAGTCCCGCGCCGGCAGCAGGGCGTCACGCGTCATGTTCCACAGCGCCGACCAGCACAGGGCGCGCGCGAGCGGGTCGGTGACCGAGCCCAGGTGCTCGCGCAGGGTCGCCAGCGACGTCTCGTCGAAGCGGGTCTTGCAGTACGTCAGGTCGTCGTCGTTGACCAGGACCAGGTCCGGTGCCTCGGCTCCGGCCAGTTCCGCCACGACCGTCCGGGCGCCGTCGACGTCGGTCTCCACGCGCGCGTAGCGCTCCACGGCCCCGCCGTCCGTCACCCGGTACAGGCCCACCGCGACCCGGTGCGGGCGCAGCTCGGGGTGCGACTCCGCGGCCTCCTGCACCACCGCCGGCTCCTCGACGCGGCCGTCCGCGTCCAGCAGCACCTGCGGTGTCAGCGAGTTCACCCCGGCCGTCTGCAGCCAGGACCGTGACCAGGCGCTCATGTCCCGGCCGCTCGTCTCCTCCAGTACCGACAGCAGGTCACCGAGGCGCGTGTTGCCGTACGCGTGCCGCTTGAAGTAGCGCCGGGCGCCCTCCAGGAAGGCCTCCTCGCCGACGTACGCCGCGAGCTGCTTCAGCACCGACGCGCCCTTGGCGTACGTGATGCCGTCGAAGTTCAGCTTGGCGTCCTGCAGGTCGCGGATGTCCGCCGTGACCGGGTGTGTGGAGGGCAGCTGGTCGGCGCGGTAGGCCCAGGCCTTGCGGCGGTTGGCGAAGGTGATCCAGCCGTTGACGAAGCGGGTCGCGCCGACGAGGGAGAACTCGCCCATGAAGTCCGCGAAGGACTCCTTCAGCCACAGGTCGTCCCACCACTCCATGGTGACCAGGTCGCCGAACCACATGTGCGCCATCTCGTGCAGGATGACGTTGGCCCGGCCCTCGTAGGACGCCTGCGTCACCTTCCCGCGGAAGATGAACTCCTCCCGGAACGTCACCAGGCCCGGGTTCTCCATCGCGCCCAGGTTGTACTCGGGCACGAACGCCTGGTCGTACTTCCCGAACGGGTACGGGTAGTCGAAGTGGTCGTGGAAGAAGTCCAGGCCCTGCTTGGTGACGAGGAACACGTCATCGGCGTCGAAGTAGGGCGCGAGGCCCTTGCGGCACAGGGCGCCGAGCGGGATCTCCAGCGTCGTGCCGTCCGCGAAGGCGCGCGTGTAGGAATCCGTCACGTAGTGGTACGGGCCCGCCACCACACACGTGATGTACGTCGAGATCGGCTTGGTCTCGGCGAACCGCCACACCCCGTCGGCCTGCTCACCGGCCCCGTTGCTCCACACCGTCCAGCCCTCGGGCGCCCGCACCTCGAAGCGGTACGGGGCCTTCAGGTCGGGCTGCTCGAAGTTGGCGAAGACCCGGCGCGAGTCGGCCGGCTCGTACTGCGTGTACAGGTACACCTCGCCGTCCTCGGGGTCGACGAAGCGGTGCAGTCCCTCACCGGTGCGCGAGTAGGCGCACTGGGCGTCGACCACCAGCTCGTTGTCCGCGGCCAGGTCCTCCAGCGTGATCCGGGAGCCGTCGAAGACCTCGCCGGGGTCCAGATCACGGCCGTTGAGTGAGACGGCCGTCACACTCGGCGCGATCAGGTCGGCGAAGCTGCTCGCCCCGGGCTCGTTGCAGCGGAAGCGGACCGTCGTCACGGAGCGGAAGGCGCGGGGCCCGTCCCCCCGGTCCTCACCGACCGCGGACCGCAGGTCGAGGGACACCTCGTACCCGTCGACGCTCAGCAGGGCGGCCCGCTCCCGGGCCTCGTCGCGGGACAGATTCTCACCGGGCACGGGCGGCACTCCTCGGATGTCGCGGGGTACGGCTGAACAGGACCGATCCTGCCACGTGCCCCTGACACGGGGCAGCCGGGAATGGCGGGAGCGCACACCGGCGTTGCCGGAGAAACGGTTTCCTCTTGAGGAGAGACATGTCGGACAAGACCCCCGTCGATTTCTGGTTCGACCCGCTGTGCCCCTGGGCCTGGATGACCTCCCGCTGGGTGCTGGAGGTGGAGAAGGTCAGGGACATCGAGGTCCGCTGGCATGTCATGAGCCTCGCCGTGCTCAACGAGAACAAGCTGGACGAACTGCCCGAGGAATACCGCGAACTGCTGGAGACCAAGGCGTGGGGCCCCGTCCGGGTCGTCATAGCCGCGCAGCAGGAGAAGGGCCCCGAGGTCCTCGGCGACTTCTACACCGCGCTCGGCACCCGCATCCACAACCAGGGCGAGGGCCCCGGCAAGGAGACGGTCACCGCCGCCCTGAAGGACGCCGGCCTGCCCGAGTCCCTCCTGGAGCACTGGGACTCCACCCCGTACGAGCCGGAGCTGCGCGCCTCCCACCAGGAGGGCATCGACAAGGTCGGCCAGGACGTCGGCACCCCGGTCATCGCCGTGCCCGGCCCCGACGGCGAGCAGATCGCCTTCTTCGGCCCGGTCGTCACCCCGGCCCCGCAGGGCGAGGAGGCCGGCCGCCTCTGGGACGGCACCCTCGCCGTGGCCTCGGTCCCCGGCTTCTACGAGATCAAGCGCACCCGCACCAAGGGCCCGGACTTCTCCAACCTGTAGGGGTCATTCGGCGGGGACGGCCTGGATCTTGAGTTCCTCCGGGAGCAGGCCGTCCTCGCCGCGGTTGAGGTAGCGCTGGTACCACCGGCAGCCGACGGCGGTGCAGCGCCAGTAGTCGTCCACGAAGTGCCCGGCCCCCTTCATCGCCCGGACCACCGCCCGCTCGGCGGCGTTGAACATCCGGAACTCCTGCATGGTGCCGCAGGTCCGGCACGCCCGGCTCACCGTCATCAGCTCCTCCTCGCGATCACCGCCAAGTCCGGGAAGTCGGTTACGACCGCATCGACCCCCATGCGGTAGTACAGCGCGTATTCCGCGAACATGTCCCCGAAATCGTTCGCTCCGCTCCCGCGCCGGAATCGCTCCGGCAGGAACTGGTTCTCCGCGCGGAAGGTGTACGGCCCGATCCGCAGCCCCGCCGCGTGCGCGTCGGCGACGAGAGTCGTGCCCGCGACCGAGGACTTGTCCGGCCCGATCCAGTGCGCGTACTCGGCGATTCCCGCCAGTCCCGCCGGCGTCATCATGTCCCGGTAGGTCGTCGAGGGCAGGTCGTACGGCCCGCCCGTCGTCCCGAGTGCCTGCCACAGCGGCACGTTCAGGTCCGTCATGCGCCGCAGGCTCGTCGGCTCGAAGGACTGCACGACGCACTCGCGCCGCCCGAGCCTGTTGCGGCGGATCGCGGCGGCCAGCTTCGGCTCCAACGGCAGTCCGATCGAGCGGAAGTACGTGGGGTGCTTGGTCTCCGGGAAGACCACGATCGTCCGGCCGTGCTCCCGCGACAGCCGCCGCGCCAGGTCCACGACCTCCTGGAAGGTCATGACCTCCGCACGCCCGTCGAAGACGGTGTTGCGGTTGCGGACCGCCGGCAGCCGCTCCACCGCCCGCAGCGTCTTCAGCTCGGCCAGCGTGAAGTCCTCCGTGAACCATCCGGTCACGTGCCGTCCGTCGACCGTCTTCGTCGTACGGCGGTCCGCGAACTCCGGGTGGCGGGCCACGTCGGTCGTCTGGGAGATCTCGTTCTCGTGCCGGACCACCAGCACATGGTCCTTCGTCGGTACCAGGTCCGGTTCGATCCAGTCGGCGCCCGTCTGCACGGCGTACGTGTAGGAGGCGGCCGTGTGCTCCGGGCGCCAGCCGGCCGCCCCGCGGTGGCCGATGACGACCGGGCCGCCGCCCTTCGGGGGTCCGGCCGCCGCCGGGGCCGCCGCGGCGGTTGTGGCGGTCCCCGCGGCCGCCGCGAGCAGGAGGGATCTCCGTCCGAGTCGCATACGACTCCCCTTCGTCGAAGGCAGGTTCACTTCCGTGCCCGGGCCCGTGCCCCGGCCAGCCGGTCCAGGTGCTCCTCGTAACCCCTCGCGTAGAACGCGGCCCGGTCCGGGTCCGGCTCGACGACCGCCGTCGGTTTCGTCCACACCTCCGCGTCCAGCGGCACCCCGTACCGCTCGGCAGCCGCCAGGACCGCGCCCCGCGCGCCCACCTCACCCTCGACGACCCGCAGGGGCCGCCCGAGCACATCGGCCAGCAGCCGCATCCAGGCGGAACTGCGGGTGCCGCCGCCGCACACGGCCAGGCTCCCGGTGAGGCCCGCCGCCGCCAGGCAGTGCCGGGCCGCGTACCCGATGCCCTCGCAGGTGGCGCGAACCAGATCACCCCGGCTCGACTCCAGTGAGACGCCCGTGAGTTCGGCGCGCAGGCGCGGTTCGACGAAGGGTGCGCGCTCGCCGGAGGGCGCGAAGTACGGCAGCACCCGGACACCGTTCGCGCCCGGCGGCGTCCCGGCCAGCAGGCCGTCCACCTCGTCGTGCCGCACTCCCGTCGTCGACAGCACCCAGTCCAGTGCCGCCGTGCCGACCATGGCGGGCATGGCGCGCAGCCAGTGTCCGGGCCGGTCGGTGGAGATGTACAGGCCGGCCGGTTCGCCGGTCAGGTCGAGCTCGGTGGTGGCGACCAGACTGGCCAGACAGGTGCCGACGATCAGCAGACCGTCCCCGGGGGACGTCACCCCGGCGCCCAGCGCGCAGGCCGGCAGATCGTACGGGCCGTTGGCGATCCGGGTCCCGGGCGGCAGGCCCTCGCCCCGCGCCCCGGCCGTCGCGACCGGGTCGCTGACCGGGGCCAGCAGACCCCTGCGGTGCGCCAGCCCGAGCAGTTCGACGACCCGGTTGTCGTAGGTGCGGGTCCGCGGGTCCAGGAACGGCATCGACGCGTCCGACACGTCCGTCGTCGAACCGGCGCCCGTCAGCCGCTGGAACACCATGTCCTTGCAGTACACGGCGGCCTTCGCGGCATCCAGTGACTTCGGTTCGTGGCGTTCCAGCCACGCCAGCAGCGGGCCCGGGGAGCCCGGGAACATCGCGCCGCCCGTCCGCCGGAACACCGTCTCGAAGGTGCCGTCCGCCAGCCACCGGTCGACCAGTTCGTGCGCCCGCCCGTCCATCCAGGACGCGGCCGGCCGCACCGGCCGGCCCTCGCCGTCGACCAGCCACACCCCGTCGCCCTGCCCCGTGAGCCCGGCCAGCTCCACGGGCTCCGCCACGGCGGAGGTCAGCGCTTCGAGCACCGCGACGACCTCCCCGTACACCTCCTCCATGTCCTGCTCGACGACCCCGCCGTGCATGGTCAGGCCCACCGGGCGGGACTCCACCGCCAGTTGGCGGCCCACGGCGTCGAAGGCCGCCGCCTTGACCATGGACGTGCCCACGTCGATCCCCACGTACATACGGCTCTCCTCCCGGTCCTCAGGTCAGGCAGTGCGCGAGCGGCTCCCCGCGCACCCAGCGGCCCACCTCTTCGGCGGCGATCCGGGCGGCCTTCTCCGCGACGGCGCGTGACGCCCCGCCCAAGTGGGGGGTGAGGACCACGCGGTCGGCAAGACCCGGCAGCCGGGACTCCGCCGGCAGCGGCTCCCGCTCGTACGTGTCCAGCGCCGCCGCCGACACCCGGCCGCTCTCCAGCGCGTCGCACAGCGCGCCCTCGTCCAGCAGCGGTCCCCGGGCCACGTTCACCACCACCGCGCCGGACGGCAGCAGCCCCAGCTCGCGGGCGCCGATCAGCCCCCGCGTCTCGGGTGTGAGCCGGGCGTGCAGGGTGATCACCAGAGAACGGCGCAGCAGATCGTCGAGCGAGGTCACCCGCAGGCCGTGGATCTCGCCGTGCACATACGGGTCGTAGACCATCACCCGCGCCCCGAACGCGCACAGCACGCGCGCGACCCGGCTGCCGACGGCCCCGTACCCGACCAGCCCGACGGGCAGGTCCTCCAGCTCCAGTCCGCTGTGCTCGTACGTGTAGTACGTCGCCCCCTCCCAGCTGCCCCGGCCGGCGAGCGGGGCGTGGGCCTGGGGGATGCGGCGCAGGGCCGACAGCATCAGGCCGACGGTGAACTCCGCGGTGGCGGCGGCGTTGCGGCCCGGCGCGAAGCACACCCGCACGTCACGGTTCTTCGCCGCGTCCAGGTTGACGTTGACCGGCCCGCCCCGGCAGACCACGACCAGCCTCAGGTCGGGGCAGGCGGCGAGCACGCGCTCGGTGACCGGCCCCATCTGCGTGACCAGCACCTGCGCCCCGGCCAGCGCCTCGATCAGCTCGTCCTCGGCGTCACTGGCCTCCTGCACCTCGGCGACCGGCCCGAACGGCTCCAGCGGCCAGCCGAGTTCCAGTTCCTTGATCTGCGCCCGCTCCACCTCGTGCTCCACCGCCCGCGTGATCAGCGACGGCAGGACGAAGTGGTCACCGGCGGCCACGACACGCACGCTGTTTCCGTCAGTCATCGCAGGGTCTCTCCTGTCTCGGCGTCGAAGACATGGGTGTGGCGGGGGTCGGCGGCGACCCGGACCCGGTCGTCGTGGGCGAGCCGCACCTCGGGGTCGGTGAGGACGACCAAGTGCCGTTCGACGCCGTCAAGGGCGAGGGTCGCGAGGCCCGACTCCAGGAGCGGTTCATGGGCGACGACCCGGGCGGGCAGGCCGCCCTCGGCGGTGAGGCGGACGTCCTCGGGGCGGATGCCGACCACCACCTCCCGGCCCCGGTCGACCGGCACGGGCAGGCCGATCCGCACCGTGTCGGAGAGGCGGGCGCGGCCGTCGCCGCCGGAGATGCCGGGCAGCAGGGTGATCGCGGGCTCGCCGACGAAGTCCGCGACGAACACGTTGGCCGGGCTGTCGTAGATCTCGTAGGGGGTACCGAGCTGCTGGATGACGCCGTCCTTCATCACGGCGATCCGGTCGGCGAGGGAGAGGGCCTCCTCCTGGTCGTGGGTGACCAGGATCGCCGTGTGGCCCAAGTCCTGCTGGATGCGCTTGAGTTCGCGGCGGGTGGAGTCACGCTGGGCGGCGTCCAGGTGGGACAGCGGCTCGTCGAGGAGCAGCACGTCCGGTTCGCGGATCAGGGCCCGGGCCAGCGACACCCGCTGCTTCTGGCCGCTGGACAGGCCGGCCGGGCGGGCGTCGAGCAGGTCGGTCAGGCCGACCCGCTCGGCGATCTCCTTCACCTTGCGGTCGACGTCACCCCTGGATCCGCGGGCGGCCCTCTTGCGGGCCTTCAGCCCGAACGCCAGGTTCTCCGCCACCGACAGCGGCGGATACAGCGCGTAGTTCTCGAACGCGACCCCGATGTTCCGCTGCTGAGCGGGCCGTTCGACGACCGACGTCCCGCCGACCAGGATGTCCCCGCCGGTGACGGACTCAAGGCCGGCGATCATCCGTAAGGTGGTCGACTTGCCGCACCCGGACGGCCCGAGAAGCCCGAGCAACTCCCCGGACCGCAGGCTCAGGTCGATCCCCCGGACGGCGTCCACCCCGGGCCGCCCCCGCGACCGATAGGTCTTCCGCAGCTCACGTAGCTCCAGTCCCGTCATGGCCGTCCCCTCCTTATGGCTCGTTCGCCTCCAGGGCGCTTTCGGCCGGCGCCGAGGCCGCGACACCGGCGCGCCCTTACGGCTCACGAGCGGGCATCGCGCAAACCTCGTAACGGACCTTGTGTTCGTCCAGATCCCGCAGTGCCTCCGGCGACGCCCCGTCGTCCACGAGGAGCGTGTCGAAGCGGGACAGCGGGACGACCCGGTGCAGGGCGACCCGGCCGAGCTTGGTGTGGTCGATCAGCAGGACGTTCCGTGCCGCCGCGTCGAGCATCGCCCGCTTCACCGACACGATGTGCTGCTCCTGGTGGTAGGCGTAACCCCCGTGCACGGCCGACGTCGACGCGAAGCACACATCCACCCGGAGCTGTTCGACCGCCTCCACGCACGACACCCCCAGGAAGGACGAGTGCAGCGGGTCGTAGTCGCCCCCGAGCGCCATCAGGTGGATGCCCCGCTGGTCGGAGAGGAGGTTGATCGCCTCCAGGAAGTTGGTGACGACCGTCAGTGGCGTGACCTCGGCCGTGCGCAGCCGCCTGGCTATCTCCAGGGTGGACGTGGAGTCGTCCAGCAGGATCGCCATGCCGGGCTCCACCATCCGCAGCGCGTGCTCGGCGACGGCGGCCTTCTCGGCCCGCATGGTCTTCAGCCGGTACTGCACGTTCGACTCGAAGACACCCGACGGCTGCGCGGTCACCCCGCCCCGGAACTTCCGTACGATGCCCTGCCGTTCGAGCTCGTCGAGGTCCCGGTGGATGGTCATCAGGCTCACCCCGAACCGCTCGGCGAGTTCGGCCGCCGTCGCCGAGCCGTCGGCCAGCACCTGCTCGGCCATGGCGGCCTGCCGTGCCGCGGGCCCCTGCTGTCCACCACTGCTGTTGCTGCTCATGGCTGTGTCTCTATCCGTCGTCCCGGTCGCTCCGGCCGGTCGGCCTCGAACAGCAGCAGGTTCTCAGGCCGGACGACGAGCCGTACCGGATCGTCCGGACGAAGGCGCGCCGCGTCCGCCCGGGGGGCCACCAGCGACACCCGCTGCTCCCCGGTCCCGAGCCGGACGGTGACCTCGACGGACCGGCCGAGCACCTCGGTGACGTACACGGTCCCGGTCAGCCCGTGGCCCTCGCCGTGCAGGGCGAGGCCCCGGGGGCGCAGACCGACCAGGACGTCCGTGCCGGGCGAGGCCGGTGCGCGGACCGGCAACTCGACCCCGCCGTCCGCGCGGACCCCGCTCTCCGTGACCACCCCCGGCAGCAGGTTGATCCGGGGCCGCCCGAAGGCCCGCGCGACCTCCGTGTCGTACGGCTCGTACCAGATCTCCTCCCGCGTGCCCGTCTGCACGATCCGGCCCTCCCGGATGACCCCGATCCGGTCGCCGAGCGCCAGTGCCTCGACCGAGTCGTGGGTGACGTAGAGAGTGGTGGTGTGCTGCACGGCCCCGATCGCCTTCAGTTCCGCCCGCATCTGCTGGCGGAGCTTGGCGTCGAGGTGGGAGAGCGGCTCGTCGAGCAGGAAGGCCCGGGCGGGGCGGACCAGTACCCGGCCGAGGGCGACGCGCTGCCGCTGGCCGTTGGACAACTGGCCGACGGGCCGGTCCAGCAGTCCGGAGATGCCGAGCAGTTCGGCGATCGCGCCGATCCGCTGCCGGGCCTCGGCGGCGGGCAGCCGGTGCCGGGGCGAGCGCAGCGGCGAGGCCAGGTTGTCGTAGGCCGAGCGGTGCGGATAGAGGGCGTAGCTCTCGAAGCACATCGCCACGCCCCGGTCGTACGGCTCGACACCCCGCATGTCCTCGCCGTCGAGCACGACCGTGCCGGAGTCGGGCTGCTCGAGCCCGGCGACGGTTTTCAGGGTGGTGGTCTTCCCCGCACCGGACGGGCCGAGCAGACAGAAGAACTCGCCTTCCCGCACTTCCAGTTCGAGCTCGTCGAGTGCGACGGTCCTCCCGTACGTCTTCCGTATCCCGCTGAGCCTGATCAAGACTTCACCGCCCCGAACGACAGGCCGCGCACCAGGTACCGCTGGATCGTCAGCGCCAGCAGCAGCGGCGGTACGACGGACACCAGCGCGGCGGCGGCCGTCAGGTTGTACTTGGGCCGGTCCCCGCCGAGGAAGGACAGGGCGCCCACGGTCACCGTCTGGGCTTCGTTGGAGGTGAGGATCAGCGGGAAGACGAAATTGTTCCAGGCGAAGATGAAGGCCAGCAGGGACACGGCCGCGATGCCCGGCTTGACCAGTGGAAGCGCCACCTTGAAGAACGCCTGCTTGCGGGTGTAGCCGTCCAGCAGGGCAGCCTGTTCCAGCTCGGGCGTGAGGTCGGCGAAGTAGGACCGCATGATCCACACGATCAGCGGCAGGGTGACGAGTTGCAGGACCCACACCATGCCGACGTACGTGTCGAAGAGGCCGAGCTTCTGGTAGAGCACGAACAGCGGGATGATCACGGTGAGTTCGGGTGCGAAGCGGAACGACAGCAGCGTGAACATCAGGTTCTCGGAGCCCTTGAACCGCCACCGCGCCGAGGCGTAGGCGGCCGGCAGCCCGACCACCAGCGACAGCGCGACCGCCCCCACGGACACCACCAGGCTGTTGACGAAGAACCGCACGAACGGGATGCCCTCGCTGTCGCCGAAAACCGTCCGGTAGCCGTCGAGGGTGGGGGAGAAGGAGAAGTACGTGGAGAAGAGCTGGTCGGCCGGCTTCAGCGAAAGGATCACCATCCAGGCGATCGGGAACAGCGCGAAGACGAAGTAGAGGATCAGGGCGGTGTCGCACAGCCACCCCACCAGGCGTTTCCTCATGTGGTCACCTCCGCGGCCTTCCGCTGGATCTTCCCCAGGTGCTTCACCAGCACCATCGCGGCCAGGTACACCACGGCCCACAGCACGATCGTGTAGCTGATCCCGAAGGAGTAGCGCTGGAAGCGGATGGCTTCGAGGTACGCCCGGATCTGGAGCACCACCGTCGAGTCGCCCGGCCCGCCCTCCGTCAGGGCGTAGATGATGTCGAACACCTTCAGCGAGTCCATGAACCGGAAGATCACCGCGACCAGCACGTAGGGCCACAGCATCGGCAGGGTCAGCCGGCGGAAGGTGTACCACCATCCCGCGCCGTCCACGGCCGCCGCCTCGAACGGGGAGGCGGGCAGCGACCGCAGACCGGCGAGGGCGAGGATCGCCACGAACGGGGTGTAGACCCAGACGTCCACCGCGATCGACGACAGCAGCGCGCCCGTCGGGGTGTCGGTCCACTGCACCCCGCCGAGACCGAAGGGCCTCAGCAGGTGATTGACGACCCCCACGGACGGCTGGAGCATCAGCTTCCAGATGATCGCCGCGATCACCGGGGCGATCATCAGCGGCAGGATCAGGATCTTCTCCAGGACCCGGCCGATCAGTGTCGAACGGTGCAGCAGCAGGGCGACGGCCACTCCCAGCACCGTCTCAGCGAGGGCCGCCCCGACGGCGTACAGCACCGTGACCCACGCCGAGTTCCAGAACGCCTCCTGCGTGAAGACGGCGCTGTAGTTCTCGAACCGCACCATGTCCGGCTGCGGTTTGCTCGCCGAGAAGTCGAACAGCGTGTAGTACAGGCCGAGCCCGAACGGGTAGAGGATCCCGCAGGTCAGCAGCAGTGCGGGCACGATCAGGACGTACGGGCGCAGGGCGAGCCGCCACCCCATCGCTCTAGCCCACCTTGCCGGCGAGATCGTCCGCGAGCCCGTCCAGGACGGACTGCGCGCCCTGACCGCCGTAGATCTCCTGGAGGGCCGCCGCCCAGCTGGTCGTCGCGTCGAAGAACTGGGCCTGCGGGGTGAACTGGATCTTCGTCTGGTCGACGACCGTCTCGAAGGTCTCCAGGAAGCCCGGTAGATGCCGCATCTTGTCCTTGTACGCGGCGTCGTCGGCGACGGACTTGCGCACCGGGTCGATGTGGTTGTGCGTGATCGCGCTCTTGCGCAGGTGCTCCTTGCCGGTGGCCCACTGCAGGAACAGCCAACTGGCGCTCTTCTTCTTGCTCTTGGCGTTCATGCCGAGCGACCAGATCCACATGTTGGTGGCGAGCGACCCGCCCGGCCCCTTCGGCCCCGGGTGGAAGGCGATCTTCCCGGAGGCGGGGCTGGCGCCCTTCACCGCCTGGAAGTAGGCGGCCGTGTCGGCGTCGAACAGCATCCCGGCCTTCTTCGCGCCGAGGTCGCTGGAGCACTGGTACCAGGTGTACGACGTCCAGGACGGCGGCCCGCCCCGCTTGACCATCCGGGCCCAGTCCTCGGTGAAGGCGACGGCCTCCGGGCTGTTCATGGCGGGGGTGAGCTTCCCGCCGTCGACCGTGAAGTCCTTCAGCCCGTTGCGGGCGTACATCGTCATGAAGCCCGGATGGATGGTCGCCCAGCTCCGGGAGCCGCGCACGGCGATCCCGTACATGCCGTCGAAGCCGGCGCCCGGCGCCTTCCGCTTGATGGTCCCGGCGAGTTCGGTCAGCTCGTCGAACGTCTCCGCGGGTTTCACGCCGAGCTTGCGGAACACCTCGGTGTTGTAGGCGACGACGTTGGTCTCCCAGCCCCACGGCAGCGCGTACTGCCCGCCCTGGCCGAGCGGCGCGCCCGCCTTCAGGGACCACTGGTCGGCCCGGAGCAGGTTCGGGAAGAAGTCCGCCTGGTCCCACTCGGCGCCCGTCGCCGAGGAGTTGCGCATCCAGGGCCCGAGGTCCTCCAGCCAGTTCGGCGGCCCGTACTGCCACACCATGTACGCGCCGAGCATGAAGACGTCGTAGGAGGCCCGCCCGCTGGACAGGTCCACGGTGAGCTTGTCGAAGTAGTTGTCCTCCGGGAAGACGTCGTACTCGACCTTGATGCCGGTCTTCTCGGTGAAGGACTTCAGATCGGCGATGAGCGCGTCCGTGTACGGGTGCTTGTTGAGGAGCGCCTTGACGGTGGTGCCCTTCTCCCGCTTCCAGTCGAAGGAACCGGTGACGTCGTCCGCGGCGGAGCCGTCGCTCTTGTCGTCGTTCCCGCCGAAGCCGGCGCCGCAGGCCGTGAGCAGCGGGGCGGCGGCCGCCCCGGCGGCGAGGGCGAGGAAGCGCCGGCGGTCGTGCGCGTGCGTGTCCATCCGTACCTCCGCGTGGAGCCTGGTTAACACGTCGAGTCGACTCGTTAACAGAGGGTGGAACGACCGAAGTTGGGCGTCAATCCCTCGCGCACGGGAAAATATCGGGGCAGAGTGAGAAGTTCACAGATCCGGCTGCGACGGCGTGGGAGGTTCCGGATGGTGGACGAGGGTGCGGGCGAGAGCGAGGGCATGGCCTGGCTGGGCGTCGACCTGGGCACGCAGAGCGTCCGCGTGCTGCTCGTCACCGCCGACGGCACGGTCCTCGGCAGCGGCTCGGCCCCGCTCACGGGGCGGCGGGACGGGGTGCGGCACGAGCAGGATCCGCTGCGGTGGTGGGCGGCGCTGTGCGAGGCGTCGCGGACGGCCCTCGGCTCCGCGCCCCCGGGCCTGCCGGTCGGCGGACTCGCGGTGTGCGGCACATCGGGCACCGTGCTGCTGACGGACGGCTCGGGCCGCCCGGTGAGCCCCGCGCTGATGTACGACGACGGGCGGGCGAAGGCGCAGGCCGCGCGAGCGCGGGAGGCGGGGCTCGCGGTCCAGGACACCTGGGCGCTGCCGAAGGCGCTGTGGCTGCTGGGGGAGTACGGCGGCACCTCGCTGCGCCTGACGCACCAGCCCGACCTGATCGTCGGCCGGCTCGCGGGCGAGCCACCGCCGGCCGACTCCAGCCATGCCCTGAAAACGGGCTACGACCTGGCGGGCGACCGCTGGCCGGAGGCCGCCCTGGCAGAACTGGGTCTGCCCGACAGCCTGTTGCCGGGTGTCGTCCGGCCGGGGACCCGCCTGGGCCAGGTGTGCCCGGCCGCCGCCGACGCCACCGGCATCCCCGCCGGCACCCCGGTGTTCGCCGGGATGACCGACGGCTGCGCGGCCCAGATCGCGTCGGGCGCGCTGCGGCCCGGCTCCTGGAACTCCGTGCTCGGCACCACGCTCGTGCTGAAGGGCGCCGCCCGCGACCCGGTCCGCGACCCCACCGGCGTGGTCTACAACCACCGTGCCCCGGACGGCACATGGCTGCCCGGCGGGGCGTCGAGCGTCGGGGCCGGGGCACTCGCCGCGCACGTCCCGGACGCCGATCCCGCGGCGATGGACGAACGGGCCAGGGCGTTCGAACCGTCCGGCGCGATCGCCTACCCCCTCGTCTCGCCGGGGGAGCGGTTCCCGTTCCGGGCACCGGAGGCGACCCCGTTCGTCCTGGGCGACCCCGCGGACGACGCCGACCTGTGGGCCGCGCTCCTCCAGGGCGTCGGCTTCGCCGAACGCCTGTGCCTGGACTACCTGCACCACCTCGGCGCGCCCCTCGAAGGGCCGCTCACCTTCACCGGGGGCGGTGCCCGCAGCCCGTACTGGAACCAGCTGCGCGCTGACATCCTGGGCCGCCCGGCCCGCGTCCCCGAGCAGACGGAACCGGCCCTGGGCATGGCGGCACTGGCCGCCTACGGGGCGTCGGGGGCCGGCGCGCTCGCGGACGTCGCCGAACGCATGGTGCGCGTCCGGACCGTCGTCGAACCCCGCCCCGGCCGCACCGCGGCCTTCGCCGAGCCGTACGCGCGTCTGGTCGACGCCCTGCGGGACCGCGGCTGGCTGCCCGGCCCGGTCGCCGCGCACGCACACAGCCGGCTGAGCGGGGATACTTCCGCATCATGAGTACGACCCTCCTGCTGGTCCGTCACGGACAGACCGTCTGGCACGCCGAGAACCGCTACGCCGGCATCAGCGACATCGACCTCACCGACACCGGCCGCGCACAGGCCGAGGCCCTCGGCCGGTGGGCCGCCGCCCATCCCGTCGACGCGATCTGGACGTCCCCGCTGTCCCGCGCCGTCGCCACGGCCGAGCCCGCCTGCCGTGCCCTCGGCCTCACCTCCCAGAGCGAACCCCACCTGCGCGAATGCGACTTCGGTGTGCTGGAGGGCCGCACGCTCGCCGAGTTCGAGGCCGAGGACCCGGAGTGGGCCGCGGCCTACCGGGCCGACCCGGTGGAGCACTCCTTCCCCGGCGCCGAGGACCCGCTGGCGGCGGCGGCCCGCGGGGTGCGCGCCCTCAGGGGCATCGCCGCCGCCCACCCCGGCGAACGCGTCCTGGTCGTCGCCCACAACACCCTGCTGCGCCTGGTGCTGTGCACCCTGCTGTCGATCCCGGTCGGCGAGTACCGCAGAGTGCTCCCGCGGCTGCGCAACGCGGCCGTCAGCGAACTGCGCGTGAACCCCGACGGTTCCGCCGCACTCCTTTCACTCAATGTGCCGTGCGAGGCCGATCTGCCGTAGCACGATGAGCACATGACACAGATCGACACGTCGGTGCCGCATTCGGCCCGGATCTGGAACTACTGGCTGGGCGGCAAGGACAACTACCCGGTGGACGAGGCGGCCGGTGACGCGTACACCGCCGTCTTCCCCGGCATCGTCACCATCGCCCGCAGCAGCCGGGCCTTCCTCGGCCGCAGCATCCGGTACCTCGTCCAGGAGGCCGGCGTACGGCAGTTCCTCGACGTCGGCACCGGCCTGCCGACCGTCGACAACACCCATGAGGTCGCCCAGAGGCTCGCCCCCGAGGCGCGGATCGTCTACGTCGACAACGACCCGCTGGTCCTCGCCCACGCCCGCGCCCTGCTCACCTCCACACCCGAGGGCGCGACGGCGTACGAGCCCGTCAGCCTCTTCGAGCCCGAGCAGATCATCGAGGCCGCGGGGAAGACCCTCGACCTCACCCGGCCCACGGCCCTGATCCTCAGCGGCATCCTCGGACACGTGGCGGACTACGAGCAGGCCCGCGACCTGGTCCGCCGCCTCATGGCCCAGCTGCCCTCCGGCAGCCACCTCTCCCTCAACGAGGGCTCCCGCGGCACGGACCCGGCCTACGAGCAGGCCCAGGACGCCTACAACGAGACCGGCGCGGTGCCGTACTTCCTGCGGCCGGTCGAGCAGATCGAGGCGTTCTTCGAGGGGCTGGAGCTGGCGGAACCGGGTGTGGTCTCGGTGCCGTTGTGGCACCCCGAGCCTGGCGCGCCGGCCGAGCCGATCGGCCAGCACGGCGGTCTGGGCCGCAAGTCCTGACCCCGCCGGGCACGGGAAAGCCCCCGCGAGTCAGGGGCGAATTCCAGGGGTCGTAGCAACACAGTGATCAACTGGCTGTCGCCAGGAGCTTAGCGAGACGCTCGGCTGGGGTTTCCCAGCCGAGCGTTTTGCGCGGGCGGCTGTTCAGCTCGGCAGCCACGG
>NZ_POUC01000410.1 GCF_002891435.1 Streptomyces cahuitamycinicus
TTCCGTCACCGTCCCGGGCGGGGGGCCGCTTCTGGCGCAGTCCCGGGACGGGGGCCGCATCTGTACCGTCCCGGGGCGGGGGCCGCATCTGGCACCGTCGAATTGACCCACGATCACGGCGCTGGAATGCCCCCTGCCGTGGGTCGCCCGGCTCCCTAGAGTCGATGTCATGACGACGACACAGAACGAAACGGGAAACAGCGGCAGCGGCTTCGCACCGGTCCTCACCCGTGCCGCCGAGGCCGAGACGACGCGCGACCCCAGCAGCGTGATGACGCTGCTCGCCGACTCCGGTAACACCGGCGGGCGGCTCACCAGCTACCGTTCGACGTTCGCGGAAGGCGCGGTCGGCGCGCCCGCCCACCTGCACACCGAGGCGTCCGAGATGTTCTACGTGATCGACGGCGCGCTCCAGGTCCTGGTGGGCGAGGAGATCACCGTGCTGCGAGCCGGCGACTTCCTTCTGGTACCGCCGCACACCCCGCACGCCTTCGCCGCCGCGCCCGGTGCGACGGCCGACGTGCTGTTCGTCCTCACCCCGGGCGCGGGGCGCTTCGACTATCTGCGGCTGCTGGGCCGGGTGATGCGCGGCGAGGCCGACCCGCAGGAGATCATGGACTCCTCCGAACGCTTCGACAACCACTACGTCGACAGCCCCCTCTGGCGCGAGGCGCTCGCGGCCAGGGGCTGAGGTCTCAGAAGGGCAGCGCCTGGGCCGCCGCCCCGACGGAAGGGACCGGTTCGGCCGCCGTGGGCGCGGGTACCGCGGGCAGCGGATCCGTCGCCTCCGGCCGCGGCTGCGGCAGCGACACCGGCCGCAGCGGACGCAGTCCCGACACCACGGTGTAGTCCTGGCCCAGGAACGGCGGGACCACCTCGCCCGGGTCCTCGCCGAGCGCCAGCTGCACGGCGGCCCAGGGGGCGTTGATCCCGCACAGGGACAGCTGGTGCAGGCCGCCGGCCGGGCGGGTGTTGACGTCCATGAGGACCGGCCGGTCACCGAACATCCGGAACTGGATGTTGGACAGGTAGTGCAGACCGAAGCCCTCGGCGATCCGCCGGGCCGGGTCCAGCCACTGCTCGTGCAGGGTGAAGCCCCGCCGGCGGCCGTTCTTGGTGCGGCCCACCGCCAGCCGGACCCGGTTGTCCGGACCGGTCAGGCAGTCCACCGACACCTCGGGCTGCTCCAGGCGCGGCATCACCAGCCAGTCGACCGGCTCCTCGGCCTGCCGCAGCGCCTCCAGCACCAGGTCCATCGGCACGTACGGGCTCGGGTACCCGCTCAGATGCGTCAGCGAGAAGGGCGTACGCGTGATCACGCGGAAGCCCACCCCGCCGGCCCCGGAAGCCGGCTTGAAGCACGCCTTGTGCCCACCGGCCTCCAATTCCTCCACGGCGGCGACGAGTTCGTCCTCCGAGCGGACCCGGTACCACGGCGGCACCGGCACGCCGATCGCCTGGACCGCCTCGTAGGCGATCACCTTGTCGTGGAAGACGGCCACGGCCTCGGGCGGCGGCGCCAGCACCGCCGTGCCGGCCGCCTCGAACTCGGCGCGGTGCGTCACGATCGCCGACTGGTGCAGACGGGGCACGAACACGTCGATGCCCCGCCGCGCGCACTGGTCCAGCGCGTACTCGACGTACCCGGCGGGGGACAGGTTCTCGGGCTCCAGGTCGGCGGTGTCGGCGGCGGCCAGCACCGGCGAGTCGGGGTCGCCGTGGGTGGCGTGGATCTCGACGGCCCGGTCGCTGGGATTTCTCCGCAGCTGATCCATGAAGAACACGTTCTCCGCGTACGTGCGGTTGAGCCAGACGCGTACGCGAGAGACCATGCAGGCCGCCTTTCACGGTTCGCGGGCAGGGCTGAGCAGCCCGTGCCCGGGCAGGAAAATGGAGGGACACCAAACCGCCCCTGCGAAAGGGAAGTTTCAGCGGTGGTGTTGGGCCAGATCATACGGCTTCGGCGGGCCTCGTCGTGCAACGCCCCGGTGAAGGATTTCTCCCGCCGCGGCCCCCGGGCCGCTCTTGCCCCGGTCGCTCGGATGTGATCTCTTGGAGGGCGTCCGGGTGCGCGGAGGGGGCGAGAGGTGACGTCGACGGCCGATGGCGCCGCACAGCTCCTGGCCATCAGCGATCTGCACGTCGGCTACCCGGAGAACCGCGCCCTGGTCGAGGGCATGCGGCCCGGGACGGACGACGACTGGCTGCTCGTCGCCGGGGACGTGGCGGAGACCGTGTCGGACATCCGCTGGACCCTGAAGACGCTCGCGGCCCGCTTCCGCAAGGTCGTGTGGGTGCCCGGCAACCACGAGCTGTGGACCCATCCGAGCGACGCCGTCACCCTGCGCGGTGCCGCTCGGTACGAGTACCTGGTCGAGATGTGCCGCGAACTCGGCGTGACGACACCCGAGGACCCCTACCCGGTCTGGGAGGGCCCCGGCGGCCCGGTCGCCGTCGCGCCGCTGTTCCTCCTGTACGACTACTCGTTCCTTCCGGCCGGCTGCACGACCAAGGAGCAGGGCCTGGAGTACGCGCAAGGCACCGGGATCGTGTGCTCCGACGAGTACCTGCTGCACCCCGACCCGTACCCGAGCCGGGAGGCCTGGTGCCGGGCCCGGGTCGCCGAGACCGAACGCAGACTCGCCGCACTGCCCGACGGCCTGCCGGTGATCCCGGTCAACCACTACCCGCTGCACCGGCATCCGATGGACGTCCTGTGGCACCCCGAGTTCGCCATGTGGTGCGGCACGGACCTGACCGCCGACTGGCACCGCAGGTTCCGCGTCCACACGATGGTCTACGGCCATCTGCACATCCCCCGCACCACCTGGCACGAGGGCGTGCGCTTCGAGGAGGTGTCGGTGGGCTATCCGCGCGAGTGGAGCAAGCGGTCCGGACCGCCGGGGCGGCTGCGGCGCGTCCTGCCGAGGGAGGGCGAGGAGCTGTGATCGAGGAACTGCTGCCGGAGGCCGTGGTCGTCGTGGAGGCCTACGGCCACGAGGACGCGGACACCCCGCTGTTCCCCGAGGAGGCGGCGCTCATGACCCGGGCGGTCGCCAAGCGGCGCGGGGAGTTCGCCGCCGTGCGCTCCTGCGCCCGCCGCGCCATGGAGAAGCTCGGCGTGCCGCCGCAGCCGGTCCTGCCCGGGGAGCGCGGCGCCCCCCGCTGGCCGGCCGGGCTGGCCGGCAGCATGACCCACTGCGACGGCTACTGCGCCGCCGCCCTGGTCCGCGCCACCGACCTCGCGTCCCTCGGCATCGACGCCGAGACCCACGGCCCGCTGCCCGAGGGCGTCCTGCCGTCCGTGTCCCTGCCGGCCGAGGCGGACCGCCTGCGCGAGCTCGCGGCCGAACGCCCCGACATCCACTGGGACCGGCTGCTGTTCAGCGCCAAGGAGTCCGTCTACAAGGCGTGGTTCCCCCTCACCGGGAAGTGGCTGGACTTCATGGAGGCCGACATCGACCTCACCGCCGACGGCACCTTCCGCGCGACGTTGCTCGTCCCCGGCCCGCGGGTGGGCGCCCGCCGCGTCGGCCACTTCGACGGCCGCTGGACGGCGGGGCGGGGCCTGATCGCGACGGCGATAGCGGTACCGCACGGCTGAGTCCACTCCGCGAGCCCCCCCTCACGGCACCAGGGCGGAAAACCGGACCCTCAGCCCCGGAAGCCCGGGCCCGGCGGGCGGACACAGCCATCCGCCGGGCCCGGGGGGCGTGGGCCCGCCGCCGGAGTGCGGGCTTGGCATCGGGCCTGCTGCCGGGCCGCCCGCCGGGCCGGCGGTGCACGCCGCGGTTGGGATGGGGTACATCAGCTGGTCTCCTGGGCCCGGTCCCGGCCCGTGGCCTGGGCCCCCCGCCGGAGTGTGGATTCGGCTTCGGGCTCATGGCCGGGCCGCATGCCGGACGCGAGTCTCGCATCCGGCCTGCTGCCGGGCCGCCCGCCGCGGCCGGCGGTGCACGCCGCGGTTGGGGTACCTCAGCAGGTCTCCTGGGCCCGGTCCCGGCCCGTGGCCTGGGCGCGCCGCCGGAGTGTGGATTCGGCGTCGGGCCCGCGGCCGAGTCGTCCGCCAGGGTGCGGGTCCGCATCCGGCCCGCGGCCGGGCCGCCCGCCGGACTTCGGGCCGGCTTCCCGGCCGGGGTGGGGATACCTCAGCAGTCTCAGGGTCCCGGTCCCGGCCCCGGCCCGCGACCCGAGCCCTCCGCCGGAGCGGGTCCGGTTTCGGCCCGCGGCCCGGGGCATCCGTCCGGCTCCGGAGCCTGCTTCGGTGCGGCAGGTCAGGGACCAGGCTCCGGGCACCAGTTCTCCAGGAGGCGGAAGAACGCCTCCTCGTTGCCGGTCAGTCCGGCGCGCTCCAGGGCCTGCTCCGCCTCGGCGAGCACTGCCGGCGGGACGAGCGGCGGGCCGCCCTCCACGTCGAAGGCGGCCCGGACGGTGTGCAGCAGCCGCAGATAGGCCTGGACGGCGCTGCGTTCACGATCGGTCAGAACGGCGGTGGGCATCGGTCGGCTCTCCCCGTGTCGGCGTCGTCGGTCCCGCGCCCTCGCGGCGCGCACGCCCCGCACAGCGGTGGCGCCCCTCCAGCTTGCCGCCCACCACTGACAATCCGGCCCCACAGCCCTCCGGTTCGCCCGCTCGGCGGAGGCGCACCGCGCTCCGTCGCCGCGCCGGGCCGCCCGTCAGCCCTGCGGTCCGCGATACCCCAGTGACGCCTCGATCCGCCCCGCAAGGTGATCCCGCTGCACCGGGCCGCGCGACGACGAACCGGCGAGCCACGCCCGGCACTTGCTGGCGAGCAGCAGGCCGAAGCTCTCAGCCTCCTTCTCGTCGTCGAGGTCGAAGCGGGTGCGGGCGGCGACCTTCAGCACGGTCGCCTGGAGATCGGCACCGTCATCGAGCAACCGGGCCGCGACGGCGGCGCCCTCGACATGGTGGGAGCAGTGCCCGGCCTTCATGTGCCACAGCTCGTGGCCCAGGATCACCAACTGATGCTCGGGAGCGGTGCGTTCCTCGATCACGACGAGGTCCTGCTCCGCCATGTCCAGCCAGAGCCCGCTGGCGGTCCCGGGCGGGAACGCGGCCGTTCGGAAGCGGACGGGGCGGCCGCGGCGTCTGCTCATGCCGTCGCACAGGGCGGCGTACAGCTCCTCGGGCCGAGCCGGCGCGGGGAGGGTCAGCTCCGCGACCAGCTCGCCGCACAGACGGCGCATTTCCTTACCGATGCCCACAGTTCTCCCCACGGTCACGACTCGGGCCGCTTGACGCTCTCCAGGAGCATGTCCAGCCACTCCGCGACCTTGTCGCGGTGCTGGTCGGTGGGCAGCTGCGCGGCCCGCCAGGCGATGCCGCGCACGCCGTGGTCCTGCAGCAGCCGCTCCAGCGGGTCGTCCGCCGCCGAGGCCGCCTTCCGCTCGCGGTCGGCGAGCTTCTGCAGCAGCTCCTGCTCGGTGTGCTGGAGGGCGCTCACCAGTGCCTCGGGGTCCTCGGCCGTCAGGAAGCCGGCGTGCACCCGGAAGAACCGCTGGAGGGCGTCGCAGTGCTCCATGGTCGGCCGCCGGTCGCCGTTGATGAGGGCGCCGGCCTGCTGGCGGGACATGCCCGCGCCGTCGGCGATCTCCTGCTGGGTGTACTTGCGGCCGTTGGGCTTGAGCCTGGTCCGGCGCAGCAGGTCCAGGCGCTGCAGGAACCGGGCCTGAACGTCGGGCTCACCCGCCGGCCGGCCACAGAGCAGGGCCTTGACCACGGCGTCCGGAACCCCGGAGGCGACGGACAGCCGGCCGATGTCGAAGACCTCGGCGTGCGGCACGCCGAGCCGGTCGGCGAGCGCGCCGACACGGGAGACGACGGCCGGTAGCACGGCCGTCGGCGTGGCGCCCGGACCCTCGACGAAGCCACCCGTCACCGACAGATCTCCTACGTATCTCACAGGCTTCTCACAAGTGGATGCCGTGACCTACCCCGGCGTGAACTTCCCGGAGCGTAGCCGGTGGTTCGAACTCACATCCAGGTCTCGCCACAACTGTGGCCAATTTCAGCCGTCAACAGACATGAAATGCCACGATAGTTGACACGCCTCAGCCCGGGGCAGCAGGATCGGGGCGCCGCGTCAGGGCCGCACAGGCAAGAGGGGTGACCTCCCGATGGCATATCAGGCAGGAGGGCGGCGGCCGGCACCGCGGCCCGCCCCCGAGACTCCCGAGGCCCAGGCCTATCTGGAGGACTACGCCGGGCTTCTGGAGGGTGTCTCCTTCCCCTCGCTCGTCGTCGACCACTGCTGGGACGTGGTGCTGACCAACAACGCCTTCCGGTCACTTTTCCGCGAGGTGGGCCCGCACCCCACGGCGATGCCGGGCGACAACTTCCTCCGGTTCGTGCTGTTCCACCCCGACGCCCCCGTGGTGCTCGGCGACCACGAGGCGAGCTGGTGCCTGCCGATGCTCGCGCACTTCGCACGGGCCGTGGAGAGCCACGGCCCGGACCACGGCCTGCAGGGCATCCGCCGGGACATCGCCCAGGACCCGATCATGGAGGCCGCCTACCGGCACGGCCTGCCGCACTGGATCCGCGCGGTCGGCGAGGACGCCGTCGAGCAGGACGGTGCCGTACGGCCGTTGCTCCACCCGGACCCGCGCCGGGGCCCCACCGAGTGCCGGATCGTCATCGAGACGTCCAGGACGCTGGAGGAACTGGGCTGCGCCCGGGTCACGTTCGTCCTGCGCGAGACGCGCCGCTCCGCGACCGGGGAGCGCCGCACGCGCCGCACCGCCTCCCACCTGAGAGTCGTCCCCGTGGCCGACTGACCGCTCCCGCGCGGTCAGCCGCCCGTTCCCCGCACCCTTCCCAGTCTCTGTGGTGTGTGACATAGTACTGCCGTGAGCAAGCCGCTGACCTGCGATGTCGTGGTGGTGGGAGCCGGCGTGGTCGGCGCCGCCACCGCCCTGTACGCGACCCGCGCGGGCCTGGACGCCGTCGTGGTGGACCGGGGACCGGTGGCCGGCGGCACGACCGGAGCGGGGGAGGGGAACCTCCTCGTCTCCGACAAGGAACCCGGGCCCGAGCTCGAACTGGCCCTGCTCTC
>NZ_POUC01000411.1 GCF_002891435.1 Streptomyces cahuitamycinicus
GCCCCGGTCATCACCGGGCCCACCCCGGTCGCCGCGGCCCGCGGCACCCGCGCCGCGAGCTGCCGCCCGGACGGCTCCTGCTCACACGGACACGGCTCCTCGGCCGTCTCGGCCCCGGCACTCACAACCGCGCCCGGCCGCGTTGCGTCCGCCGTCAGGACCGGCACCGCCGAGCGCGCCGCGTCCGCGAGCCCGGGGGTGATGGCGTGCAGCAGCGTCAGCAGGCAGGCCACCAGGCCCACCGCCGCTGCCCAACGCCGCCGCACCATCAGACCCCCGACTCGGCCGGCTTCGGCTTCGGCTTCCAGTAGGCCGAGCCCGGCTCCGCCCCGTCAAGCCCTGGTGTGACGATTCGTCCCACTCGGCCGGTTGCCGCCTGGAGTCCAACGGAAAGCGCTGCCGTTCAGCGGAAAGCGCTGCCCTTCAGCGGGTGTTCACGCTCCCGGCGCTCAGAACCTCACCGGGCCGCGGCGCCCGCAGGTCCAGCGGCTCGTCGAAACCGCTGAACGACGTGGTGGTGAGCTGCGCGGCGCTCTTGTACACAGTCTTCAGCACGTACGGCTCGCCCTCCTCGGCCACGTAGAAGGTGTACGTCCCTTCCTTGTCCGCCTTGTCGGTCACGATCACCTCGAGGGCCTGGTGTCACCGACGCGGGTGGAGTCCCCCTTCTTCGCCGTACCGAACGAGTCGAAGGGCCGTTCGCAGGAGGTGAGTCCGTCGCCGCCCGACGAGGCCGGGTCCACGGGCGTCTTCACCCACAGCTTCTGCTCGCCGGTGACGCCCGGCTTCTTCTTCCACTTCTGCAAGTAGGCACGGTTCGGACGGACGTAGTCGGTCGTGCCCAGCCGGATCTGCTCCAGGACGCCGCCGCCGGACCAGGTGGTTGTGGACCTGCACCGGTCGTCCAGGTCCGTCACGAGGTGGCTGGTGACCGTGCCGCCGCCCGTGGTGAGGTTGGTGATGTCGACGGTGACCGATTTCAGCTTCCGCATCCTCGCGTTGGCATCGTCGAGGAGGTCGCCGGCGGATCTGGTCTCACCGGTGCCGCCGGCTCCGCACCCGGCCAGGGCCGTGCTCGCCAGCAGGCAGAGCGCGGTCGTCGTCACGGTGGCCATGGCCCGCACGGAGCCCCCCTGTTGTTCGTGTCGGCCGATGATCAGCAGGTGAGCTTACCCGGCCGCCCTCGTGCCGGGCCGGGGTTTCTCCGGCCGGGTGATCAGGAGTTCATGGCGGCCCGGTCGGACTCACTGCGCAGGACGCAGAATTCGTTGCCCTCGGGATCGGCGAGGATCGCCCAGCCCGGACCATCGGGGTTGCGGTGATCGGAGACGAAGGTGGCGATGCCCAGCAGCCGGTCCACCTCCTGCTCGCGCGAGGTTTCCGGGCGCAGGCACAGATGGATCCGGTTCTTGACCGTCTTGGCCTCGGGGACCTGGTTGAAGTGCAGCACCGGCCCCTCCGCGAGCACCACCTGAGTCTCCCGGTCACCCGGTCTGTCCTCCGGATGCAGCGGACGGCCGGTCACCCTGCTCCAGAAGCGGGCCAGCTCGTAGGCATCCGCACAGTCGATCGCCACGTTCTGCAGTACCGAGACCATGCGTGCGAGCCTTCCTGATCCTCACGCCGCACGCCACCGGGTTGCGGCTTTCGATGCCGGAGGTCAACGCCCCCCGGCGCGGGGAAACGCGCTCACGAGGCCGCGTACGCTACCGGTGGCTCCGCCCCGGTGGATCTTCGCGTCTGACGCCCCACGGCGGGGGGAGCCATCCAGGACGGCAGTGGCGGAGCCGACGCGTCGGCGGGCACGATGGTCACGGCCGGGCACGGTCTCGGGGATCCGCCCGCGCCGGCCTTCGAGCGGAGGGACGAGATGGGATCGGCGATGGACGAACGGTTTCACCGCCGGCAGAGATGGGCGGCCAGGGGCGCCTTGGCCGCGGCCGCCCTGGCGGCCCTGCTGCCGCTCGTCTCCGGCGGACTGCGAGGGCTGCTCCTGCTGGCGGCGGGCCTCGCGGGACTCGCCCTGACCGCGGCCGCGGTCTGGTGGGCCCTGTCACGGCGGGGAGCGGCCCGCATCGCGTCGGCCGCGCTGGCCGTCGTCGCGCCCGCCGGCCTTGTCACGGCCTTCGCTGCGGCGAACCTGCTGTGGGTGGTCGTCCTGTCCCTGCTCCTGTGGTGCGCGGCGGTCTGGAGCGGACGCTACGCCCTGCGCAGCACGGGCCTGCGGGCCGTGCGCGTCAAGGAGTACCGCACGCCACCGCCACTGCGTCCCTTCCTGCTGCTCAACCCGCGCTCCGGCGGTGGCAAGGTCGGGAAGTTCAACCTGCAGGAGAAGGCCGAGGCGCTCGGCGCCCGGGTCGTCCTGCTCGACCCGGACCAGCACCAGGACGTCACCGCCCTGGCCAAAGCCGCCGTGGCCGACGGAGCGGACCTCCTGGGCGTCGCGGGCGGCGACGGCACCCAGGCGCTGGTCGCCGCCGTCGCCGCGGAACACGGCCTGCCGTTCCTCGTCATCGCCGCCGGAACGCGCAACCACTTCGCCATGGACCTCGGCCTGGACCGGGACGACCCCTCCACCTGCCTCGACGCCCTCACCGACGGCGTCGAACTCCGCGTCGACCTCGGGTTCGCCGACGGCCGCCCGTTCGTCAACAACGCCTCGTTCGGCGTGTACGGGGCCGTCGTCCAGAGCCCCGGCTACCGCGAGGACAAGGTGGGCGCGGCCCTGGAGCGCTTGCCCGAACTGCTCACCCGGCAGAGCGGTCCGCGTCTGACGGCCACAGCCGACGGCATCATCGTCGCCGACCCGCAGGCGATCCTGGTCAGCAACAACGCCTACCGCATGGACGACCCCTTCGGACTCGGCCGGCGCGAGCGGCTCGACTCCGGGCGGCTGGGCGTGCTCGCCGTCCGCGTGGACAGCGCCGTGGAAGCGGCCGAACTCCTGCTGTCCCCGCGCCCGGAAGGGCTCACCGTGCTCACCGCCCAGCGCGTCGTCATCGACGCCGACGAGCCGCAGCTGGAGGTCGGCCTGGACGGCGAGGCGCTCACCATGCCCGCCCCCGTCCACTGCCGCATCGCCCGCCGCGCCCTGCGAGTGCGGGTGCCACGCAACCGGCCCGGAGTACCCGAGGCACCCCCGCGGCTCGACTGGCGCCGGCTGCGCAAACTGGCGGCCGCGGTCGGCCGCACCGCCGTGCCCACCCGTTCCCGCCGGACCTGAGTGCCGCCGTACCGGCACCCACGAGACGTACGAGGTCCCCCGTGCCCGCGGCACGGGGGACCTCGTACGTCTCGCCGTCGGTCAGGCCTCCTTCGGCCCGGCCTGCTGCACCACCTCGAAGGACCACAGCGTCGAGCCGCTCGCCGCCGGCTTCGGCCGTTCGCCGCCCTCGCCGCCGCCCTGGTGCGCGGACTTCATGGGCCCCTCCATCCAGGCCTGGAACGACTCCTCGTCACGCCACCGTGTGTAGACGAGGTAGGTGTCGGTGCCCTCCACCGGGCGGAGCAGCTCGAACCACTCGAACCCGTCGGAGTTCTCGACGGCGTGCGCACGGGAGGCGAACCGCTTCTCCAGCGTCTCCCGCTGCTCGGCGGGCACGGTCAGCACGTTGATCTTGACTACGCTCATGGGCCCCATCTTGCCCGACGGCGCGTCTGCGCAGGCTAAGCCCCGCCCCTTCGCAAAGTTTTGAACGCGTTCAAAATGAGTTAGGGTCGTTCTCACACGTCGAGGGGGAGACCTTCATGAAGTTCGTGATGCCCGGTGGCACCGGACAGGTCGGCACGGTCCTGAAGCGCGCGCTGAGCGCGGCGGGACATGATGTCGTGGTGCTCAGCAGGCACCCTTCCGGGCCCGGCGAAGTGCACTGGGACGGCGTCAGCCCGGGGCCCTGGGCAGCCGAGATCGACGGCTGTGACGTCGTGGTCAACCTGGCCGGCCGGAGCGTGAACTGCCGCTACACGCCCGCCAACCTCCGGCAGATGACGGACTCGCGGATCCACTCCGCCCGGGTCGTGGGGGAGGCCATCGCCGCCGCGGACCGGCCGCCCCGGCTCTGGCTGCAGATGAGCACCGCGACCGTGTACGCCCACCGCTTCGACGCGGCCAACGACGAGGTCACCGGCGTGATCGGCGGCACCGAACCCGACGTCCCCGGCTACTGGGGGTACAGCGTCGGCATCGCCAAGGCCTGGGAGCGGGAGCAGGAGGTGGCCGGGACCCCGCACACCCGGAAGGTGGCACTGCGCGCCGCCATGGTGATGAGCCCGGACCGCGGAGGCGTCTTCGACGTCCTGCTGCGGCTGGCCCGGCTGGGACTCGGCGGCCCGGTCGCCGGTGGCGCCCAGTACGTGTCCTGGATCCACGACCGGGACTTCGTCCGGGCGGTCGAGTTCCTCGTCGCCCGGGACGACATCGAGGGACCGGTCAACCTCGCCGCGCCGGGTCCCGTGCCGCAGTGCGCCTTCATGCGCGCCCTGCGGGCCGCGTCGGGCATCCCCGCGGGCCTGCCCGCGACGCGCTGGATGGCGGAGATCGGCGCGTTCGTCCTGCGCTCGGACACCGAACTGCTGCTGAAGAGCCGCCGAGTCGTCCCGGGCCGCCTGCTCGAAGCGGGCTTCGCCTTCGATCGCCCCGAGTGGCCGCAGGCCGCGGACGACCTCGTACGACGCCTCCGCGGCCGTGCGGCGGGGTGACCCGGTCAGCTCTGCCGCTTGCCCTGCTCCAGGGCCTTGCCGGTCATGTCGGTGACCTGCCCGGCCGGCGGTTCGTCGGCCTCCACCTCGGTACCGAAGTCGGTGAAGTCCATGACCGTGCGCACGGTGACCTTCCCGGGCGCGGACGAGCCGGACGCGGAGGACCGCTGCGTCGCCTCCGGGGCCTTGACGGTCATGTCGATCTGCTGACGGCGCATCCGCCCCTCGTCGTCCAGCCACACGTCCATCGGCAGACTGGGGCCGACCTGCTTGCGCAGAGTGTCGCCGCCCGGAAGCCCGGCGACGTCGACGGAGACGCGGTAGTGCGTGGTCTTCACGCCGTTGACCGTGGCCGTGCCCTTCTTCGTCACGTCCTTGTCGGTGATCGCCTTGGCGTACGCCGCGGACTGCGCCGGATCACTCATGGACCGGCCGTCCACGCCCTGCTGTGCGGCGACCTTCCCCAGGTCGATCTTGATCCAGGGCTTGCCGCCGGGCGCCTGCCCCTTGGGCAGCTTCTGGTAGAGGACCTGGTCGATCACGCGTTGCTCGATCCGCTGCCCCTGCACCGTGAGCGTCATGACGCTGTCGCCGTCGTCCAGGTCCACCGCGCCCTGCCCGTTCGCGGTCTGCGAGGCGCCCTGGGCCGAGGTCCGCACGCGCAGCTTCACCTTGGCGGTGTCCTCCTCGGCCGTCCTGTCGTAGGCCGACCGCACCGCCTGCGTACCCTGCTCCCGGGCGCCGGCGCTCGAAGCCGCCGAGGTGCCCCGCGCGCCGTCGCCGGAGTCACCGTCGTCGCCGCAGCCGACCAGTACCGTGCCCGCCAGGGCCCCGGCGACGCCTAAGGCACAGACCCGCCTGCCGTTTCCCGCCCTGCTCATCGAATCAGCTCCTCCCAGGTGCGTGTGGTGCGGCCCAAGTGCCCAATCCGGGCATGAACACACCTGTGCGTCCGAGGAGTTGGATACCGGGAGGAATGGGCGCACGCCGTCAGCGGCGGCCCTTGAGCTTGCCGAGCAGACGCTGGGCCTGGGCCCGCTTGCGGGGGTCGGCGGCGGCCCGGCGTGCCTGCTCCACGGCCCGTCGCCCCTGCGGGCTCCGGGCGAACTGCTTGATGCGATCCAGCATTCCGGCCATGACGCGGCTTCCTTCCGGTGGTGACGTCGCTTGTCTGTAGTGCCCCTACCCCTCCGGCACGGTGCTCAGGCCCACTCCCGCCCGGTCGGTGCGCGACCGAATGTGTTTGCCGCCGGAGTCAGAGGCAAGTCGGTGTCCATGACTGAAGAGAACAAGCGCACGAATCAGAAGCCGGCCACCGTACGAACCGCCGAGTCCAAGGCCCGCCGCACGGCGGACAAGGCGACCGCGCCCGCGTCCCAGGCGGCCAAGGGTGCCGCGGACAAGGCCGGTGACGCGGCGTCAGCGGCCAGGTCCGGAGCAGAGCGCAGTGCCGAGACGGCGAAGGCGGCCGCACAGACCGCGGCCAAGGGCGTCGAGGCGGGCCGCCAGGCGGTCGTCACGGCCTCCGGCCACGTCGCCACCACGGCGAAGACGGCCTGGACGGTCATCGCCCACCGCAAGCTCGTGGCAGCGGGTGTCGGAGCGGGCCTGACCGCCCTGAGCGCCGCGTCCTACGCCGTCGGACGCCGCTCGGAACGCGGCGCGCACGGCCCCCTCACCCGGCTCACCGGCGGGCGGATCTGAGCACGGCCGGCGCGAAGGACGTGCCGGCACGAGGGGAGCAGGCGGCGCGGCGCGCCACCGGGGTTCCGGTGGTCCGTGGCGCCGCCTCCTCGTGCTCGGGACCGCCTCCGGCCCCGTGGGCCGACGCGCATCCAGGCCTCACAGGGGTGCCCCTCTCGCGCGGCACCACTGTGAAGAGGAAGGATGAGAGCGCAAGCGAACGATCAACCCCTACGGAGGAGCGGGCCCATGCAGCACGAGCGAGCGGGAAGTCCGGCCGGACCCGAGGATCTCGTCGATGTCGCTCGGCTGGTCACCGCGTACTACGCGCGCCGCCCCGACCTGGACGATCCGGGCCAGCGCGTCACGTTCGGGACCTCCGGACACCGCGGATCGTCGCTGGCGAGCGCGTTCAACGACGACCACATCGCCGCGACCAGCCAGGCCATCTGCGAGTACCGCGCCGGTCGGGGCATCGACGGCCCTCTCTTCCTGGGCGCGGACACCCACGCCCTGTCGGAGCCCGCGCGCGTGACCGCCCTGGAGGTGTTCGCCGCCAACGAGGTGACCGTGCTGATCGACGACGCGGACGGCTACACGCCGACCCCGGCCGTCTCACACGCCATCCTCGCCCACAACCGCGGCCGCACCACCGGCCTCGCGGACGGCGTCGTCGTCACGCCCTCCCACAACC
>NZ_POUC01000412.1 GCF_002891435.1 Streptomyces cahuitamycinicus
TGAAGGGCTGGAAGATCCTCCGCGACTGCCGGCTGAAGGGCGACGGCGTCCACCACGCCATGCTCGGGATCGCCCGCCTGCACAACCTCGTCCTCGGCGGGTGACGCAGAAACCAGCAGGCCACCAGGCACATCACAGATCATTTACGGGACAGCCCTTACCGAGGCGGGACCAGGGCTTAAATGACACTGGAGCCATTTCGGAACTCATGACAGTCTTGGACTCAGTTCCATTTCCTCTGGGTGGGCAGCGCCCTGCCCACTGGAGCGACCTGTGGGGAGACTGTCGTGATCCGCCATAGCAAAACCCCGCCCGAGATCACCCGCGCCGATGCCGGCCTTGCGGTGATCACCGTCCGGCATTTAGGTGACGCCGCGAAGCAGCCGGCCATCGCCGACACGGCGGTCGATTCCCGGCGTGAAGATCCCTGGCCTGCAGGGCTGTTGAGCTGGTCCTTGTTCACCAGCACCGACGGGCAGGCGTTGATGGCGTACGAGCAGTGGGCGGACGACGACGCCTTGGATACTGCTCTGGCGGCACCGATGCCGTATGCGCCGGGTATTCCTGGCACCGAACCGTCCGCTCCGGTCCGCTACCGCCTGCACCGCTCCCACATCAGCCACGGTGAGGCCGCGGTGGGGTGCGTCGTGACGCCCGTGTTCGACGTGGACGGGCCGGAGCGCCAACGGCACTTCGTCGACGAGGTCTTCGCGATGACGAAGGACATGGCGCCGATGCCCGGCTCCGTCGCCGCGCACTTCCACACCAGCCTGGACGGCACCCGGGTGTTCAACTACGCCGAGTGGAGCGACGAGCAGGCCCACCTCGACGCGGTCACCGCCGACGACCCACGAGGCGTACGGCGCCGGCTCACCGGCGAGATCGCAGGGGTGCGACCGTGTGGATACCGCCGCTGGCATCCGCACACCACCCTGCTCGGCACCGGGCCCGGCGATGCCCGCTGACGCTGCGGTACCGGGAAGTTCCCCGGAGTCGGCGGCGGACAGGGGCTCACTCACGGTGCTGTTGCTGGCCTCCACGCTGGGGGTCATGGGTGGCGCCACCATCGCTCCGGTGATCGAGGTGATCCGCCAAGCCCTCGATGTAGGCGGCACAGCCGCCGGACTGGTGCTGACCTCCCACAGTCTGGCCATCGCCCTCGTCAGCCCGCTCGTGGGCCGGACCACCGACCGGTTCGGCCCCCGGCTGCCGCTCGCTGCGGGACTGGTGGTGTACGGGCTGGGCGGAGGGGCCGGCCTGGTCATCGACTCCTATCCGGTGCTGTTCGCCTCCCGCTTGATTCTTGGTGTGGGGGCGGCGGCGGTCTTCACCTGCTCCACCGCTGCGCTGCTGGGCCTGTACCGGGGCGAGATGCGGGACAAGGTGATGGGCTGGCGGACGACCGCCACCACCGCGGGTGGCTTCGCTTACCCGCTCGCGGCCGGTGCCCTGGGCAACGCCTCCTGGCACGCGCCGTTCGCCATTTACCTCATCGGCCTGCCGCTCGGCGCAGCCACTCTGCTTGCCCTGCCCAAGACCAGCCATGCGAGTCCGAGCGACCCGTCTGCGAAGGGCTCGCGTCGTGGCGCGGTGCGGTTGCTGCGTGAGCACCCGCTGGTCTTGGCCCTGTGCGGGCTGTGGGTGGCGACCACCGGGCTGATGATGGTCCTGGCTGTCTCCTTGCCCCGCCGCCTGGACCAACTCGGCATCCACGACACCCTGGTGGTCGCCTTGTACGGCACTGTGCTCGCGTCCGGCGCCGCCAGCCTGGTCGGACTCACCTACGCCAAGCTCACCGCCCGCCTGGGCTATGCGGCGCTGATGCGGACCGCGGCCGGAGCATGGACGGCGGCGCTGCTGGTGTTCGCCGTCGCCGAGCACTGGGCGGTACTGATGCTCGTGCCAGTACTGACGGGCATCGGCAGCGGCATCACGATGCCCACCCTGACCGTCCTGGTCGACCACGCCGCACCCGCCGAACAGCGCGGGACGGCCACCTCTTTGCAGGCCACGGCACTCTTCGGCGGTCAGTTCGCCTCGCCCTTGGTCTTCGGGCCGCTGATCGACGCCACCTCGATCGCCACCGGAGCCCTGGTCGCCGCGGCAGGCACCGCAGGGATTCTCGCCGCGTTGTTCCGGCTGAAGGAACCGGACCAGACGACCGGGCTCACAGACACGGGCGAGGGCGATCGGCCCGAAGCGCCGGCCGACGAACGGCCACAGCGCGGCAGCTGACAGTGGCGCTCCCAGTCCTTCCTCGTGCACGGTGGCCGGGTCGGGGCTCAACGTCCCGGCAAGGCCGCCGCTTCATTGCGGCGCGGGGTCGGCAGCGCCACTGCCAGGGCGGCAACGCCTCCGCACATGGCTGCGATGGCCAGGAACACCGTGCGGTAGGACATGGCCGAATCAGTGGTGGCTGCGGCAAGGGTGACCAGGACGGCCAGGCCGATCGCGCCGCCGATCTGTCGGGCTGCATTCATCAGCCCGGAGGCCGCGCCGGCGTCCGTGGAGGAGACACCGGAGGTGACGGTGGTGGTGATCGGGGTGATGAGCAGGCCCATCCCGGCGGACATGGCCAGTGCCGGCCCGAGCAGTCCGTCCAAGTAGCCGCTGTCCGCACCGATCCGGCTCTGCCAGACGAATCCGGCAGCGGACAGCAGCGCGCTGCCGACGATCAGGGCCCGGGCACCGGTGCGCCGCATGACCATGGGAGCGAGGCGGGCCGCCGTGATCCCGGCCAGTGTGTGCGGCAGAAACCCCACACCGCATGCCAGCGCCCCATAGCCGAGGACGTCTTGCATGTACAGCGACAGGAAGTACCACATGGGGATGAAGCAAGCGCCGGCCAGCAGCATCACCGCGTTGCCCGCCCAGACCGGGCGCATCCGGACCAGGCGCGGCGGCAGCAGCGGGGCCGCCGCCCATCGGGCCTCGACGACTGCGAACGCGGTCAGCGCCAGCGCGCCGACGGCCAGTCCGACGAGGGCGGCGGGCCTGCTCCAGCCGTGTACGCCGGTCTGGTTGACGCCGTAGACGAGCGCGGTGACTCCCAACGTGGCCAGCGTCGCGCCCAGTACATCAAGTCTGGCGGGCATCGTGCCCGGGCGGTCGTCCGGCAGCAACCGGACGGCCGCCAGCAGAGCGGCAGCACCGATGGGTACGTTGATCAGCAGGATCCAGCGCCACGACAGAGCGTCCGTCAGTACGCCGCCGATGAGGTTCCCAGCGGCGCCGCCGACGGAGCTGACCGCGGTCCAGATCGCCAACGCCCTTATGCGCCCCGGCCCTTCGGTAAAGGTGGTGGTGAGGATAGTCAGCGTGGCCGGGGCCAGAACCGCAGCACCCAGGCCCTGCACCGCACGCATCGCGATCAACACGGCCGGGCTGGTGGCGAGCCCGCCCACCAGACTGGAGGCGGCGAACAGCACCACTCCCCACACGAACACCCGTCGCCGGCCGTACAGATCCGCAAGGCGGCCCCCCAGCAACAGGAATCCGGCGAAGACCAAGGCGTAGCCGCCGACGACCCACTGCAGACCCGCGGCGGTGAAACCGAGCGCGGACTGAACGGAAGGCAGGGCTACGTTCACCACCGACACGTCGAGCACGACCATGAACTGTGCCGCGCATGCCAGCCACAGCACCGCCGCCGGAGGACTCGCCCGAACCCGCTGGGCTGCGGTGTCTGGTGCGCCGTTCCCGCATGCTCCGCGCTCCACCATCACCCCTCCACTCGTGACCGCGAATTTTTATCGTACAGCGGTACTATGAAAACGAACGGGCGGGCAGGAAGGGACACAGGGTGCCGAAACGGGTGGATCACGCCGAGCGGAGAGCGCACATCATCGACGCGCTGGTCCGCGTGGCTGCGGCCGAGGGCCTGCACGCGGTGACGATGCGAGCTGTCGCCGCCGAGGCGGGCATGTCACTGAACCTGGTGCAGTACTACTTCGACTCCAAGGCCAAGCTGATGCACGCCGCCCTGGAGCGGCTGGAGCAGCAGAGCCACCAGCGGTGGTCGAAGCGGCTGGCCGATCTGCCGCAGCCGCCTACGGCGCACGCTTTCATCGAGGCGTTCCTGGCCGAGGCGCTGCCGACCGACGAGGCCAGTCGCGCCTTCCACCTGGTGTGGACCTCCTACGCGGTGCTGGCGATGACCGACCGGGAGCTGGCCGCCGAGCCGTTCGTCGCCGGGCCTGATCGCCTGGAGCGACAGCTGACCGACGTGCTCAGCCGAGCTCAGCGCGACGGCGCGCTGGCCGGCGGGCGGGATCCGGCGGCGGAGGCGGCCCGACTCCTGGCCCTCAGCCACGGGTTGGGCACCGGCGTCCTGGTCGGCCAACGGTCCGCCGAAGCAGCCATGGCCATCCTGCGCGCCCACCTCGACCAGCTCTTCGACGACCGTCTCGTATGGTCGGCGCCCCGGTCGCCTGTCGAAGTGACGAGTGACGGCGGGTGATCAAGCGCAGCCCGCTCGCCTGTGCGTGCCGTAGTGGGTGAGGTGGTGTCTGTCCGTCCTGAATGAGGCAGGGGCCCGGAGCGCGGCCCCCGGTCAGGCGTCGATGATGACGGGGATGATCAGTGGCCTGCGGCGGTGGGTGCGGAAGGCCCAGTTGGCCACGGCGCGGGCGATGAGCTGTTCGAGTTGGTGGGCGTCGCCGACGCCTTCCTCGGCCGCGGTGGCCAGGGTCTTCTCGATGACGGGGATGACCGGCTCGAAAGTGGCGTCGTCGTGGACGAAGCCGCGGGCCAGGAAGTCGGGAGCCTCTGCCAGGGCGCCTGTATCGGCGTCGACGATGGCCACGACCGTGATGACGCCCTCCTGGGCAAGGGTGACACGGTCCTTGAGAGACGCCTCGGTGGCGCCGCCGACTTCCATGCCGTCCACGTAGACGTTGCCCGCGGGCACCTTGCCGGTGATGGAGGCGCGGCCGTCGACGAGGTCGACGACGACACCGTCCTCGGCGATGACGACCCGGTCGGGGTCGACACCGGTGCGGATGGCGAGGTCGGCGTTGGCCCGCAGGTGACGGAACTCGCCGTGCACGGGCATGACGTTGCGGGGCCGGACGATGTTGTAGCAGTAGACGAGCTCGCCGGCGCTGGCGTGCCCGGAGACGTGCACCTTCGCGTTGCCCTTGTGGACGACGTGGGCGCCCCACCGCGTCAGGCCATTGATCACCCGGTAGATGGCGTTCTCATTGCCGGGGATGAGGGAACTGGCGAGCAGGACGGTGTCGCCCTTGCCGATGCGGATCTGGTGGTCGCGGTTGGCCATCCGTGACAGTGCGGCCATCGGTTCGCCCTGCGATCCGGTACACACCAGAGTGATCTTGTGGTCGGGAAGCTTCTCCAGCTCCTTCGTGCTCACGACCAGACCGGAGGGGACCTTCAGGTAGCCCAGGTCGCGGGCGATGCCCATGTTGCGGACCATCGACCGGCCCACGAAGGCCACCTTGCGACCGTGCTCGT
The DNA here is from genome assembly GCF_002891435.1 of Streptomyces cahuitamycinicus. Classification (GTDB taxonomy): domain Bacteria; phylum Actinomycetota; class Actinomycetes; order Streptomycetales; family Streptomycetaceae; genus Streptomyces; species Streptomyces cahuitamycinicus. Next base: position 5,473 of record NZ_POUC01000412.1, read on the forward strand.
GGGCTGCGTCCAGGACCTGCTGGATGCGGTGCACGTGGCTGGCGAAGCTGGAGACGATCACCCGCCGCGGCGCCGTGCGCATCACCTGCTCGATCGCCGGGTTCAGCTCACGCTCCGAGGTGGTGAAGCCGGGTACCTCGGCGTTGGTGGAGTCGGTGAGGAACAGGTCCACACCCTCCTCACCGAGGCGGGCGAAGGCACGCAGATCGGTGATCCGGTCGTCCAGCGGAAACTGGTCCATCTTGAAGTCACCGGTGTGCAGCACCATCCCGGCGCCGGTGCGGATCGCGACCGCGAGGCTGTCCGGGATGGAGTGGTTGACCGCCACGAACTCGCAGTCGAAGGGCCCGAAGCCGCGCCGGTCACCCTCCCGCACGCGCACCGTGCGCGGCCGGATGCCGTGTTCCTTGAGCTTGGCCTCGATGAAGGCGAGGGTGAGCTTGGAGCCGACGAGGGGGATGTCCCTCCGCTCCCGCAGCAGATAGGGCACGCCGCCGATGTGGTCCTCGTGGCCGTGGGTGAGCACCACGGCCACGATGTCGTCCAGCCGGTCCCGGATCGAAGTGAAGTCCGGCAGGATCACGTCCACGCCGGGCTGGGTCTCTTCGGGGAACAGCACGCCGCAGTCGACGATCAGCAGCTTGCCGGCATGCTCGAACACGGTCATGTTCCGGCCGATCTCGCCCAGGCCGCCCAAGGCGGTGACCCTCAGCCCTCCCTCGGGCAGTGGCGGGGCGGCTTTGAGTTCTGGGTGCGGATGGCTCATACCCTCACGCTACCGAAGGGTCTGCCGGGACTACCCACTGCCCGCCGCTGCACGCGAGGAGAGGCGCGGCGCGGGGCTCGGTCACGGCAGGGGCAGGGAGCGGTGGAGGCGGTAGCGCCCGCCGTGGGTGAGGCGCACCCCGGGCGTACTGGAGAAGATCTCGTGCCCCTGGTCGTGGTCACCGGCCTCGGCGGCCTCCTCGTGCGCCTCGACGCTGATCCACTCCGTGTACAGCAGGACGCGGCTGCCGTCGGCGCTGTGCAGGAAGTGGGCCGAGATCGCGCCGCGGTGCCCGCCGTCCTTCGGCTGGGCGGCAATCACGGCGTCGGTGAAGTAGCGCTGACGCTCGGGCCCGTCCACGTCGAAAGCGGCCGTGATCAGGCAGCCCGGGACGCGGGTCTCGTTCTCCTCGACCAGGCTGCGGTACAGCCGGTAGCGCGGCGGACCGGCCAAGGGCGCGGCGTAGCCAGCGCCACGCAGGTACGTGTCGTACGCCCCGGCGCTCTCCCACTGCGCAAGTGACAGCACCGTCTCACCGTCCGTGCTCGCGAACCAGCTCACAGCAGACAGGCCGCAGGGCGGGGAACCACTCTCCAGCGCATGCACCTCGTCGTCCATGACCAGCCGCTGCCGGTCGGGTCCTCCGACGTACCGTGCGCCGATCACGGCGGTGCCGGTGCGGGCTATGGCCGGGAAGCGGTCGGTGGTCAACGCGGTCTCCCTGAAAGGCTGTCTCTGATACACCTCTCCGAGCCCACGAGACTAGCGCTCATGTCGTATGCCGTCATCTGCGTGAAAAAAAACAAAGGAAAGACGATTGAGCTCGTCCAG
>NZ_POUC01000413.1 GCF_002891435.1 Streptomyces cahuitamycinicus
CGCCCGTTCCAGGCGCAGCGGGTACGGCTTGCCCTCCAAGGACACCTCCAGGGTGCCGCCGGAGCCCTTGTCACCGGTGACGCGGATGGTTCGGACGCCCGCCTCCTCGTCGTGGCCGTCCGTCGCGAGCGTCCCGTGCAGGGTCAGCAGACCGTCGAGGAGGAGACCCTTGTCCGTGAAACCGCTGAACTTCTTGTACGAAGGGTCGCCCTTCGGCACCTTCACGAACTTGCCGCCGAGCTTGGAGGCCGCCGCCGCGTCCGCCTTGCCGCCGCCCTGGCCGCTGCCGTGAGTCCAGAACTCGGCGTCCGCCTTGACGTAGAGCTGCTCGCCGATGCGCAGCAGCTTGAAGGTCGCGCCCTCGGAGGTGACCGAGCCGTCGCCGCCGTCGTCGTTCAGCCGCATGTCGAGCGCGTACGTCCGACCGCCGCTGACGACGTTGCCGTGCACCCGGACCGCCCCGGCGGACTCGGCGGCCGACCGGGTCTTGCCCTGGATCTTGGCGGCGGGGAGTCTGCCGACCCCGTTGGTGCCCTCGTTCGGATCCTCCGCGCAGCCGGTGAGCACCGTTCCCGTCACGAGCAGTGCGCACGTCGCGCTCGCGAGTGCGGCACCTCGGCCGCGGCTCTGGCGAATCGGGGTCACAGGTGGGGCTGCCTCTCTGACGGGAGACCTGAACGGCGTACCGCAGGGTACCGGGGTCGTGCGGGCGGATCGGAGCCAGTCCGTCCGGACCGGCCGCCGACGCGTCGCCGATCGGGACGGGCTAGCCTGAAGCCCACCCGAGCGGGCAATTCGGAAGACTCAGGCACAAAGAAAGCCACACCGACAGCCACCACGAACCACCCCGCACGAAAAGGAGCCGCGGCCATGGCAGCGGGCGCCCCCCGGATCTTCGTATCGCACCTCCAAGGTGTCGCCGTCTTCGACCCAGCCGGCGACCAGGTGGGGCGGGTGCGCGATCTGGTCGTCATGCTGCGGGTGGGGCAGCGACCGCCGAGGCTGCTCGGCCTCGTCGTCGAACTCGCCACCCGCCGCCGTATCTTCCTGCCGATGACCCGGGTCACCGCCATCCAGTCCGGCCAGATCATCACCACCGGCGTGCTCAACGTCCGGCGCTTCGAGCAGCGGCCCACCGAGCGGCTGGTCTTCGGGGAGCTGCTGGACCGGCGTGTGACGCTCACCGAGACCGGCGAGGACGTGACCGTTCTCGACCTGTCGGTGCATCAGCTGCCGGCCCGGCGGGAGTGGGAGATCGACCGGGTCTTCGTCCGCAAGGGCAGGAAGGGAAGTGCGTTCCGCCGGGCCAAGGGCGAGGCGCTGACCGTCGAGTGGACCGCCGTGAGCGGCTTCTCCCTGGAGGAGCAGGGGCAGGGCGCGGAGAGCCTCCTCGCCACGTTCGAGCAACTGCGCCCCGCCGACCTGGCCAACGTCCTGCACCACCTCTCCCCCAAGCGCCGGGCCGAGGTCGCCGCCGCCCTCGACGACGACCGGCTCGCCGATGTGCTGGAGGAGCTGCCGGAGGACGACCAGATCGAGATCCTCGGCAAGCTGAAGGAGGAGCGTGCCGCGGACGTCCTGGAGGCCATGGACCCGGACGACGCGGCCGACCTGCTGGGCGAGCTGCCGACGGACGAGCAGGAGCGGCTGCTGAGCCTGATGCAGCCCGGCGACGCGGCCGACATGCGGCGCCTGATGTCGTACGAGGACCGCACGGCGGGAGGTCTGATGACCACCGAGCCGATCGTGCTGCGCCCGGACGCCACCGTCGCCGACGCCCTGGCCCGGGTCCGCAACCGCGACCTCTCCCCCGCGCTCGCCGCCCAGGTCTACGTGTGCCGGCCCCCGGACGAGACGCCGACCGGGAAGTACCTGGGCACGGTCCACTTCCAGCGCCTGCTGCGCGAACCACCGCCCTCCCTGGTCAGCTCGATCCTGGACAACGATCTGCAGCCACTCGACCCCGAGGCGGCGCTGCCCGCCGTCGCGGGGTTCTTCGCCACGTACGACATGGTCGCGGCGCCGGTCGTCGACGAGGCCGGCGCGCTGCTGGGCGCGGTGACCGTGGACGACGTGCTCGACCACATGCTCCCGGAGGACTGGCGGGAGACGGAGTTCCACCTGGACGAGGAGGTGGCCACCGATGGTGCCTGAGCGCGAGAGCCTGCGCGACCGCACGCCGGCGGGTGCCACGGCCGCCTCCCGGCCCCGCACCACCCGGCTCGACCAGCCGCTGCCGCGCCGGCGCCGGTTCCTGCCCGAGTACGACCCGGAGGCCTTCGGGCGGCTGTCGGAGCGCATCGCGCGCTTCCTGGGCACCGGGCGGTTCATCGTCTGGATGACGGTCGCCATCATCCTGTGGGTGGTGTGGAACATCTTCGCGCCGCGCGGCCTGCGCTTCGACGAGTACCCGTTCATCTTCCTGACCCTGATGCTGTCCCTCCAGGCCTCCTACGCCGCCCCGCTGATCCTGCTCGCGCAGAACCGGCAGGACGACCGGGACCGGGTCAACCTGGAGCAGGACCGCAAGCAGAACGAGCGGTCGATCGCGGACACCGAGTACCTGACCCGCGAGATCGCCGCCCTGCGTATCGGCCTGGGCGAGGTCGCCACCCGCGACTGGATCCGCTCGGAGCTGCAGGACACGATCAAGGAGCTGGAGGAACGGCACAACGGCCACCGTCACGATCCCGTCGTGTTCCCGGCGGAACGCTCACGGGGACGTGACGCAGACGACCACTGAGACGCTTTCCTACGCACCGGTACAGAGCCGTACCATCGTCCTATGGCTATGGAAGACGCGGTGCGCGAGGCACTGGCGACGGTGAACGACCCCGAGATCCACAAGCCCATCACCGAACTCGGGATGGTCAAGTCGGTGGAGATCGGCGCGGACGGGGCGGTCGCGGTCACCGTGTACCTCACGGTCTCGGGCTGCCCGATGCGGGACACGATCACGCAGCGCGTGACCGACGCGGTGGCCGCGGTCGAGGGCGTCACCCGCGTCGACGTCACGCTCGACGTGATGAGCGACGAGCAGCGCAAGGAACTGGCGTCCGCCCTGCGCGGCGGCCAGACCGAGCGCGAGGTCCCCTTCGCCAAGCCGGGCAGCCTGACCCGCGTCTACGCGGTCGCCTCCGGCAAGGGCGGCGTCGGCAAGTCCTCGGTGACGGTCAACCTGGCGGCGGCGATGGCGGCCGACGGCCTCAAGGTCGGTGTCGTCGACGCCGACATCTACGGCCACTCCGTGCCGCGCATGCTGGGCGCCGACGGCAGTCCCACCCAGGTCGAGAACATGATCATGCCGCCGTCGGCGAACGGCGTGAAGGTCATCTCCATCGGCATGTTCACCCCGGGCAACGCCCCGGTCGTCTGGCGCGGCCCGATGCTCCACCGCGCCCTCCAGCAGTTCCTGGCGGACGTGTACTGGGGCGACCTGGACGTCCTGCTCCTGGACCTGCCGCCCGGCACCGGCGATATCGCGATCTCCGTCGCCCAGCTGGTCCCGAACGCGGAGATCCTGGTCGTGACGACCCCGCAGCAGGCGGCGGCCGAGGTCGCCGAGCGCGCGGGCTCCATCGCCGTCCAGACCCACCAGAAGATCGTCGGCGTGGTCGAGAACATGTCCGGCCTGCCCTGCCCGCACTGCGATGAGATGGTCGACGTCTTCGGCACGGGCGGCGGCCAGTCGGTAGCCGACGGCCTGACGCGCACGACCGGCACGAACATCCCGGTCCTCGGCAGCATCCCCATCGACGTCCGCCTCCGCGAGGGAGGCGACGACGGCAGGCCGGTCGTCCTGACGGACCCGGACTCCCCGGCAGGCTCGGCGCTGCGGGCGATCGCGGGCAAGCTGGGAGGACGGCAGCGAGGCCTGTCGGGCCTGTCCCTGGGGATCACCCCGCGGAACAAGTTCTGATCGAAACGCCCTGGGGGGCGACGCCCCCCAGGGGTGCGGGGAACTGCGCGACCAGCCACCACGTGCCCGCAGCCGTCCGCTGACAGGACCCCTACGGCGATGGGCGCCGACAGCAGGCGGCGCCCTTGGCGTCACGCGTAGGCGGCGATGTCCTTGACCGCGGCGAAGCCGAGCCCATAGGCACTCATGCCCCTGCCGTACGCCCCGACGTGGACGCCCGCCGAGGTCGACCCGGCAAGCACCCACCCGAACTCGGACTCCCGGTAGTGGAACGCCGTGGGCACCCCGTCCACCGGCAGGGACAGCGTCGACCAGTCGTCCCCGTCCAGGTCGTCCGCCAGCACCCACGCCGTCTCGGTCTGCTGCTCCAGCCAGTCGTCCCGCAGGGCGTGGTCCATCTGCCCGGGCCAGGTGAAGGACAGCAGCCCCACACCCGCCAGCCACGCCGCGGAGGAGACCGACGTGGCCTCCAGCAGCCCCGTTCCGTCCGCCGTGCGCCGTGAGGGATTCGCCGCCACGGTCACGACGACCGCGAACTTCTCCTTGGCATCCTGATCGGCCCCGGCGGCGTGCTCGTTGCGCACCGTGGGTTCGTCCCCGTGCCCGATCGACCCGTGTTCCACGGCCCCGTCGGCCGTCGTACCGACCTGCATCAGCCAGCGCGGTCCCGTGAAGGCCTCGTCGAGGCCGTACCACGGGAAGGGCGCACGCAGGTAGCCGTCGACCGCACGCCGGGCGGGGCGGACCTGTTGTCCACCCTCCCCGGCCGGCGTCTGCGCGACTGCCCGACTCGTCGTCTCCATAAGCCCGGACGCCTCCTCGCTCTAGTCGGACCGGAACGGCCCGCCCCCCTTCGGGCGTACTCGTCACGGTCCGCACAACAACTCGGCAGCATAGCCACACCGCTGAGAGCAGCAGGGAATCCGCCCGGCGCGTGGCCCACAGGGGCGCCCGGTTCAGGCCGTAGACAGCCCGACCGGAGTATGAAACGCGTCACGCGCGGGCGCGTGCGCCCCTGTGCGTGTCGCTCAGGTGGCGTCCGCGTCGAAGGGCGGCCGGTCGTCCGGTTCGGGCGTTTCCGGCTTCTTCGTCATGTCGATGCGGCCACCGGACGACCCGGCGGCTCCGGCGGGCGACGCCGAGGAGGTGTCGGATTCACGGCTGTGGACGGCGTCGGTGACCTCGGCCATCTCCTTCTTCAGGTCGAAGCCGTTACGGATCTCCTTGAGCCCCAGGTCCTCGTTGTCCAGCTGCTTGCGGATGAACGTCTTGGGGTTGAGGTCCTCGAACTCGAAGTCCTTGAACTCCGGGCCCAGTTCCTCCCGGATGTCGTTCTTGGCGCTCTCCGAGAACTCACGGATCTTCCGGATCGTGCGTGTCACGTCCTGGATGACCTTGGGGAGCTTGTCCGGACCGAAGACGAGCACGGCGAGGACGATGAGCGTCACCAGCTCGAGTGGTCCTATGTCATTGAACACCTGAAGCTCCTTGCGATGTCCTCGGTCCTCGGCCCTCGTGGTCGGTGCGGGTCTTGCCGTGGTCCGGGCCGGACCCACGGTACCCGGCGATCCTGTCCGACCGGTACTGTCCCGGGACCTCCGAGTGCGGGAGGTGGGGGCGCTTTCCCGATTGTTTGCCCTGTTGGTCCCTTGCAGGGCCTGATGAGACGTCTTCGCGGGCCCCGGACCTCATGTCTCAGCCACCGGACGATCCGAGGACGAGCGAGACCTTCCGCTCCTTGCCGCCGCGTTCGACGGTCAGCTCCAGGCGGTCGCCGGGGCGGTGTGCCCGGGTCTTGACGATCAGTTCCTCGCCGGAGTGCACCCGCCGGCCGTCGACCTGCGTGATGACGTCACCCGACTTGATCCCGGCCTCGGCACCCGGGCCGCCCGCGGTGACCGGTGCCCCGCCCTCGCTGCCTTCGGTGGCTACGCGGGCGCCGTCGCCCGTGTAGTCCATGTCCAGGGTGATGCCGATGACCGGGTGAGTCGCCTTCCCCGTGTTGATCAGCTCTTCGGCGACGCGTTTGCCCTGGTTGATGGGGATGGCGAAACCGAGGCCTATCGAACCGGAGCGGCCGCTGTCCGGCGTGGAGCCGCTGTCCGCCGAGCGGATGGCCGAGTTGATGCCGATGACCCGGGCCCGGGCGTCGAGCAGGGGCCCGCCGGAGTTGCCGGGGTTGATGGGCGCGTCGGTCTGTAGCGCGTCGACGTACGACACGTCGCTTCCGTCCCCCTTCTCGCCGCCGGCCGTGATGGGCCGCTGCTTGGCGCTGATGATGCCGGAGGTGACCGTGCCGGCCAGGTCGAAGGGGGCGCCGATGGCCACGACCGGGTCGCCGACCTGCACGTTGTCCGAGTTGCCGAGGGGCAGCGGGGTGAGTCCGCTGACGCCCTTCACCTTCACGACGGCGAGGTCGTAGCCGCTGTCCCGGCCGACGACCTCGGCCGGGGCAGTCTGCCCGCCGTTGAAGGTCACGGTGATCTCGCCGCCCGATCCGGCGGGCTGCACGACGTGGTTGTTGGTGAGGATGTGCCCCCGCGTGTCGAGCACGAAGCCGGTGCCCGTGCCCTGCTCACCCGCGCCGCCGACATGCAGCGTGACCACGCTGGGCAGGGCACGCCCGGCGATCCCGGCCACACTGTCCGCGTCCCGCGCGGTGGCCTCTTCCGAGACCTGCGGCAACTCGACGGCCCCGACGCCGCCGTTCCGCTCCAGGTACGTCCCTACGACGCCGCCGACGCCGCCGGACACGAGCGCGAGCAGCACGGCACCGAGCACCAGGGCCTTCCTGCCCCGCTTGCGCCGCTGCTCCGTGCTCGGCACGGCGGCGCCGTTCTGCTGGAGAGGCCCGTGTCCCCCGGGGCCCGCGGGAGCCGCCCAGGGGTCGTAGCGCTGCCACGGGCCGGGAGCGGGGGCGGGTCCCGGCCCCTCGGCGTGGACCGGCGCGGCCTGCAGGGGCCCCAGGGCGCCGGGTGCCGGCAACCCGGCCGAGGCCGCAGGAGCGGGCACGTGCGCGGCGGGCGCGGGAACACCGGGGGGCGTCGGCATCTCGGCCGACGCGTGAACCCTAGGACCGTGATCGCCGGAGGGCGTCGGTATCCCGGCCGACGCCGGGGCGGCCGGCGCGGGAACGCCGGAGACCGGGG
>NZ_POUC01000414.1 GCF_002891435.1 Streptomyces cahuitamycinicus
CAGCCCCACCCCCGACGCCCTCCTGGGCCCCGCCGACATCCGCGAGCTCGCGGCAGCCCTCGGCGTACGCCCCACCAAGCAACGCGGACAGAACTTCGTGATCGACGCGAACACCGTCCGCCGTATCGTCCGCACCGCCCAGGTCCGCCCCGACGACGTGGTCGTCGAGGTCGGCCCGGGGCTCGGGTCGCTCACCCTCGCGCTGCTGGAGGTCGCCGACCGGGTCATGGCCGTGGAGATCGACGACGTGCTCGCCGGTGCGCTGCCCGCGACCATCACGGCCCGCATGCCCGAGCGCGCCGACCGGTTCGCCCTCGTCCACTCGGACGCCATGCACGTCACCGAGCTGCCGGGCCCGGCCCCGACCGCCCTGGTCGCCAACCTCCCCTACAACGTGGCCGTCCCGGTCCTGCTGCACATGCTCGACACCTTCCCGACCATCGAACGCACCCTCGTCATGGTCCAGGCGGAGGTCGCCGACCGGCTGGCCGCGCCGCCCGGCTCGAAGGTCTACGGCGTCCCCTCGGTCAAGGCCAACTGGCACGCCGAGGTCAAGCGCGCCGGTGCCATCGGGCGGAATGTGTTCTGGCCCGCGCCCAACGTCGACAGCGGCCTGGTGTCCCTGGTCCGCCGCAGCGAGCCGCTGAGGACGACGGCCTCGAAGCGCGAGGTGTTCGCCGTCGTCGACGCGGCGTTCGCCCAGCGCCGCAAGACGCTGCGGGCCGCGCTCTCCGGCTGGGCCGGATCCGCCGCCGCCGCCGAGGAGGCCCTGGTCGCCGCAGGGGTCTCGCCGCAGGCCCGGGGCGAGTCGCTGACCGTGGAAGAGTTCGCGCGTATCGCCGAGCACAAGGCGAAACCGCAGGAGGAGAAGGAGCCCGCATGAGCGTCACGGTCCGCGTCCCCGCCAAGGTCAACGTCCAGCTGGCGGTCGGCGCCGCCCGCCCCGACGGCTTCCACGACCTGGCCAACGTCTTCCTCGCGGTCGGCCTCTACGACGAGATCACGGTCACCCCGGCCGACGAGCTCCGCGTCACCTGCGAAGGCCCGGACGCCGGCCAGGTCCCCCTGGACGGTACGAACCTGGCGGCGCGCGCGGCGATCGCGCTGGCCGAGCGGTACGGGCGCAGCCCCGGCGTCCACATCCACATCGCCAAGGACATCCCCGTCGCCGGCGGCATGGCGGGCGGCAGCGCGGACGGCGCCGGCGCCCTGGTGGCCTGCGACGCACTGTGGGAGACCGGCGCCCGTCGCGACGAACTCCTCGGCATCTGCGCCGAGCTGGGCAGCGACGTGCCGTTCAGCCTGGTCGGCGGGGCGGCCCTCGGCATCGGGCGGGGCGAGCAGCTGACGCCCCTGGAGGTCGGCGGCACCTTCCACTGGGTGTTCGCGATGGCCGGGCGGGGCCTGTCCACCCCGGCCGTCTTCCGCGAGTTCGACCGGCTCGGCGAGGGCACGGACATCCCAGAGCCCGTCGCCTCCCAGGAACTCCTCGCCGCCCTCGCCAAGGGCGACCCGGACGCGCTCGCCGCCGCCGTCTCCAACGACCTCCAGCCCGCGGCCCTGTCCCTCTTCCCCGAACTCGCCGGCACCCTGGCCGCGGGGCGGGCCGCCGGTGCCCTCACCGCGCTCGTCTCGGGCTCCGGCCCGACCACCGCGTTCCTCGCCCGCGACCCGGAGTCGGCCGCCGCGGTGGCGCAGGCGCTGGTGTCGTCCGGCACGTGCAGGACGGTGCGTACGTCGTCAGGCCCGGCGCCCGGGGCGACGGTGGCAACCGCCGGTTAATCGCGTGCCCCGGCCACTGCCGGGCGCCTAAGCTCCCCCAGTTGTTCTCGGCAGGGGGGCGAAAGCGTGGAGGAACTGGTCGCGGCCGTACGGCGCGGGGACGCGGACGAGGTCACGTCGCTGCTGGAGTCCGGGGCCGACCCCGACACCCTCGCGGAGGGCCTGCCGGTCCTCTGCCTGGCCGTGGCGGCGTACGACACGGACGTGGCCGATGCGCTGCTGCAAGCCGGTGCCGACCCCCTGCGCCGGCTGCCCGACGGCAGCACCCCGCTGACGCGCGCGGTGGACGGCGGGTCGCACCTGCTGACCCACGCGCTCGCCACCGGCCGGAAACCGCTCACGCCACCGGCACGCGCGGACATGTTGGCTCGGGCCCGGCGGTGGGCCGAGGCGGGCGCGGAGACCGAGCTGCGCCGGCTCACCGGCCTCACCGGACCCGTCGAGCGGATCCGCGTCGAGGACGGTGAGATCGGCTGGTGGTGCGAGCAGCTCACGCTCGGCCTCATGACCGTGCGCGACGAGCACCGGGCCGTCCTGACGTCCATGGAGGCTTTGTACGGCATCCGCGCCCCCTTCGATGAACTGGTAGCCCGCGCCCTCGCCCACCCCGACAGGGACCACGTGGTGTGGTGCGACGTCGTGTTCACGCTCGGCCGGCGGACCGACGAGGAGACCTGGCTGTGGAGCCGGGACCTGCTCAACCACCCCGACCGGACGCACCGCCTGCTCGCCGCCGACCTCCTGCTGTCCCTGATCCTCGGAGACGTCGTCAAGGGAAGCCAGCCGTTCTGGGAACGGGGGCGGGAGCTCGTGCCCTGGGCGGAACAGGAGGAGGACGCGCAGGTGCTGGCGGTTCTCCTCCACGCGATGACCCACGACAGCGCCCCGGAGATCGAGGCCGTCGGACTGTCGCACCTCACCCACCCGGACCCTGGGGTGCGCGCACTGGTGCCGCAGACCGTGCACCGCCCCGAGAGCCTCACCACCGTGCTCACCCTGGCCCATGACGAGGACCCCGGCGTACGCGAGGCGGTGTGCCACTGGCTCGCCCACCACCGGGGGAGCGAGCCCGAGGTCGGGGACGCGCTGGTCACGCTCACCCATGACGAACGGCAGGCCATCCGCATCTGCGCGGTGTCCGGCCTGGCCGTGCGCGACGACCCGCGCTGCGTGGAGGCCGAGCACCGGATCGGCCTCCCCGACCCGGAGCTGCCGTTCGACGAGCGGCTGATGGACGTGTGCCGCTACCAGCGCCGCCGGGAAGCCGCGGACGGCGGCTGACCGCCCCGGCCGGAGCACCCCCGCGCGCGACTACCCTGGGGGGTGATCCATCCCCCTTGGCAGGAGAGTAATGGCCGTCAACCTGGTCAATGTCGAGAACGTCAGCAAGGTGTACGGCACCCGCGCCCTGCTCGACGGTGTCTCCCTCGGCGTCGCCGAAGGGGAACGCATCGGCGTCGTGGGCCGCAACGGCGACGGCAAGACCACGCTGATCCGGATGCTCGCCCGGCTGGAGGAGGCCGACACCGGGCGCGTCACGCACTCCGGCGGTCTGCGCATCGGCGTGCTCACGCAGCACGACTCCCTCGACCCCGAGGCCACCGTCCGCCACGAGGTCATCGGCGACATGGCCGACCACGAGTGGGCCGGCGTCGCCAAGGTCAGGGACGTGCTGACCGGCCTGTTCGGCGGGCTCGACCTGCCGGGGTTCCCCAAGGGGCTCGACACCGTCATCGGCCCGCTCTCCGGCGGTGAGCGGCGCCGGATCGCACTGGCCAAGCTGCTCATCGAGGACCAGGACCTGCTCGTCCTGGACGAGCCCACCAACCACCTCGACGTCGAGGGCATCGCCTGGCTGGCCAAGCATCTGCAGAACCGCAGGTCGGCGCTGGTGTGCGTGACCCACGACCGGTGGTTCCTCGACCAGGTGTGCACACGCATGTGGGACGTCCAGCGCGGTGCGGTCTACGAGTACGAGGGCGGCTACTCCGACTACGTCTTCGCCCGTGCCGAGCGCGAGCGCATCGCCGCCACCGAGGAGGTCAAGCGGCAGAACCTCGTCCGCAAGGAGCTGGCCTGGCTGCGCCGCGGGGCGCCCGCCCGTACGTCCAAGCCGCGCTTCCGCGTCGAGGCCGCCAACGAGCTCATCGCGGACGTGCCGCCGCCCCGGGACAGCAGCGAGCTGATGAAGTTCGCCTCCACCCGGCTGGGCAAGACCGTGTTCGACCTGGAGGACATCACCGTCCAGGCGGGCCCCAAGGTCCTCCTCAAGCACGTCACCTGGCAGCTCGGGCCCGGCGACCGGATCGGCCTGGTCGGTGTCAACGGCGCCGGGAAGACGTCCCTGCTGCGGGCCATGGGCGAGGCCGCTTGGTCCGACGGCGAGACCCAGCCCGTGGGCGGGCGCGTCCGCGTCGGCAAGACGGTGAAGCTGGCCTACCTCTCCCAGGAGGTAGCCGAACTCGACCCGGCCACGCGCGTGCTGGAGGCGGTGCAGCAGGTGCGCGAGCGCGTCGACCTCGGCAAGGGCCGCGAGATGACCGCGGGGCAGCTGTGCGAGACGTTCGGCTTCTCCAAGGAGAAGCAGTGGACGCCCGTCGGCGACCTGTCCGGTGGTGAGCGCCGCAGGCTCCAGCTGCTGCGCCTGCTCATGGACGAGCCCAACGTCCTCTTCCTCGACGAGCCCACCAACGACCTCGACATCGAGACGCTGACGCAGCTGGAGGACGTCCTCGACGGCTGGCCCGGCTCGATGATCGTCATCTCCCACGACCGGTTCTTCATCGAGCGCACCACCGACCGGGTGTTCGCGCTGCTCGGCGACGGCGCCCTGCGGATGCTGCCGCGCGGCATCGACGAGTACCTGGAGCGCAGGCAGCGCATGGAGGAGGCCGCTGCCGCCTCGGCCCCCGCCGCCGCGCAGCAGTCCGCCGCCCCGGAGAAGAGCGCGGCCGGACAGCGCGCCGCCAAGAAGGAGCTCCAGAAGATCGAGCGGCAGCTCGACAAGGTCTCCGAGAAGGAGACCAAGCTCCACGCCCAAATCGCCGAAAACGCCACAGACTTCGCGAAGGTCGCCGGACTGGACGCCGAGCTGCGGGAGTTGGCCGGGCAGCGCGAGCAGCTGGAGATGCGATGGCTGGAACTGGCCGAGGACGCGTGAAGGGTGCGTGAAGGCGCATAACGAGGGCATCACGGGCCGGTCCTCCCTTGGGAACAGGGGATGATCGGCCCGGTGCGCTGTCGGAACCTGGTGATACAAAGAGTCGTCTTAGAACTTTACGAAGCGACTCTGAGCCCATCGCGTACCTCAGGGCGTGGCTAAAAATCAGTGATCGAACGGGGGAGCCGCTGATGACTCAGCCGCCCAGTCAGCCACCGCACGGTGGCTTCGGTGCACCGCAGAACCAGCCGCCGCAGGGCGGTGGTTACGGGGCACCGCAGACCCCGCCACCACCGCAGGGACCGCCCCAGACGCCGCCGCCCCCGCAGGGCCCGCCGCAGCCGGGGTACGGCTACCCGCAGCAGTCCCCGCAGCAGCCCGGTCCGTACGGGCAGCCGGGACAGCCGGGCCCGTACAACGCCGGCCCCTACGGCCAGCCGCAGCAGCCGGGCCCGTACGGCCAGCCGCAACAGCCGGGCCCGTACGGCCAGCCCGGGTACGGCTACCCGACGCAGCCGCAGTACCCCGGCGCGCCCGGCACGCCGCCCGGGGGCGGCTCGAACAACCCCTTCAAGGGCAAGCCCGCCATGATCATCGGTGCCGCGGTCGCCGCGCTGCTCGTGGTCGGCGGCACCGTGTGGGCCGTCACCGGCGGTGACGACGGCAAGGGCAAGAAGAAGCCGGTCGCCCAGAAGACCGACGACGCCAAGCCCGGCTCCTCCGCCCCGGTCAACCCCGGTGACGGCAGCGGCGACGGCGGCGAGGACCCGGAGAACCTCAACCAGGGCCGCCAGGCCGGCGAGGCCAAGGTCCTCTGGTACAAGGAGGCGCCCGACGCGCCCGGCTCCGGCGCCGACGCCAACGGCATGTGGATCACCGGCAAGACCGCGGTGAAGGCCGCCTACAAGCAGCTCTTCGCCTACAACGTCGCTGACGGCAAACCCGCCTGGGACGCGATCACCTTCCCGCAGAAGATCTGCGCGACGACTCCGCAGAAGACGTCCGACGACAAGATCGTCGTCGCGTACATGAGCGGCAGCAGCGACCGCGCCAAGTGCAACCAGCTGCAGGAGATCGACCTCGGCACCGGCGAGAAGGGCTGGAAGAAAGCGGTCGCCGACGGCGCCCTGTTCGACTCCACGCGCTCCGTCGAACTGTCCATCACCGGCAAGACGCTGATGGTGGGCCGCTCCCAGTCCGGCACGGCGTACGACGTCACCAACGGCGACAAGCTCTTCGACAAGAAGAAGTACGGCAACGCCTGCTTCCCCGCCGCGTTCGCCGGCGGCGAGAAGCTGATCGCCGTCTCCTCCTGCGGCGCCGGCACGGACAAGGAGCACGACGAGCTCCAGGAGCTCGACCCCAGGACCGGCAAGGCCAGGTGGACCCAGCCGTTCGACAAGGGCTGGCGGGTCGCGCGCACCTACTCGGTCAGCCCGCTGGTCGTCTACAGCACCAACTCGGACAAGAAGGCCTGGAACATCTCCACCTTCACCTCCGGCGGCAAGTTCCGCTCGCAGGTCGGCTTCGACGAGGACTTCGCCCCCGAGTGCGGCTGGGCGATCCTCGAACGCGACCTCACGGGTTGCCAGGGCGTCGCCGTCGACGACTCCACGCTGTACCTGCCGACCAAGGCCACGTCCGGCGCCAACGAGATCGTCGCGGTCAACCTGGCGGACGGCAAGGAGAAGTGGCGAGTGAAGTCCCCCTCCGACGAGTCGATGATGCCGGTGAAGACCGAGGGCGACAAGCTCATCGCCTATGTGGAGCCGTCGTACGACGCGGGCGGGCAGATCGTGTCCATCCCGACCGGCGGCAGCAGCCACAAGCCGTCCAAACTGCTGCAGAACCCGCAGGCCGCCGCGGACATCGAGGACAGCTTCTTCTCCAAGGACGTCGACTGGGCCGACGGGCGCTTCTACATCTCGACGACCCGGCTGAGCGGCAACGACGACACGAAGGAGAAGTTGATGCTCGCCTACGGCAAGTGACTCTTCCTCCGTCGGGTTTCCCTTCGTCCGCGTCGTCCGTCCCCTTCCCCGAGGTACCCACGCCATGACCCAGCCGCCGCCTCAGCCGCC